>JAOUHD010000022.1 GCA_029865345.1 Nitrospira sp.
CAGACACCCTCAGTCGTTGTCCTTGTGGTCAATTTCTCCTACAATAGATCGCCCAATGGATCGCCCGGCCTTATATATCACCCGCCAGTTACCACAGCCAGTGTTGGACGCAATTCCCCGATACTACCAAGTGTCTGCCACACCAGCAGATCGGCCACCAACGCTGGAGGAACTCCACCAAGATGTTGCACAAGCAGATGCGGTGATTTGCACATTGACCGATCGCATCGACGCCTCATTATTGTCCCATGCAACAAGGCTGAAAATCATCGCCAACTATGCAGTCGGCTACAACAACATCGACGTGCCTGCCGCAACCCAACGTGGTATCACCGTTACCAATACCCCGGACGTGCTCACCAATGCTACTGCCGATTTGACGTGGGCGGTGTTGCTGGCGCTGGCACGGCATATCGTGAAGGGAGACACCTGGATCCGGACCGGCGACTGGCCTGGGTGGACGCCAACCCAACTGTTGGGCGCCGATGTCTCTGGCAAGACACTGGGCATTGTTGGCATGGGACGCATTGGCCAGGCTGTCGCGCAACGAGCGTCCGGATTTCGGATGCCCGTGATCTATGCAGGCCGTCATCGCGTCCCTGCCCCATCGGGTGTCATATGGGAATGGCAACCCCTTGATGCGGTCCTTGCGAAATCCGATTTTCTTTCGCTCCACGTCCCTCTCACCGATACGACTCGTCACCTGATCGGCCGACGCGAGCTGACCCTGATGAAACCAACCGCCTACCTGATCAACACATCCCGTGGACCGGTGATTGATGAGGTGGCGTTGGTGTCGGCGCTTGAGGCGCAAACGATCGCGGGCGCTGGGCTGGATGTCTACGAACACGAACCGATGGTTTCTGCTGGTTTGAGAGCTCTGCCGAATGTGGTTCTTCTTCCTCACCTCGGATCGGCTACACTTGAGACGCGTGTACGTATGGGGCTCATCTGCCTCGACAACATTGCAGCCGTGTTGGGAGGACGCCAGGCACCGAATCGAGTGAATTGAGGTGTGATTGAGAACGAGGATTGGACCCTACGAGGCGTACCGAAAGGCGATGTTCCCTCCCCCGTGTTTCCCCTTCAAGGCCACCAGTCGCTGTGGGACATCATGGAATAACGGAATCGACTCGAATGCGTGAGCGGCCTTCTCCCACAGTTCCTCTGTTTCATAGAGTAACCCCAACTCATAGCGAATGGCTTGCCCCTTAGCCCCTTGGCAACGAGGATCAGCCAAGACCGTTTCCAGTCCAAGAATTGCCTGAGTGGGTTGGTGCTCTTCCTTGAGACAGACCGCCGTCATGAGTGCCGAATCAAGATAGTAGGAGTCGCTGTTCATCGATACGTGAAATTCCTCCTTGGCTTCCTCATACAACCCCATGTTCTTGTACGCGACACCTAACGCATAGTGCGTCTCGTAGTCAGAAGCCGCCATCGGTTCCTTTACGGTCGCTGGTGGAGCCACGGCTGGTTTACTAGGAGCAGCTGATTCGACAGATGTTTGAACCGAGACGAGCTTGGGCGGCTGCGGAACAGGTGCCTGCGGGACTTCGGCCTTGCGCACTTCGCTCTTTTGTGCAGCGACTGGCTTTGCGACTGCTGGAGCTCCTGCCGGCTTGTTCTGCGGCGGATGCGAGGCCATCGGGGCTTCTGGTGCTACGTGTGGAGCTGGTGGAGTCTTGGCACTCGACCCAGGTGAGGCAGTGAGCGATGGATGCCGAACATCTTGTCCATTAGGAGCTGCTTTCGACTCACTGGGGGTTTTCTGCGATCCACTGTCCTTGGCAAGAGGGTTGACGTTGTCGGGCTCCGTACCTGCCACCGAAAAGTGTTGGTCTTCCTTCATCCGACCGTTTGGACGGACTGCCTGAACACTGTCTGAATCAGCTCTCAGTGATTCACCCTCGGTTCGTAGGGACTCGACGTGGTTCAAAGGCGTGCTCACAACAGACGCAGTCTGAACAGATTCACTCCGTTCGTCAGAGACCCCTCTCTTCATCTTTGTCGTCAGTCGATTCACGAACGCGTCATCGCTGGATAGCGATCGCACTTTTTCGAAGAGCTCCTCATGCAAACTTTCCATGCCGGGCTCTGGATGTTCAAGTAAGAGTTCGATGGCTTTTGCATACTGGATGGCGGCTCCCCCACCATTGCCTTGTTCTTCGAGGAGTTCTCCGTTCAGCTCCAGTAACGGAACGGAGTTCGGGTCTGCGGACAAGAACTCCTGAATCAACGATTCGGCAAGTGTGAGGTCATGGGCCCGCAACGCGGCCCCAGCCAAGAAACGATACTCTCCCAGCGCCACTTGGATATCCCCGCGTTGCAAGTGCAACCGAGCCAGGAGTTGACAGACTTGGGGATTCCCTGGTTCTCGTGTGAGCATTTGGTTCAGAATCGCTTCAGCGCCGGCATACTGTTTTTCGTCAATGCGACGAACGGCCTCAGCCAGAAGGTCGACTGGTTCCGACGGTTTCTGTACCGGCACAGTGGATCCTAGTTTGACTGCTTTGGTCGATCCGGTTCCACCCTTCTTCAGGCTCTCCACGAATTGGGAGGCCTCGTTGTTCGCAGGATCAATCCTAAGGACAGCGAGATACGCGTCTTTCGCCTCATCGTATCGTCCTTGCGCTGATCGCTCACGGCCCAGCTGAAGATACACGGTGGTCGCTTCATCTTGCTGGTTTTCCTGGACACAGAGTTCGGCGACGCGCTGCTGTGCGTTGAGATTCGATGGATCGTGGAGGACGATCTTCTTGTACACTTCGAGCGCGTCTTTTCCGCGACGTTCTTTTAGGTAGTACTTCCCCAGCGTGAGGTAGTCCTGGACCGCGCTACTGATGAGTCCACGTTCCACATTCAAGTCGCCAAGGTGGCGATAGACCTCATATCGAGCCGGATCGTATTTCAGGACCTTTTTAAAGGCGGCAATGGCCTTGAGGGTCGAGCCTTCGGCTCTGAATGCCGAGGCCGCCTGCAAGAATGCAGTAGCGGCTTCCCCTGAAGCGTTTCGTTTCAGTTGCAAATCACCGATCGTATTATGAATGGTGCCGTCGGCGGGGGAATCTGCGGCCAGTTTTTTCCATTCGGCTATGGCCGCTTCGTACTGTCCGCGGGATGCGAGGAGCTGCGCTCGTTGAAGAACTCGACTTCGATCCGGGGGCACAATAATACCTCCATGATCAGAACAACCAAACGCTAACAGTCGCAAGGAATTTTGTCTAGGAAATGGAAGAATCAGGCAGCACGTACTCGAGTAGAGGAGCTGGTCCTCCGATTTGGAGAACCAGCTCCTCTACCGAACAAAACGGAAGATGTGACGATTCTATGATGCGGCGATCTCCGCCTTGAGCACATTGGACGCTTGAGGCCCCTTGGCTCCCTGCACGATCTCGAACTCAACGTTTTCACCCTCCTTGAGGGTCTTAAAGCCGTCTCCTTGTAATGCAGAGTAGTGGACAAAGACGTCTTCTCCGCTATCCAGCCGGATAAAGCCAAACCCTTTTCGATCGTTGAACCACTTGACCGTGCCTTTTGTCTTCACAGAAGCCCTCCTTTTTTTCAACAACTACGACTGGTTACGTAGCGGCCCCACTCAATTACGCGCATCAAAACTGAAAATAAATTGTGTAAGAATTCGGTTTGTAGAAGGGACGGGAACCTGAAGGAGTGGTGCATCGCTCACGGAACCCATCTTGTGAGTGGAAAGTCGCGCTGCATGTAACATAGGCTTCAGGACCTGTCAAGCGAATCTTTGTGGAGAAGACTTTCTCCTGTGTTTACAGGCGAGAAGGACTTCCCTATAGTGATCACAACTTTTCCCATCCAGACATTCTGTGATCTTACGAACACTGCTCGATCGCTACATCTTTACGGAACTGCTCTCTCCGTTTGGTCTCAGTCTCGGTGCGCTGTGCTTTGTCATGTTGACCAGGGAGCTGTTGCGCCTTGTCGAACTGTTGGTGTCCAAGGGGGTCGGGTTCTGGGCGGTCCTCAAAGTGATTGCCATGCTGCTTCCCTCCGGTCTCGTACTCACACTTCCGATTGCAGGGCTGATCGCCTCGGTGACGGCATTTGGCCGGTTGTCCTTTGACAAGGAATTGGTTGCCATGCGCGCGACCGGACTCAGTCTATTTCGGCTCTCGCAACCGGTCCTTCTGTTCTCCGTATGTGTCTTTACGTTGACCTTGATCTTATCTCAATGGGGACAGCCTTGGAGCTCATTGAATCTCAAAAAGGTGGCGCTCAACCTGCTCAAAGATCAGCTTGTTCTGGCGTTGGAGCGAGGCACCTTCAATGAGCCAATTCCGCGCATGATGATCTATGTTCCAGAAGGTGAGCCGGACAGGCCGGCGGAGGGCATCTTTATCTCGGATGAACGCGTGCCCGAAGAGCCTCGCGTCATCGTGGCGGAACAATACCACGTGTTTATGGATGCCGCCCATGCGCAGGTCGCACTTCAGCTGGTGAATGGAGTCATCCATAGCCGGCCGCGTCAGGTGGACCAGTATCAGCAGATTGCGTTTGCCCGTTACGATCTCAAGATCGATCTGAACCTCAGCAGCTATTCGGCGAGTGAAGAGCGCCCGTCTTATGAACAGATCATGGCCCGGCTGGCCGAGTCCGGCGGGAAGGATGCCGGCTCGCTTCGTCGTCTGATGGAATACTATAAAGATTTGGCTTTTCCGACCGCCTCGCTTGTATTCTGTCTGCTCGGCGTGCCAGTCGGAATCGTCTCGAAGCGGTCTGGACGGGTCGGCGGATTTGCTGTCGGCGTGGGTATCATCATCGCATTTTATATCCTGAATGTCGGGTGCGACTTTTTAGTGACGGCTCTGATTCTGCATCCCTTTGCGGGTGCTTGGCTGCCTAATATTATTTTCATCATCATCACTGTCGCACTTTTTTTACGGATGAGCAGGCAATAGCAGCATGACGATTCTTTTCCGGTACATCCTCCGCGAATACTCGAAAATCTTCGGGATGTGCTTTTCCGGTTTGGTGACTATCTATCTCGTGATCGACTTTTTCGAGAAGGTCCGCCGGTTCTTACGTTATGAATCGGGAATCGTTCCGATCCTCACGTATTTCGCGTTGAAAATTCCCGCTATTTCCTTCCAAGTCGCTCCGTTCGCGATCTTGGTGGCGACCTTGTTGACACTTGGTCTGTTTGCGCGCAGTAATGAAATCACCGCCATGCGCAGCTGTGGGGTCAGCTTATTGTGGATGACTTCTCCTTTTTTCTTGTTTGCCACTGGCGTGTCTATGATTCTCTTTCTCTTCAGCTCGACCGTCATTCCGCTCGCGTCGGAAAAAGCCGAAGAAATCCGTGCGATCCAGATCGAACAAAGACCGGCTCCAGTCACCGTCAAAGCCACCCAGCCCTGGGCCCGTATCAGCGCGGACGGCCTGATGGAAGTCAATGAGATCGATGTTGCAGGGACAGTCCTTCGGGGTGTCCGAATCTTTTATTTTCGTCCACCGTTTACGCTTGACCGGATTACAGAAGCGGCTGAAGCCCACTATACACCTCAAGGCTGGACCCTGCTAAACGGGACTCATCGCCGCTTTCAATCGGACGAGACCGTAGAGCTGGCGTTGTTCACAGAACAGGCGATCAGCATTCCATTGATTCCCGATGATTTCTCCTCCTCGGTTGTGGGGAACTCGGAAACTATGACGTTTCAAGAAATTCGAAACTACCTCGGGCGCTTTCGGCACGAAGGTTTCTCGTTCGCCCGTCTGTTGACGGACTACTACGGTCGTGTGGCATTCCCATTGGTGACAGTCGTGATGGTGCTCGTCGGCATTGCGTTGAGTTTGCGCCGAAGCGGAGTCCGTGGTGGCAACATGGCCGTAGGTATTGGACAAGCGTTCATCGTCGGGTTCTGCTACTGGACGACACACTCCGTCGCCATTGCACTCGGACGAGGGGGAGCGTTGGCTCCCATGCTTGCTGGCTGGATGGCTAATACACTATTTCTCAGCTTCGGCTTCTATCTGTTACTCAAAGTTAGGCACTAAAGAGAGGTTTCCTAGTTGACTGTCCATCGGTCTTCCGGTAAGAAAGGCGCCGTGTGCGCCCATAAGGAGGGAGAAGCATGGCCTCGCGCGTAGTCATTACCGGTCTCGGAGTGATTGCTCCTATCGGGATCGGCGTCAGTGAGTTCTGGAAGTCAGCCCTTGCGGGTCGCTCGGGGATTACTGCAATCCCTTCTCTGGGATGGTTTCCGATGTCCGGTTATCGCTCGCGGGTTGCCGGGCAGATCCACAATTTCTCACCAGAACAGTATTTAACAACGATGCAGGCAAATCGCGTGGATCGGTACGCGCAATTCGCCTTAGTTTCTTCGAAAGAGGCACTCGCCGATGCCGATCTGAATATGGCCAAGGAGGCTCCCCATCGCGTCGGTGTCATTGTCGGAGCTGGCATGGGCGGGATGGTAATGGGTGAGCGTGAAATCACACAGCTCTTTAAAACGCAACGACCGCATCGCGTCCATCCGAATTTTATTCCAACGATCACCCTCAATTCGGCGTCGGGTATCGTCGCAATGGCACACGGTGCCAAAGGCCCAAACCTTACGATCTCGACGGCCTGCTCCTCCAGTGCTCATGCCCTTGGCCAAGCCCTGCAAAGCATTCGTAGCGGCCAGGCCGATGTGATTATTGCCGTCGGAGCTGACGCGAGCATTACTCCCCTGGTGTTTGCCGGGTTCTGTTCCTTGCGTGCCCTCTCCAGCGAGTTTAACGATGCTCCAGAGCGAGCCTCACGCCCTTTTGATCGGCTCCGGGACGGATTCGTCATGGGCGAAGGAGCTGCCACATTAGTGGTCGAGTCATGGGCGCATGCCAAGAAGCGGAAAGCGAGAGTCTATGCTGAACTGGTCGGCTATGCGGCCACCAGCGAAGCCTATCACATGGTCATCCCTCAGGAGGATGGTCAGGAAATCGCCACGACCATGAAGATCGGTCTCGACTCGGCCGGGATCGGGCCGGATCAGGTCGACTACATCAACGCGCACGCGACCTCTACGACGATCGGCGATGCCGTTGAGACTAAAGCGGTCAAGATTCTGTTTAAGAATCGCGCAGAAAAAATTGCCATCAGTGCCACAAAATCGCTCATCGGCCATACCTTGGGAGCAGCTGGAGCGATCGGTGCGGTGGCCACGACTCTTTCAATCCATACCGGGCAAATCCATCCCACAGCGAACTACGAGGACCCGGACCCAGCCTGCCGTTTGGATGGGATCTCACGTGCCGTCCAAGAACGAAAGGTTCGTTACGCCCTCTTAAACGCCTTCGGATTCGGCAGTAACAATGCCACGGTTGTCTTTAAGAAATTTGTGGCATAACAACGGTTGAACGATATCGAGGATCCCGTCGCAGCCGTCACATGCGAGGAGCCTCATTCCACTTGAAGGAGCATCTATAATGACTGAACGGATCGATCCTGCGGTTACCGCTAAAATCATTCAGGCCTTGGCCAGCTATCTCAAACGAGACCCCGCGTCGATTACTGAAGCTCATCATCTTCGTGATGACCTCGGCCTCGACTCGGTGGCGATCATCGAACTGCTGTTCGAGATCGAGGAACGATTCAAGCTCCAAATTCCAGACCAAGACCTTCCGGGTTTGAGTACCGTTGGTACCGTAGCGGCCTATGTCCAGCAACGGCTCGCTGAGTCGAAAACGGAGTCCAAGCCTGCATCGCCCAAGCCTGTGGCTGCTGCCAGCAAGTCAAAAGCAGCCAAGTTGACCAAGACCAAGTCGACCAAGACAACCTCAGACAAGTCCCCGTCTACTAAAAAAGCAGCCGCGGCAAAGTCCGTTATGGCCAGTAAATCGAAGAAGATATCTTCCGGTAAATCCGGAAAGAAGAAAGTCACGGCCCGATGAGCAAACCACAACTACCCTCCCCCATCACATTGGCTCAAGTCCACGAGGTTGTTGGAGGCGTAATTCACGGAGACGACCAGACACCGATCTCCAGCTTAACAAGCCTCGACGAAGCCGATCCACACGCCCTATCGTTTATTGCCAATGAGAAAATGTCGAAGACAGTGGCCACTCTTCGCGTCGCAGCACTCCTGGTCCATCGGCATTTGAACGATCTCTCCCTACCGCAAATCGTCGTCGACAATCCGCTGTTAGCCTTCGCACGCGTCGCTCAGAAATTTTTCGTTCGCGCTCCTACGCCCCGCGGGATAGCCGAGTCTGTCACGCAAGGATCGGATGTGCAGATCGGAAGTGATCCCTCTCTCTGGCCATGCGTCACGCTGGGCGACCGCGTCACAATCGGCAATCGCGTCACACTCTATCCGGGGGTCTTTATCGGATCGGATTCAAGGATTGGGGACGATTCCGTTCTCTATCCCAATGTCGTCGTTCGCGAGGGCTGCTCACTTGGGGCGCGAGTGATCGTACACAGTGGAACCGTGATTGGAGCCGACGGGTTCGGATACGTGCAGCATCAAGGCCGTCACCATAAGATCCCCCAACTCGGTGGTGTCGTCATTGAAGATGACGTTGAGCTGGGAGCGAATGTAACGGTCGACCGTGCGACATTCGGGCAGACCCTCATCAAGCAGGGCACCAAAGTCGACAATCTCGTCCAGATTGCCCACAATGTTACAGTGGGCGAGCACTGCATCCTGGTGGCGCAGGTTGGCATCGCCGGTAGTACCACCATCGGCCGTCACGTGATGATCGGTGGCCAAGCCGGGCTTTCCGACCATATTACCATCGGAGACCAGGTGATGATCGCCGCGCAATCAGGCGTCAATCGTAGCGTGGAATCGAACCAGATCGTCGGAGGCAGTCCTGCGATGGCACGTGAAAAAGCCCTGAGGGTTCAGGGCGTGATCTTCCACTTGCCTGAGTTGAAACACCTCGTGCGAGAGTTGGAACAGCGCGTGGTCACGCTTGAAAATCAGCTCAAAGAGCCGGTGCGTCGGCCCGCAGGAACAAAGGCGAGGCAGCCCAAGAAGAAATAGGTTCTTATTTCTCTACCTTGCCTAGCTTAATCACTCTTCGCCATAAGAACATCCTTGCCCAATAGTATCCCGCCCAGGGCATCAAGAGCGCCGGCACGATGCTCACTCGTTCATAGGCAAATGCTGCAATGGTCCCTCCTACCAAGAGGAGGCCCCCAAGCAAATAGGCGAATGGAACGAACTGCCGTCCCGGATGCTCAATCGTTGTCGCGTCCGACCTCTTCTTGAGCGTTCCTCGTTGCCGACTTAAGCCTTCCCTCATGCGAGCCGCCAGAACTTCTGGAAACTCCCGTAAGAGATAGCGTTGGTAGAGTGTCTGCGCCACCCCCAAGCCTATGCCTGACATGAACAATGCTGAACTTTGATAGAAGGTATCCCAGGAATAGCTGTCGGTGGCGAGCCATTGGTATCCTAGACCTCCAACTGCCCCGATCACACAGATCAGCCCGAGCAGACCGGATGGCATGAGGATGTAAGTTTTTACATACTCCTGGGCTTGCTGCATTGTTTGCTGCGGATGTTGAACGTTGATGAGTTTCGGCACGTGATTCCCTTCGCAATTGCCAATCTACCCAGAAGTCAGGGTATGCATTATAACCATCTAGATCTCCACAGCAAAGGGGAGAACGCAGGGGTGACTCACTGATTTTAATCTGATGAACAGCGCGTGGACCACTCGTTCTTCCAGTAAAACTGTGTATCTTGTTGGCATTTCTGTGAATTACCCATACAAGGCCATAAAAAGACCATCGTGAGCAAAGTACTGTGATATTACTGAGCCGACCACTAAATAGTGCGTACCCATTTCGAGAAGAGACTCAGAAATGGCCTATTTCATGCTGAATCAGCGGATAGAACATGCACTATTTGGCGACCTGCTCAGTAAGTTGAGCCTTGCACAGGCAGGAAAGGGATGTCCGCTTGAAATATAAGACGGAACCGATTGTTCTTTTGAGCTGGATCTTACCGGTAAGAACGAACGCCGCGGATAGGAGGTAAAGCTCTGTTTGATGGAGGCCGGTCTCGAGTTCTCCTTAAAACTTTACATATGCTGGTGAGATGGTCAATCGCCGTTGGTAATCGTACTGCAAACAGGACCAAGACCTGGTTGTTTTCAGGATGTCCTCTTGGAGTTCACCACCCCTTGCAGTGTCAAGACAACCGCGTCGAGACTTTCGAGCAGCGACGTGAAGGAATCAGATGCAGCAGTCGGCACAGCAGACATTACCGGTTTCGGTGGTGGTCCTGAAAATGTGATCCGCCCGACTTCGGGTGGATTGAGAATCTCCGCGATCGATACTAATGGCGCGCGACTCAAATCAATCTCACAAGAGCTATTTTCCTCATGTTCCTGCTGCTCATCCAGCCGCACGACCGGGCGCAGAGGATAGCGGCTATTCACTGTGGCCACGGTTCCTATTTCTCCGGTCGTCAATCGCACGGTAGTCCCAAGTGGGTACATCGACAATTGCTCGACGAGTGCCTTCAGAATTTCTCGAGGAAAGGCTCTTCGTTCAGCGACGAGAAGCTCCTTGACTGCCTCGTGTGGGAGCAGGCGACGGCGATAGGGACGTTCGCTCACCAATGCATCGAATACGTCGACCACTCCGACGATCAGGGCCATTTCACTGATCTCTCTTCCTTTCAGTCGATGAGGGTACCCTTCCCCATTGAAGCGTTCGTGAGCCTGACGCGTCAATTGCCCCAACCAGTGATACGCTGGCCCGCACTTCTCAACCACCTGATAGCCAAGCTCAGGATGCCCTTCGATTAGTGCCCGCTCTTCCTGAGTCAAACGGCCTGGTTTCGTGATCAAGGATTTCGGGACGGCAAATAATCCAATATCATGAACAAAGCCCGCGAGCGCCAACCTGTGCAGCTCTTCCCCATAGTACCCGAGACCGATCCCGACCTTCGTTCCGAGTATGGCCACATTGATCAGATTGGTGATGAGTGGTGGCCCGGCCGGTCCTGCAAGTGCTTCCACCACGAGCTCATCGTTGCGCTGCAGCGATGACACGACATGTTCCGCAAGAGCTTCAAGTCGTTCAAGTGATATCGATCGATGGTCCTGAACAGCGGTCGCTATCTCCCCCACCGCCTGTCCTGCCTCGTGATACCAGTTTGTCACGATAGCACCCCAACGCCGTTATTCTCTGGTCGATGTAGTAATTCATTTCCGACTTTCTCCACCAATGCACGTCTGATCTGACGAACTCCCGAAGCATGTCCGAAGTAGAGACACAAGTCGCAAAGCGAGTTGATCAATCGGCATACACCTCCGGTGCGATGATAAATGGAGGAAATCGCACGTAGTGAGAATATCCCCAATTCGCTTCCGGCAGCCGCGAGGCGAGCGAGGATATAGGCCTTTGTCTCGGCCCGATCTAAATAGTCAATATGGTGTTGAATGGCCACCCGTTGAGCAAGCTGAGGAATACGCGCGATACGCTCACGCAGCTCCGGCTGTCCTACGAGCACGAGGGTGATGAGAAACCGGTCATTGAGCTGAAAGTTGCTGAGGAGGCGTAGTTCTTCAAACAAGCGGTCATGTTCGATCGCCTGGGCGTCATCCACCACCACAACCGTGTCGACGTTTCGATGGTAGTTGGCAAGTAGTTGATCGTTCAGACGACGCAACTGTTCCACACGTGTCCCGTGGGGATCCACTCCGAGCTGGAACAAGATCTCGCCGAGAAATTCATTCCCTGGGATAGTCGGATTCGAGACGAGTCCGATCTCATACCGAGATCGAGGAAGCTTGAGTATTACGGCACGACTGAGGAGTGTTTTCCCGCTTCCAATCTCCCCGGTCAGCATCACGATCCCTTTTCGGGCATGAATCACGTACAGCATTCGTTCCATGGCGCTTCATGTTTGGTCGATGGGACATAAAACTTTGGATCTGGCACATTTTCAAATGGGCGCAGACGCAACCCCCAATGAAGCTCGCAGGCAGAATTCAGCGTCTCATCATGACTGTGTACCGCATCGGCAAGTGGCACTAGGAGGTCCATTTTATTTCAGTACCCCAGTCGGCATGGGGCTCTATGAAGCGCATGGCAAGACACGCTGTATTGCTATGCGCTCTATCCGTCCGTTGGCCGCCCATTCCTCAATCCCTTTTAGGCTCTGGTCCAAACGTGATTGGATGGCGGCATAGCGTGTGGCTCCCACGACTACGTGGTGCTGCGTGACGATCGTGAGGAAACTATGCAGTCCCATGAAAAATAGCATCGCATGGGAGGCATTGACCTGCTGAGCGGCAGACCATAACTGCGCGACACGTTCAACGGTGTTCTGCAAATCTGAGGACGGCGTACTGAGGGCGTTGTCACTAGTCTTAAGGATCTGAATGATGGCCATCAGATGTGGAAGTTCTTGTCGAACGACATCCAGAAAACCTTGCTCTTCCTCAGCAGACCGCTCAAGAAACTCATGGATGGACGACATATTGCATTGTTCAACCCCTCGCTCCATCAACCCTTCTGCCTGGGTCAGCATGGTCTGAAGCAAATTACGATGGAATGCGTTGGACGCGATGCATTGATCTTGGAGCCCACGCAGTAATGTCAAAAACTTCTTCGTGGGGATCATCGTTGGTGGATCTTCTGAGGACGCTGTGACGTCGTCTGCCTCAAAGGTCACACCTGTTGCTCGGGTTAGGGTTCCATGAATGTGCCCCAGTTGTTTGCAGAGCGCGATGAAATCGTCCGTGGTGATTTTCGCGGAAGGGTCTTGAACCGCTTCCACAAATGGAAGGGCTGAGAAACTCGCGCGCTCAACATCACTTAGATTGAGCGTGGCCGCAGACCCACCGAGGTTTGTGACACCAACTTTGATCGTCTGAGCCAAAGCACGATGGCGTTCGGAAGGGGGAGATTGCTGCAGCTCATCGAGAGCAACGTGAATTTGCTGAAGCCATTCCTGTGCCTCTTGAACGAACAGTTCAACTAGCTCTTTCTGGAACGCATCTTCAGTTTCAACGGACATCGGCGTTGGCCCTTCAACAAGAATACGACCATGTAACCACTCCGGCTACTTGGATCAGGATTGCCCCTTCCCGTTTCCAAGTTGGGAGGCCAAGCTCGCAATCTCACCTAACTTGCGTGCCATTTCCTCGAGCCGTTTTGTGGCACTCTCAGCAGCTTGTTCGGCTTCGGTCACTCGTCGAGTGAGGGTTCCATTGCGATCTCGTTCTACGGTTAGAAGCCCTTCCATTTCCTGAACATTCATCGCAACTCGCTCTAATTCTTGAAGGTGTCCCGCTGCCTCTGCCCCTTTTCGCCGTTCGGTCAGCAGTTCAGCCTCGAGGTTCTGAAGTTTCTGATGAAGTTCAGTTGTCAGCTGTTCTGCAGCTGCAAGTCTTGCTTCTGCCTCTCGTGTCCTGGTCGATATCTGCTCTAATTCAGCCAATTGTTCCACGAGTTGCTCTGCAGCGGTCCGTTCAGCATGCAGAGTAGATTCCAGTTCCGCAATTCGAGCAGAAGATTTCTGCCAGAGCATGGCTTCCTCTTTGAATGCACCAACTGCATCCTGTTCCGCTTTCAGTGCTGCTTCCAGCTCGGGAATTGTAGATACTTGTTGCTCAACCTTGGCGAGTGTCTCCTGAAGCTCGTTGAGACGTGCGCGCTCGGCTGCCAACTGCACTTCACTAGTCTTGGCCTTGGCAAGGTGCTCCAAGGACTCGGACAGCCGTTTGGCGAGTTCTTCCGAGCGAGCCCGTTCCGCTTTCAGTGCTGCTTCTAGCTCAGGAATTCTTGATACTTGATGCTCGACCTTGGCGAGTGTCCCCTGAAGCTCGTTGAGACGTGCGCGCTCGGCTACCAACTGCACTTCACTAGTCTTGGCCTTGGCGAGCTGTTCCGAGGACTCGGACAGCCGTTTGGCGAGTTCTTCGGAACGAGCCCGTTCCACCCGTAACTGTTCTTCAATCTCTCTAGGTTTATGGACCTCCTGGTACAGTCCCTGTGGCTGTTGCGGTGCCATCTGCATCGTCGATTCACCAACGGCCGCTACAGGGGCAGAAACGAGCCCAGCGGCGGAGACTGGTGCTGCGTCCTGTCGTTTTGCTATTAACTCGAGGACTCGATCCTTGAGGGATGTACCTTGAAAAGGCTTCTTTAATACGCCATCGGCGCGGCAAGATTCGGCTTGTTTGGTCACTTCGTGGTTGACGATTCCAGAAATGAGCAGTACAGGCGTCGAGGCGAGGGTTGCATGTCCACGGACAAATGCGCACACTTCATACCCACTCTTATCCGGCATGATGACATCGGACACGACAACATCCGGCCGTTCCTTTGCTAAATAGGCCAGCGCTTCCTCTCCGTTTGCCGCAAGCGTGACGCCGAATCCAGCCTCGGTCAATAGTCGTTCAGCCACCTTACGAACTGCGATACTGTCATCGGCTACTAAGATCTTGGGCATGCCTGCACCTTTCGCTCATCCCGGCACACAAGGAATCATCATTCAGTCGACCCTAGTTGAGATACAGAGAGAATAGGGATCTCATCCAGACCATTGGTATAACTGCCGTCGGCCGGCAAATCTTTACCGTGGTATGTTTGAAGCGTGGCAGAGTCCAAAGTATGAAGGACTGGAATCTCTTCATCGATGCACATTGCCATCTCTCCGAGAGAATGCTTCACTCTCAGGCACAAGGGACTGCTCCCTTGCACGGTAAGACGAAGAGATGCGGCCAGATCAAATACCGGTAACACCGTCTGTCCCTGACGAACGACTGATGTCATAAAGGGGGTTCGACCAGCGACCGGAATAGGTTCAGCCCACTGGGAAATGCCCGATACATCCACTGCCTTCACCGCCAATCGCCTCCCCCCCACAAAAAATACCAACAGCTGATATGATTGACGCGCCGTCCCCCGATGATGATTTTGACCAGTCCTCAGCATACCTGGCTATTGTTCACGGACATCTTCGGGGCCACTACGAGTCGAGGAATGCCTCCTTGTCCCCCACTGTCCTCTACGCTCGCCACCTGCTCATCGAGAACCCAGCTTGTATTAAGCACCAACGCAATACTTTTTTCGAATAGGATCATGCCTCGGTACCAACGTCGCTCTGGTCCACAGAACTGCGGGGAAAGCGGCAGGACTTGAGAGGGATGGAGTTCTAGCCACCCCTGCACCGTGGTGACTCGAATGCTCCCCTGCACACCTCGCTCAGAAAGCAGCACAATACGGCTATGCGCTGAACCTTGATTATCCAATATCCTCAATCGATCAGCCAGATTGATGGCTCTATACACCAGGCCGTGAATCGTTGGATCGTCAAGGGATCCAACCTCTTCGAGCGTTAATACCCCCTGTATCGACTCGGCATCCAACGCTAGATACCGTGCGCCCAATAACACGATGAGAAATCGCGATGGGGCAGCTGGCGACGAAATTCTTGTCATTGGTTACCGGACGTCCAAGCCAAGACCTTTTTACTCATTCTCTGTAACAAGCCTCATTTCGTCAATCGATACGAGTATTTCCGCAAGGTTACTTGCGCAGCACGGGAGCCTTTCCAAGCCATCGTGCCACCTCCTGCAACAACATCCGTTCTTCTACCGGCTTGGCGATGTACGAATTAGCACCGAGGTTGATCGCCATCTGCCGATGCTTGTCTCGCGCCCTCGTTGTCATGATGACCACCGGCGTTTGTCTGGTTTCCGGGCGGCTTCTGAGAGCTTGAATGACTTCAAATCCGTTGAGCTTTGGCATTTCAAGATCGGTGAGGATCATCCGATAATTAGTCGTTGCTGCCTTTCGAAGTCCATCTTCTCCGTCAACTGCCGTATCAAAGGGATATCCGGCCAACTCCAACATCCTTCCTACGAACTTGCGAATGCTCAATGAATCGTCTATCAAGAGCAGGCGGGCCTCTTGCGGCTCATTCGACAATTGCTCTTGTGGTGGAGACTGCTTCGACAGCGGCGTGGTTTTTAAAAAGAGAGTGTGGGCAGCTGATTCCTTCAGCTCTCTCGTCGTCAACCGGTTTGGATCGAGAACAAGAACAACCCGTCCTTCTGGGTCGATAGTCGCACCTCCAAAACATGAATGCTCCAACGATTTCAGTGATCCAAGTTGCTTAATGACGATTTCTTGGCGGCCCAACAGTTCGTCAACGGCTAATCCCATCGTCGTTCCAGCTGTCCGAACGATCACTACAGGCATGGTCCAATCAACAACTCCCGACTGTCGACGAAGGATATTATGGAGAGAGTGTATTTCAATCATTTGTTCGTTGATCTGTAAAACTGTGCGATTACCTTCCTCGCGCATGGAGAAAGGTGTCGGCATCGTGACTTCCTGGATGCTCGCGAGCGGAATCGCATATGTTTCAGTGCCGACTCGCACGAGCAACGCAGTTGCGATCAGGAGGGTGAGCGGAAGATGTAAGGTAAATTTGGTGCCAATACTGGGCTCAGATTCCACATCGATATGCCCGTTCATGCCTTCAACCACTCGTTTGACCACATCGAGTCCGACGCCTCGACCTGCTTGATCCCCCACCTTGTCGGCTGTGGAAAAGCCTGGCATGAAAATCAACTGCAGGACGTCCGTATCCGACATTGTTTGGATGTGGCGTAATTGCGCGCCTCCCATCTTGCCGGCTTTGGCTCGTATTTTCCCCAAATCCAACCCTGCTCCATCGTCTTCCACTTCAATGATGACTGAATTCCCACGATGAGCCGCATGGAGGTAGACGGTTCCGACGGCCGGTTTACCCTTCGCGATTCGATCTGCTGCCGGCTCGATACCGTGATAGACAGCGTTCCTGACCAAATGTACCAATGGATCCACCAATCGTTCCACGATTCCAGTATCCACTTCGGTCTGCTCGCCCGATGTGACCAAGGACACTTCCTTGTTTGATGCTCTGGCGATTTCTCTGACCGCTCGACGAAACCTGGTGAAGGGTGTCCCAATCGGCACCATGCGGGCATGGGCAATTTCGTCTCGCATTACCAGCGTCAACTGTTGCAGTTGACTCATCTCGTCATGGGCTCTTTGGATAGACTCATCGAGCTGCGACATCGATTCAGTGATATCGGCGGTGACTTCCCCGATACGTCGAGCCAAAATATTGAAATCGTCGTACTTGTCCAGCTCAAGGTTACCAAAATCGCCGAACGCAGGAAGGCCTTGACCAGCAGGTGTAGTCGAACTACTCGGTGCCTCCTGATAGGTAAAGGTGTGTTTGTCGGCAAAGGATTGGACGGAATCCACCAAACGACTCTTGAATGTTAAGACTTGCTGTGATAGTTGCTCCAAGACGCGCAGTCGTTGTTCCAATCGGCCTCGTCCGATGACGAGCTCTCCGACGAGGTTCATCAGTCGCTCGAGTCGTACATAACTGACACGGATGACCTCACGTTCCTCTCCTGATTTCTCGTTTGGAAGGCTCTTTTCCTGCTGGTGCGACTCGTCACTTCCGGACTGGTTTGTAGTCGTCGAACCAGTGGTGTCATGGAGTGCATGTGCCGCCGCCGTCTCGTTGGCGCTCCCCTGGTCCAATCGTCTCAGCTCAGTTCGCGCCGCATCGAAGCGGTGCCTCGTATCATCCACCTTAGTGAGATCTCTGCGCATGAGTACTCGTACGACATCAATGGCGCGAAGTATCAGATCAGTATGCCCCGGCAACACTTGGAGACTACCGTCTCGTACCGCTCCCATGAAGTCTTCGACATGATGAACAAGATCGCCAATTGACTGAAATCCAACGGTATAGGCGGATCCCTTCAAGGTGTGTGCGCTTCTAAATAGCTGATTGATCAGTTCCTGGTTGTGCGGGTCTCCATCTAGTCGTAGAAGATTGGCTTCCAATAGCTCCAGATATTCTTGCGCCTCAGGGATAAAGTAGGAGAGCACTTCGGGATCCAAATCTGGGATGACGTACCGATCAGATAAATGTGCGATTGGGGCTTCTAGGTTAACAACGGGCTCAGGCTGGAGGGAATGCGAGCTAGGCATTTGGGTGTCGTAGGAGTGAGTGGCTGGTGGAGGCTGAGTAGCAGTACCTTCAAACACCTGGGTGAGGCGATTGAGAAGCAGTGGTATACCCTGCTGGAGTTGCGGCAGGCTCGCTGGTTCACGTTGGAGAATAAGCCGAATCAATTCAGCGGCCTTCGCCATCAGGTCAAGAATGTTATGACTGAGAGGAAGGTGTTTTTCGTGAACCTCAACCAAGTAATCTTCTATCGGACGAGCAATATCCCCAATGACTTGATAGCCCACGGTGTAAGCCGACCCCTTCAGGGTGTGTGCCGCACGAAAGAGCCGATAGATCGAGTCTTCCGCATCCCGTTTCGATCGAAGCGCGAGAATCAACTCATCTATGGTACTGAGATACTCCTCAGCTTCGGGAATGAAGTAGGATAAGATTTCAGCATCGAGTTCAGGGAGCACGTAATTCTCATTGGCTGTTGTCACAGAGGACAGGGATGCTGTCGCGTTGCCTATTCCTTCTTCGTGTTGTTTGATCGAGGTCCAACAACGGGCTACGGCTTCTACATCCTCAGCGCCGCCTTGCCCAATCTTTCGAACGATTCCCTGAAGGCTCTGCGCAATGTTCCGCATCAAGTCAACGGTTTGATCCCATTGAGCCATCGGAGTCGGCGTCACTTGCTCAAGGAGTGTTTCCATATGTTCAGCAAGCTGAGCGACTCCACTGAAGCCGTAGAGGGCAGCCGCTCCGCAAATACGGTGGGCGATAATGTATTGGTCGGTAAGTTCCTGAGGGCCAGGAACTCGACCGTCAGAAGGATGTAAGGCTTTGGTCAGGGCATCCAACCCATCCGATGCTTCAAGCACAAAGATGCTGATGAGGTTCTGCCTATCGAACTCCGAGCTCATCGGTCCCTCGCTACACCAGAAGGCTCTCCTCGCCCAGCGGATGAGGGAGATGCTCAGGCCAGTTTAAACTGCGACACTGACGTCGTCAGACCTTCAGCCAACGTCACCATATCTTCGACCGTCGCACGAGCCGAATCGGTGGCCTTTTGCGTGGCCACGGCACCTCCGGTAAAGTCCTTGATCGACCGACCGACTTGATCGGTCGACACCGTTTGGTCTGCCGCTGCCGCCGCAATGCTTTGGGCAAGTTCCGCCGACCGTTGCGCAATCGTCGAAATATCCTTAAACACATCGCCCGTACGCAAAGCCGAGGCCGATCCAGCCTCGACTGCCTGAGTTTCATGTTCCATGGCAACGACCGCGTGTTGCGTTTCGCTCTGGATGACTTTCACCAGGTCCGCGATCTCACGCGTCGCCTGTGTCGAGCTTTCCGCGAGCTTCCGCACTTGATCGGCGACGACCCCGAAGCGCGCTCCGGCCTCACCGGCACCGGCGGCCTCGATCGCAGCGTTGAGGGCTAACAAATTGGTCTGATTGGCAATATCTCTGATTGTCGAGACGATTTGCGAAATTTCCAATGAACGATCGCCGAGCGCTTTGATCTGCTTTGACATCCGTTGAACTGCCAATTGAATGCGCTGCATGTCATGGACAGTTTCTTGCACTGCGAGCCGACCGTCTTCAGTAGCCTTGAGGACTTGGCGAGCTGCGTCGGACGAGGCTCCTGCGGTCTCCGTCACTTGGCGCATTGAGGACGCCAGCTGTTCGACCGCGCCGAGCGCCTTGATCGATTCGTCAGCTTGGTGCCTAGCAGTTCCAGCCATCTGGCCCGCATTGTCCCGCAACTTACTCGCCGAGCTATTGACACGTTCGGCTGCCTGGCGAACGTGTTTCATTAACTGTGAAAAGCGCTGAATCATGAGATTGAATCCGTCTGCCAGATTTCCAAACATATCGGCCGTCACTTCACCGCGTTTGGTCAAATCTCCTTTTCCGACATCGGATACCAACACAAGAAACTGCACCAGTTGTTTTTGCATCCTGTCACGCTCTTCTTCCGTCGAGACCAGCGCTGTGATTCGATCCAACATGATATTGAACGCCTTGGCCATATGCCCGACTTCATCGTCGCTTTCCAGTTTAGCGCGGGCCAGCAAATTGCCTGCGGCAGCCTGTGTCGCAACATCGGCCACATGGATGATGTCTCTCACAATGCTGCGTGCGAGAAAATAGCCAATCGCGATGGCCAAGAGGAGTGCCACGGCTGCTCCGCCGAGCATGACCTTCGTGAGGTGAATGGCCATGCTCTGCCCGCTCTCATTTAATTCGCTTGCCAAGTCTCGAATAAGCTGTGTCACCCCTTGGAAACGCCATGTCGACCTACCGTGCCATAACGCCACCTCAGTGGACAGCACCATAGCCCCCAGTTCTCTCATCGACTGTCTTTGTTCATCCGTGAGCGAGGAGTCAAAGCTATCGTTCAATGCTCCCACTGCGCTTTCAGCCGACGCGAAGTATTCTTTCAATGTAAAAATGAGAACATCCAACTCTTGCCCATCGCGACGGCCATCCACCGTCTCGTGTGTGGCGGACGGTCGATACGTCTCAAGCGGCGCCAGAGTGCGCCTTTTCAATTCAGCGAGAGGAATGATGGCCTCATCGAAATCACTTTTTTGGCTTTGGTCCACAACGCTCAATAACGCATTGTGATAGAGACTGAGGTTGGTGCTGCTCACCGCAACATGAGAAACCCCCACTGTTGATTCGTCATAGATGGAACTCAGCTGACCCTTCATTTGGCGGAGGCCCATCAAACCGATCAGACCAATAGCCATCATGCCGACAATGATGATCGAAAACCCTATCAAGATCTTGTGCAGGGCTTTCAGGTCTTTAAACCATGCCCGAGGCGACCATTTCCATGTCCTTTTAGAGTTCGCCATGGCTCTCCTCCTGCTCACGATTCAAGATAGGGCGTACCTTTCTCGACATCATCGTTCCTCATTATGTTGGTAGAGCTTCTGGTCATTGGCCGTCTCCTCTATGGAAGCCACTAACCGGGACAGTTCTAATATCGCACCCAGCTGATGTTCGGTTTTGAAGAATGCCGAGATCATGGGGCGTCGTTTGCCTCCAGGATGAGTCGAGGGAGCGACCAGATCATCTAGCTGGATAATGCGAATTTCTGGTACATCTTCGACCAGGATGCCGACCTGTTGCGTGCCCTGACGAATCAACACCGCATATTTCGGCGTCACGGAGCTGGATACGCCTAATGTAGCCCTTACATCTGCAAGGGGAATGATGGTTCCGCGTAGATTGGTGATACCGACCAGCGCAGCAGGCATTCCTGGTACAGGCGTGATCGACTCGGGTTCGAAGATCTCGCGAACCTGGCGTAAATCGATAGCGAAGGTTTCGTTTCCCAATGCGACGAGACACACCTTCAAAGACTCGGTGGATTTCGCCTCTTCCGGGACTGAGTCTGAATGCAATTGCGGAAACTCACCTATGGGAATCATCGTTTCGAGACCCCGCGCAGTATCGGCTCTCTCAGCTCAGTGCGTGCTTCACAGCATGCAAGAGCTCCTCTGATTTGAAGGGTTTCACCACGTGTCCGTTCGCCCCCTGTTGCTGCCCCCAGAACTTATCGCTTTCTTGACCTTTGGAGGTGCAGAGCACGATCGGAATGTTTTTGAAACGAGCATCGGTTTTGAGATCCCTGCACGCCTGAAATCCATTTCGGCCTGGCATCACCACGTCCAAGACGATGAGGTCCGGCTTTTCCGAGACGACCTTATCCTCTAAACCATCCGCATTGGAGAATGAGACAACGGTGTGTTGAGCAGCCTTCAGATACGACTCGATCAGTTGCAATTCCGCGTACGAGTCATCGACAACCATGATTTTACTCATAAACCATTTCCTCTCTCTTTCAAGAAAGATTCATGCTGTTCTCAACGCATCGTCATCGCCAGCAGTCTCGTGCATCACCATCCTAGGGATGGCGAGAATCAGGGAGCGCGCGCGAAGCACCTTCACCTTAAAAGTCGTCCGGTCCAGCGTCTTCAATTTCATAATCCTGGTTTGACAATGTGACTCAGCTACCAGTCTTGGAGGAACATGTGTCGCTGGCTTGAGTACCCCAATGAACCGATCCACAACCTCAACTTCTTCTCGTATCGTGTCAGAGGACACGCTTCCTAAGATTACGGCACAGAAACAGCCCACTCGAAAAGCGCCGTTCCCTACCCTTCAAGACTGATTGGTGCTGTTCTCATGGAGTGTAACGACTTGTTGCTGGTTGGCAAGAAAACGCTGAATATCAACATCCTCGTTAGGCGTGGTGGACATTGATACGGAGGCTAGATTCAGTATTGAGTATGAAGATGACGAATGCTGGAAAGGCTATGTCATCGGAGAAGACAAGACAGATCGACGTTGCGGGATAAATGATCAGCCCACCGATCGAGCTCACCTTGCAAACGAGCAGTAACCGACTTTGAGGTATGACTATCGAGAGATAGAAGTCCTTTCCTCTCACGAGTGCGATTGAGCCAGGCACGACGAAAACCAGGCTCATCAAATACTCCATGGATGTAGGTCCCCCACACAAGACCGTCGTGCCGCATCGCTCCATCGAACTCTTCTGTGTGCGTAGTCATTGACTGGCGACCTTCTTCACTCAGGACGGAATGACGGCAAACTCTAAAACAGGGAAGCTCATTCACGCGTCGCGTGACCCCCATATGAATCTGATACCCGCGGACCAAGCTTTGACCTACCGGAAAGAAGTCCATTGGGTAGGCCTCTATCTGTGAGGTATACTTCGCACTCGTGATCTCTGTCTCCGTATTCAAGTAGCCCAAGCCGCAACTGCTTCCTCCCTGTTCGACGCAATCGGGATCCGTAATCCGCCGGCCAAGCATCTGATACCCGCCACAGATACCGATCAGTTCGCGGCGAACCTGTAGATGATTATCGAGCAAAGGCGCAAATCCCCTTTCTCTCAGGTAGGATAAATCGGCCAAGGTGTTTTTACTTCCGGGAATGATCACACTGTCGGCATCTACAAGGGCGCTTGGTGTGCTGACATATTTCAAGGCCACGTCTTTTTCTGCCATCAATACGTTGAAGTCGGTAAAGTTGCTCATGTGAGGCAACAGAATGACGGCAATATTGATGCAGTCAGATGCAAAACTCGTCTGTTGGTGCCTGACCAGATCCAGACTGTCTTCTTGGTCCAGCATCAGATCGCGAAGAAAGGGCACAACCCCCAACACGGGAATCCCAGTCCGAGACTCCAGGAAGTCCACCCCATCGGCAAACAGTGTGGCATCGCCTCTAAACTTATTAATGATGATGCCGCAGACCCTGGCACGTTCGGCCGGCTCCAACAAATCCAACGTGCCGACGACTTGAGCAAACACCCCGCCTCGATCGATATCAGCAACCAGCAGAACCTGAGCCTCGGCGAATTCCACGACGGGCCAATTCACCAAATCCCATTTTCTGAGATTGACCTCGGCGGCACTTCCCGCCCCCTCAATCACCATCACGTCATACTGGCTCGACAGCCGTGCATAGCTGTCTGTCACGACCGACCAGAGCCGTGGTCGCCCATCATAGTATGCCGAAGCCTCTTGCTTGGCGAGCACCTTACCGAGAACCACGACCTGAGAACATCGATCGGATTCCGGCTTGAGGAGGATGGGATTCATATCAACATGTGGAGAAAGTCCGCAGGCCTCGGCTTGCAGCGCTTGCGCCCGTCCGATCTCAAGCCCATCCGGCGTGACGAATGAATTCAGGGACATGTTTTGGGCCTTGAATGGGGCCACGCGAACACCTGTGCGGTGAAGCAATCTGCAGATCCCGGCCGTGATCAAACTTTTCCCTACGTCCGATCCCGTTCCAAGGACTGCAAATGCCCGTGCCGTCATTGACACGACTCCCGCCAAGCCTTCGCTTTCGTTAAGCCGCGAGTCATACAGTTGGTCACGGCGCGTCCAACAAGCGCTCCGATCTCTGTATGGGTTCCGCTATAGATGTGCGAGGGACCTTGTCCCTGTAGCTGACAAGCGATCACGACCGCATCCGTACCGGTTCCAGTCGCTGCAAGACTGCTCTGGCAACTGGGCACCACATGATCGCGCAAGACTCCGGTCTTAGCCTCAGTGGCGACTTGCACCACACCGACCATCGCGGCAGAAGAGAGGCTAACGTTTGTGATGAGAATGAGATTGATCGTGCCGGGCTTGCCCGGTCTGTCACGATGAGAATGTTGAGGTGGCCATTCTCCGGCACGGACGGCATTCGTCACACCCACTGTTGCAAAACATTCCACCCAGAGCCCATCCGACACAGCTCGTGCCATCACCAGCTGTGTCATCGGGACAGCCGTCATGAGTCCAACGGTTCGTGTACGGATGCCAAGTCGGGAGGCCACTTTTTGCAAGAAATGGGCAGGATCAGTGAAGGTTCTAGACTGATTTCCGGTCACTGAGGGATTTGCCTCAACCTGGTGATTGAGGACATAGGAGGCCAGCGTGAGCCCTCCCCCTTGTGGCGCAGAGGAAAGCACACGTCTCCGACCTCCAAGGTTAATGATCAGTGTCTGCCCAGTCACTCGGTAGCTGGTGTGGACTCGTGTGGAGGTGCCATTTCTCACGAGGCGCCCTGAAGGAGCAGGTGAGATATGCTCCGAACGATCCGGTCATTGTCTTGAACAGTTCGCACTGCGAGTCGTATGGAACGTAAGTTTGTGCCAGGCACGGACGAACAGTCACGAATCAACAGGCCCCTCCTTCGCAATTCTTCAGTAATGTCACGCGCATGCCAGCCGCGAGGCAATTCGACAAGGAAGTAATTCGCGTATGTCGGCATCACCACACAGCCAGGCAAGGCCGCCAGCAATGTTCTCAACCGTTCACGCTCTCGTGCCATGAATCGCAGACTCTTTTGCGCATGTACCGTGTCGCTCACAGCAGCGAGAGCGGCAACCTGTCCCATCGCGCTGACGGACCAGGGTGGCAGCTGCCGTTGCAATCGTCTGATGGCTGTATGCGTCGCCACTGCGAATCCCACCCGCAGTCCCGGCAAAGCGTAGAATTTGGTCATGCTGCGCAAGACTATGACATGCGGCCAGGAGGCCGCATGCGGCAGGACAGATCGCTCTGGACAATAGTCGGCAAATGCTTCGTCGATCACCAGCCAGATCCCTCGCCGACGAGTAGCCTTCGCTAACCGTGCAACATCCTCGGCTGAGCAGGCTTGCCCTGTTGGACTGTTGGGATGACAGAGCACGACGCCATCGATAGAACGACCATCATGCCGCCCTGCTTCCATTACATGGCACAGACGGTCGATTGGGATGGCATACTGGTCGCTTCGGTCGGCAAAGAGCGCCGTGGCCTGTCCTCCGGCTCGCACCATAGCGGCAGCATATTCGGAAAAGGTGGGTTGAACGACAAGGAGCCGACGAATCCCCAGTGCGCGAGGGAGCGCCTCAATCAACTCTGTGGAACCGTTACCGACTACGATCTGTTCCGGATCAATACGCCAGAATGTGGCCAATGCCTGCCGCAGATCCCAACAGTTGGGATCTGGATAATGGTTCAACAGATGTCTCGACGCGGTGATGGCTTTCCACACTTGTGGAGAGGGCCCTAGTGGGTTGATGCTGGCGCTAAAATCAAGAATCTCGGTGGGATCACGTTTCAGTTCTCGGGCGGCACTGTAGATATCCCCGCCATGCACGCGTGCCCTCAGACGAGCCATCTGACCCCCACCGCCAGAAACACCCCCAGCACCGAAGCGGCCACCATGATGGTTGCCGCCAACGGAATGTCGCTTGCCTCTGCGCTCCGCCCTTCTACACCAAGAATAGGACGGTCTTGCGCAATTCCATCATAGAAGTTGGTGCCTCCCAACCGTATCCCCAAAATCCCGGCCATCGCTGCTTCAGGCCTGCCACTATTGGGACTGGGGTGGAGACTGCCATCTCGCTCAAACACTCGCCATCCGCTGCGAATCCGTTCCAGCTGTTGAGTAATGAGACCTGCACCCAGGAGAAGCAGCACTGCCGAAAGCCGGGCAGGAATCCAGTTAGCCAGATCATCGAGCCGAGCCGACGCCCACCCAAGATCGGCATAGCACGCATCACGATGACCGATCATGGAATCCAATGTATTGACGGCCTTGTACGCCAAGGCCAATGGGGCACCTCCGATCGCCAGATAGAACAGCGGCGCAATCACACCGTCTGCGGCACTTTCCGCGACCGTTTCCACCGTCGCGCGGGCCACCTCGGATTCGGAAAGCTCTGCTGTGTCACGCCCCACGATCATGGCCACAGCTCCACGGGCAGCAGGAAGATCGCCGGCTTGGAGCGGCTCATCCACCGCACGGACGTGATCCCACAAATCCCGTGCGGCAAGCGTAGTTGCAGCCAATGCGATCGATAGTGCCGACCCCATCCACCAGGCAAAACGTTCGACCTCTTCAATCACGACAACGCCGAGACTGTAAGTCAGAATCGGCAATCCTCCGGCCAGGCAGATCCCTGCAATGCGAAGGCTGGTGCGACTTCGACAGACCGTTCGGATCCGGTGATCGAGCCATGCAATGCACCGGCCCATCATACGGACTGGATGCGGTAGCCCACGGGGATCGCCACATACCCCATCAAGCACAGAAGCGATAAGGAGTTCGCCGCCGGTCATGGTAACCGAAGCAAGAGTGGAACGAGTAACAGGAAGAGAATTTCGATCACTTCATTCATAGCCCCAAGCGTATCCCCAGTGATCCCAGCGAACCAGCTACGGCAGGTTGACCAGCCAATGAGTACGATCAGAGCCCCAGCGAGGAGGATCAGACATGTACCAACCGCCCCAAAGCCTCCTGCCAGAGCAATCGTCAAGACCACCGTGGATATGGCCACGTGCCGCCACGACAGATGAGTGAGGAACGGCGCTGCCAATCCTCCTTCCGATCTGGCATAGGGCGAAATCCAAGCCAGCATGACCATCGCCCAACGTCCCATTGCCGGCATGCAGAGTACGGCAGGGAGCCGCAACTCAAGCGGCAGAGCCATCAATCCCGCATACCGGAGAATCAGTGAGAGAAAAAGTCCTGTGGCGCCGATCGCACCGATACGGGGATCACGCATGATCGAAAGCCGTTCTACCGGTGTACGGCCCCCCGCCAATCCATCTAATGTGTCAGCCAACCCGTCCTGATGAAGCCCTCGCGTCAACAGCACCAACAGGACAATCAGCAGCACATTCACGACCGCCGGTGAGAGAATTGCCGTCAATCCAAAGTCCGCCACGATGAGCCCGCCGCCGATCAGCAAACCAATGACGGGATACCAGGCCATCGATGCAGCTAGTTCCGGCGCGGTGGGCTCATGATGGGTCCGGCTCAACGGAATCGTCGTCAGAAAGTGCCAGGCGAAGATAAATGGACGGGCAGCAGTTCCCATCGTTACACCTTGTCAGACACGCCTGCTTCGTCGAAGGTTGCCATTTCAGTGTAGATCTTGATCGCGGCACAGACCAGATCCATTCCCAAACAGGCTCCCGTACCCTCGCCAAGACGCAAGTCGAGATCCAACAGCGGCTTCAATCTCAGATGGTCCAAGACCACGCGATGGCCCTGCTCGACCGAGCGATGGGAAGCGATGAGATACTCACGACACAAGGGCTGAAGCCCGACGGCAATCAATGCCGCCGCCCCAGCGATGAACCCATCCAGCACGACAGGCACCCGGGCTGCCGCCGCCCCGAGTATCAAACCCGCCAATCCAGCGATCTCTAGCCCGCCAACTTTCCTCAGAACATCGAGCGGATCCATCATGTCGGGACGATGCAGTTCGAGTGCCCGCTCAATCACTGCTATCTTATGCCGACGACTGGACTCGTCGATGCCGGTCCCGCATCCGGTTACATCGGCCACAGGCCGGCCGGTCATCGCCGCGGTGATAGCGGCACTTGATGTCGTATTGCCGATACCCATCTCGCCGGTGCCGATCAGGCCGATCCCCTCTCGCACGACTTCTGTCGCTAGTTCAACTCCAATCATCACAGCCTGCTCTGCCTGGCTACGTGTCATCGCCGATTCCACCGCCAGATTGTTCGTGCCCTTCATGACTTTTCGAGCAAGAAGACCGGGCACAGCGCCGAACTCATAATCGACACCGATGTCCACCACGCGCACATCCACGCCGGCATGCTTTGCCAACACATTCACACCGGCCCCACCCCGCAGAAAATTCAAGACCATTTGAGGCGTGACCTCACGAGGATAGGCGCTCACCCCTTCCAGAGTCACTCCATGATCAGCGGCAAAAGTAAAGACCACGCCGCGTGGAACATTGGGCTTCAGCTCGCCGGTGATGGCGACGTAGGACGCCGCCAATTCTTCCAGGCGCCCGAGACTGCCGAGCGGTTTGGTCAGCCGATCCAATCGGGCTTGTGCCTTCCCGCGGAGGGTGGCATCGACCGGCTGAATACGACGGCACAGGTCCTGTATCGACATGACGGCTCCTCTATTTACTTCAAGCGAAGCGATAGTCCGCTCACGATCAGATGCACTTCATCCGCTCCGGCGGCAATCTGCTGGTTCACCCGTCCGGCAAGATCG
Organism: Nitrospira sp.; assembly: GCA_029865345.1. GTDB lineage: Bacteria > Nitrospirota > Nitrospiria > Nitrospirales > Nitrospiraceae > Nitrospira_D. The sequence continues at coordinate 28,511 of JAOUHD010000022.1, forward strand.
CGAAACGTTCGTGTCGACGGGTCAGCAGGAACCAGCCCGAACCCCAACTCATTACTGACGATGACCACCCTAGCCGCTGTAGTCCGCATCCTTTGCACGAGCGTTCCAGTTCGGGTGAGAATGACCGATCCTTTGAGGCCGGTTCCAACCAAATTACTCAACCACAATGTGACGCAATCGAAGAGAATCGTCCGGTACCGAGGTCCCTGCTTGGCGAACCAGGCCTCCGTTTCGAGCGGCTCCTCAACCGTCTCCCAATCCGCCGAGCGTGTGGCCTGGTGCCGAGCGATGCGTGCCGCCATTTCACCATCCAACCCTTGCCCTGTCGCAACGAATGCGCGCGGCCCTCGTGATCCGGCTAACTTGAGTGCGGCCTCACTTTTCCCAGACGACGCCCCGCCAAGCACAAGAATGATACGGCCTTTGGCTCGTCGCGTCGGTCGGCGGCTACTCAGCTTTCTTGGCGACATCGCGTTCCCATAAGAACTCCGGTTCGCCCTGCGTCTTGGCAACCCAACGGGCCAACACAAACAGTGCATCGCTGAGCCGATTGACGAATTTGATGATCGTCGAATCGACCGGTTCTGTTTTTGAGAGGGCCACACACAACCGCTCAGCTCGACGGCAAACCGTCCGAGCTTGATGAAGAAATCCGGATACTTTCCCGCCACCCGGCAAAATGAATTCCTTTAACGGCTCCAGATCTTTCTGGCACCGATCGATCAACTTTTCTAGGCGGGTGACATCCTGTGCCCCCACTTGCGGCATATTCTTGAAGGTTTGTCCCGGGGCCGTCGCGAGAATACTGCCCACATCGAACAGTTTGTTCTGCACCCAGCGCAGCTCCTCTTCGAGCTGCGCTGCCGCTGTGTATTCGTCCACGACGTCAGCATTCATCGCCCGCACGACGCCAACCGATGCATTCAACTCATCGATCGTGCCGTAGGCTTCGACTCGCAGACTGTCTTTCCATACCTGTTGTCCGCCGGCCAGCCTGGTTTTTCCTGCGTCCCCCGTTCTTGTATAGACCTTGGTGATGCGCATCCCCATCCCCTCTCTTGTCATGAATCCGATTACCCCATGACTCGTCGTGAATTAACTGGCCAACTGGAACCCGACTCCGCCATCCGGCTGCTTCTAGATCCGGTCGGTCTTCAAACTTGGATACATAGCCAAGGCAGAGATAGGCAAGGATCGTCACCGATTGAGGTACGCCGATCACTTGTTTTAGCTTCTTGTGATCTAAAATACTGACCCAACCGACACCAATGCCCTCGGCCCTCGCAGCCAACCAGAGATTTTGAACAGCGCAACAGGTACTGTACAGGTCTGTGGCGCGCACCGTGGAGCGGCCAAGGACGTGCGGCCCGCCGCGCCGTCGGCTGCACGTAATACACAGATTGACCGGCGCTTCCTCGATGCCTTCCAGCTTCAACTGCCGGTACAATTCCCCCTTGGCGCCTGCATATCGGGTGGACGCCTTGGTATTGGCGTCGATAAAGAGATTCTTCACTGCACGTTTCGTCGCACGATTACGGATGACCACGAAATCCCACGGCTGCATGAATCCCACCGATCCCGCGTGATGTGCTGCCATCAGCAGCCTCATCATCACCGCATCTGGAATCGGCATCGGCGTAAAATTCCGGCGCACATCTCGCCGTTCAAAAATCGCGCGATAGACCGCTTCCCGCTCAGCGTTGGAGAATCGGCCATTGGTTCGCATTAATGCCTCGCTCGATCGCCCTGGTTATGGTTAGTCAAATTGAGCTGAGGCTCCAGCTCGCCTGCTGCGATTGTTCCTAAACAATGAGAACAGAGACAATCCTTATACCGCGCCGCAATCCAATCCATTTGTGCCTCGGTAATGCCGAGCTTGCCACACCAGCACTGGTATCCACCACACTCGAAGTCGTGCCCGCAGCGTTCGCAGGTTTTCTGAACCGGTCCTCTCAAAATTCCACTCCCGGTTGCGCCTTAATGCCATTTCGGAAGGGATGCTTCACTTGTTTCATTTCCGTCACAAGGTCGGCTTCTTCAAACAGCTCTGCTGGCCCTCCTCTGCCGGTGATCACCGCATGCTGCATCGGTGGACGGTTGCGCAGTACCGGCAGTACATCATCCAGCTGGACATAGCCGTGCTTCAGCGCGATATTGAACTCGTCGAGGACCACCATGGCATAGGAGGGATCGCTGAGAAACTCACAGACCTGTGCCCAAGCTTGTTGAGCAAACTGAGTGTCCCGCTCCCGATCCTGTGTCTCCCAGGTATACCCTTCTCCCATTCGAAGGAAGACCACTCGATCACCGAATGACTTCAGCGCACGTTCTTCGGCTGTGTCCAGAGCACCCTTGATGAATTGCACCACCGCCACCTTCCGGCCGTGCCCGATGCAACGCAAGGCCATCCCCAGCGCGGCGGTCGTCTTCCCCTTGCCAGCACCGGTGTAGACAATTAAGAGCCCCTTCTCCCGTTGCGCTTCCGCAATGCGCTGATCAACCGAGATCTTGAGACGCTCCATCTTTGCTTTATGTTCGTTCGGTTCAATCATCACACACCTTTGATGTTCACGCAGAGCCAAGCAAGATCACGGCAATCTGTGCGTGATAAAAAATCCTTGTGAGTATAGAGCGTCCCTCTGAATACCCACAACCAATCCGTGAGGCTCACTGGGGCTCTAGGTTGTACCATTAAACCAGAGGTTTCTGCCTTCGCGGCTCTATACAATTCCGTGCGCTACCGGATAACCAAGGACTTCGGCGACCCCTAGTGACGAGCCTGGCAATCCCCAGATACACACCGGACAAGCTAAACAGGAATCCAGCTCCGCAGAGCCCTAAAAGTACCATTCTCCGCTGCCGGTCATATTCCAAGAAAAATGGAACATCCCAGCTATGCAGACCATGAAATAGCCATCGATATACTCTTCCGCTAGAGTCCATAAGCTCCATCAGCCGGCCTGTGTTCATATCGATGTGAACCCACGTCTGTTCCGGGTCATCCAAGATAATTCGCAATCCTGAAAGTGGACGAGGATTATGAATTGTACTGTAATAATAGAGATCCCTTTGTGGGATTTCGCTTCGATCCAACTGTTGAGCTGAAATCACTAGCTTCGTCGCTTCAGCTAGCGTATCGAGCGCAAATTTCGACGCAGGGGCCTGAACCGAGTCGGCGCTCATCACCACTTGCTGTTCGGAATATGAGCGGAAGACATAGTAGCTCGCACCTCCGACTTTACTGAGCAGGATCTCTTTGACGGGAGCACTAAGCTGGACATGCCGCATGGCGTCTCCTAGCGGAACGCCAATATCTTCAGGCACCAACATTCCCCCCATGAAGCGTTGCCGCTGCTCAATTGTTGGATCACTA
>JAOUHD010000151.1 GCA_029865345.1 Nitrospira sp.
GAAACAATCGGCCTCGCAGGATGGCGCAGGAGTCACGATCTCGATCGCGGATGACCAACGGGTCGCTCTAAAAGGTGAGGGGCTCGGGCTTTTAGCGGAGACCGTGATCGTCTCGCCTCACACGATCACGCTGTCAACAGACGAGGTTCTACACTAAATGCCAACGGCAAGTGTCCCAAACTCATTGACACGTTCCGGAAATGATCCGCCGGATTTTTAGCGTGTTCGATGAATACCAGAGCAAGGAGAACGGCAAACATACTCTGCGGGCGATGCGCGAGAATGCCCGGCAAGGATTTTTTAATGGCTCACGTCCGCCGGTCGGCTACCGGACGGTCGAGGTTGAACTCCCGGGCAACAAGGGGAAGAAAAAGCAATTGGAAGTCGATGGCCCGGAGGCGGTCGTGGTCAAGCGGGTATTCGAGTGCTACTTGTATGGGCATCGGGGACAGGATTTGGGTGTGCAGGGCATTGCCGCGCATTTCAACGAGCAAGGGCTCCTGGTTCGAGGTCAACAGTGGACGAAGGGCCGGGTCCATGACGTGCTGACAAACCGGGCCTATATCGGGGAGCACTGTTTCAACAAGTACGAGAAACGGGGCGTGGCGGTCCGGCGTCTCAAGCCACAGAGCGAATGGGTTCTTATCAAGGTTGAGCCGGTCATCAGCGACGATCTCTTTACAGCCGTACAAGAAAAGTTAGCCTCGCGGTCGCCCGAGCGTATCCCTCCGCGCGTCGTCAATTGCCCGACCCTCCTGACCGGCTTGCTCAAGTGTGGCGTGTGCGGGGCGGGGATGACCTTAGCGACTGGGAAAGGCGGGAAGTATCGTTATTACAAATGCTCGAATCGGATTTTGAAAGGCAAAGACACCTGTACAAGCGGCAACCTGCCGACCGAGCAGGTCGACCGACTGGTTCTGTCCTCGCTGGCTGATCGGGTCTTTACCGCCTCACGAGTCCGCAGCATGGTCGAGAGTCTTCGCAAGCGATTGAGCCAGTCACAAGTTTCGCAGGATAACAAAGTGAAGCAATTGACGAAGGAAGTTGCCAGTGTGCAGCACAGAAGCCAGCAGCTGTATGAAGCGGTTGAAAAAGGGTTGTTGCCGATGGATGCTACCTTGACGGAGCGAGCCCATAAACTGCAAGCGCAACGGCAAGCATTGTTGACGGAAATTGCCGGACTGCGACGACTCAAGCAGATGCCGGTCGAGGCGCTGGGAGAGAAGCAGGTGCTGGCGTTCACCACGGCATTGCGCGAGCGATTCATGGAGAAGGACCGCATCTTCAGCAAGAAGTATCTGAAGCTCTTAGTCGAGGAGATCCGGTATCAGAACAGGCAGCTGGTCATGAAGGGCAGCTATGCGGCGGTCGCCAAAATGGTGGGAGAAAGCAAACAGGGCACCCCACGGGGTGGAGTGCCCTGTTTTGGGCTAGATTGGCTCCCCGGGCAGGACTCGAACCTGCGACCAGCCGGTTAACAGCCGGCTGCTCTACCAACTGAGCTACCGGGGAACAGAGACTTCAGTCAAAGCGAGTTGTATTTTAGCAAAACCTTTACAGGAATAGGGAGATTTTTTAGATGTCGAAATCTTCGGTCTCGTCTTCGTCGGAAGAAGCGTCTGTGTTGCCTTTAGCGACAGCGGCGTAATGTTTGGCCCATGTCAGATAGAGGTTACCGCTATCACGCATTGTGTCTGCGGCTTTGATCAGCTTGTCCACAAGCTCAGGGTCTTTGCCGGTCGCTTGAATGATCGCCGCCTGCCGTTCGATGGCTTTGGGGTATTGGGTGATCAAGCCGGAAATCTCGCCGAGCAGCGCATCGATCATATTGTCCTCGTGTTCCATCAGTTACCTCGTGCCTAAAGAAAAACCCCATAGCGCGAACGCCATGGGGTTTTGAAAAGTTTAGCCCGTGACGAACTATCCCTGATACGCTTGTCCCAAAGCCGCAGACTCACCTTTATTGGACATGAGCTGTCCGGTGGAACTGACGGCCTGCATGGTAATGGCATTGTGCTTGGCTGCGTCACAGACGATCACACAGAGTTCACAGCCCTTACAGCGGTCGATGATCACTTCTGCCACCATCTTGCTCGGATTGAGATCAAGGGTGTTGGCCTCAGGGCAATACATGATGCAGAGCCGACATCCCTTCTTGGCCACACATTTTTCGTCGATAACTTGAGCTACGTTATACATGCGAGCTGGTTCCTTCTCTCTCGTTAAGCCGCCACGGCAGGATTGCCGACTCGCAGCTCATACTGATTCTTCTCGGCCCACGCGCTGGCGATGTCATAAGCCGCCTTCACGGTTGCCAGGTTCTTGGCCAGCAACATTTCTTTCTTGGCGAATTTCTTCTTGATTGCTTCATCCAAGGAGGCGGTTCCACCGGAGGCGACGAACTTTTTCCCGAACCGTTCCTGTAAGGCGCCATCCAGAGCTTCCATTGAGACGCACTTGGTGATGCCCGCGACCGATCCGATCATCGACATATTCGTCGATAACTCAGTGCCGGCCACCTCGATCGCGAGTTCGGTTCCTGCAATGTAAAATACCTTTACGTTCAGATCCTTGAGCCGTTCAATGTCATCGGTCGATAGAAGCTCTTGATCAGAATTGATAACCACGAGGCCGCCTTCTTTCACGCCGGAATAGAAGGGCATGGTGTAGCTTTTGCCCATAGTGATGACTTGTGGATGAAAAACCTGGATGACATCGGGAAATACTAACTCGCCGCGGTCATAGATTCTCTCGATGCCAATGCGGCAATAACTTTCCGCCGGTGCCATGCGCTTCTCGGCGCCGAAGAACGGGTTGGAGATGGAGAACTTTCCGTCCCGGTTGGCAGCCATGGCCAAGACATGTGCTGCGGTGACCGCACCCTGTCCGCCCAAGCCTGACATCCGGATATTCAATCGTCTCTTAATCATGTCTGCCTCCGGTCTGACTATGCTGACGCTTGTCCTGCCAGCTGTTTGGCGGCTGCTTTCCGTTCCTTATCCTTTGCTGCCAATTCAGCCAGCAATTGCTTGGCTGGCTCACTGATGTATTCCTTGTAGGCGAAACGCTCGTTTGGTTTTTCAGAATCACGCATTTCCTGAAGGCCTTCCATGCTGTTCTTGCCGATTTCAAGAATGCATGGCGTGTAGAGCTGGAGATAGGTCGGGCCAATTTCACGGGCAATATGCACGGCATTGCGGATGACCTTCTCGACCAGTGACGGCTTGCTGACCGTGCAGTTGACCACGTAATGGCAGCCGGATTCACGAGCAATTTCAGGCAGCCGCACCTTATCGAATAATTTTCCGACTGGTGCCATCTTGGCCACAAAGCCCTTTTGCATCAATCCACTTTCCTGGCCGCCTGTATTGGCATACAGTTCGTTGTCAAAACAAATTGTTGTGAACTTCTCCTGCCGGAACCAGGCCTGCAGCGTCATATCCAATCCGATGTCGACAGTTGCACCATCACCAGCAAGGACAACGACATCCTTGACACGACCGGGGAAGCGGACACTCAAGGCACGTTTGAGGCCTGATGCGATGGCGTTCTGGTTGCCGAACAACGAGTGGATGTTATGAACCGCCACCATCGGGAATACCAGGCTGGTACAACCAGTTGATCCGACCATGACCGTATCCTCTGGATTCGGGAGAGATGCCAATATGTATCGGAAGGCCATCGACTCAGGACAGCCAGCACAGAGTGAGTGTTGCTCAATCAGTTCTTTTGATGTGCCTATATCTTTCCAGCCCCGATCTTCCTTGCCATATGTGGCATTCTTTACGAGGTCTTGATAATCCGATGGCATGATATCGTATAAGTCTTCGGAGATTTGTATACGCTCTTTGCTCATATCGCCTCCTCAATATCGCTCATAAGAACGACATAGGTTTGAAGTCAGTACAACTCAGCTTCCACGACCGGCCAAGGAGAAGGTCTTCATCCCCAGGGCTGTTTTAATTTCAGACACGATGATTTCTGGCGGCATCGTCATGCCTCCGCAGACACGGGGTCCTGCATGTACTCGTTCAGGATTGGGAATCGTCGCCTTAATCTCTTTTGCCAGCCAGCCGGTCACATTGAATTCCGGAACGAAGATGTGCTTAGCGTTCTTCGTCGCTTCTCGGATTTCCTCTTCCGGCCAGGGACGCAATGTCTTCACCTTGACAAGTCCGCAGCGCACCCCTTCATCTTCCAGGAGGCGGATCGCTTCGCGGCCCTGCGAAACGGCAGTGCCCGATGCCACGATTATGATTTCCGCGTCGGTATTCTCTGTGTCAATGAGGCCGTTTAGCCAGTGGATCGAATGCTTGCGCGAGCGTTCTACTGCGGCCCAGATTTCTTGCTGCCAGGACGCGTGGGTTGCATAGCTGATGTAGTTGCTCTTCATCACGAACGGATCACGCATCATGCGGACTGGTGGACATTCCATATCCATGCAAGGCACCGGTGAGCGATAGGGATCGTATGGTGGCAAGCACATGTCGGCCGGTGTGAGATTGACGACGTCCTTCGTATGCGTCACGAAGAATCCGTCGCAGCACAGTGCAAGCGGAAGGTGCACATCCGGCTCCTCAGACACCATGTAGCCCTTTAAAATCCAATCAAAGAAGTCCTGAGCCGTTTCTGCATGCCACACCAACATGCCGGTATTCAGTAAATAGGCAATCTCAAGCGTGTCTGGCTGAATCGAGAGGGGTGAGTTAATACCGCGGCAGGTGACGATCATTTGGATCGGTAATCTTGCACCAGACCACATCGGGAAGTTTTCCATCGCACGCATCGTGCCAGGTCCCGCAGTCGTCGTAAATACACGGGCTCCGCCAAACGCAGCACCAGCGCACTGCGACATGACGGCAAATTCGCTCTCACCACGGAAATAGTCTCCGATATAGCCTTCAGCGAATAGTTCGCCGATCAATGCGGCGGCTTCACTCTGTGGTGTGATGGGATAGGCGATCATCACATCGCAGCTGGCTCGGCGAAGCGCTTCCTTGATGACCTCGGAGCCCGTAAAGAACGATGGGGTCCGCGGAGCCTCGTTCATCAACTTCCACGTGTCTGTATAGGTCTGACCTTTTTTATTTTTTGTGCCGATGACTGAGTGTATATCCGCCATGATCCAGCCTCCTTTTTACAGGCCCGAACGGTCTCAGGTCGTTAACTTGAAACCCCATTTTTAGCTGATGCTAGCCGTGGTTGGACGGTTCCTTTCAATCGCTTAACTGTATCGGCCAACTTCATGATTTTCTCAACCGACGCATCTCGAAATGAAAGCATTGCATCTTCATGCCCGGCTTGTGCGCACATTGCGATCGTATAGCAAGAAGTGCCTCCGCGAATGATCTTCAGCGACAGGTTGGCTTGATGGCAATGCACTCCGATAAACATGCAGCAGTCGATTCTGTTGTGCCAGATCGTCAAATTCGGATGGTTGGGATTAATCTCGACTTCAGGGTTAATCTTTGGATATTTGGGACGGTAGTCAGGCATCGGGATCAGCATTGGTTTTTGGCCAGGCTGAACGCATTCGACAAGCGTATTAAAAAGATGGCGAACGGCGGTGGCTTTCTTAGCGGCCTTTTCGTTCCAGGCCCACAATACGAGGGGCCCTGGGAAAATTGTCGGTACCTTTGCCATTAAGAATTGACGCGCCGCTTCCTCATAAGCCTTTTCTTCTGGAGCGATCACACCATTGATATGGGCTTCTCCTGGATTTGGCAAGCAAATCCCCATACTGGCAGCAGCTGGCGGCAGAAAGTGTTCCGGCCCTGGAAGTACACGATAGTCACTCATCACAAGCTACACTCCATGGAAATTATAGTTAATGGAAGAAGCGGTTGTTTTTTATGCTTTTAGTTTTCTTCAGCTACTCTAAGCTGTTTTTCTACTCGTGTTCAAGATCACAGAAGGCCCAACTCAAAGAGCTTTCGGGTCACTATTGAGCAGATAGTGTAGGCCATTTGCTCTTCGTGTGCGTGTTGGTGGAGGCTGCTCAAGCGTCGATTAACAAAACCCAATCCATTATAGGTGTCGCCCTTTTGGATTGTCAAATGAGTGTGTGGGGTCAGGTTATATGAGATGGCTGGCGAAATGCTGAGGATAATGCGCGCGCAGCTGGGCTGCAGTCAAGCCTGGCGTGGGAGTGCGAAGTGTGACGACTACGGAAGCTGTTCGCAGGCGACTGTTGCTCCGAGCATGCATGCATGTTCAAGATCGTCTTTTGCAGCACGCCCTTGCAGTTCTTCCTGGTAAAGCGCGGCTCTTGCGAGCAAGGCCTGTCTATCAGTGGGATCGGTTCGCAGGATCGCACTAAGGTCGTCAATTGCTTGTGCGGGCAGGTTCAGGTTCTTGTAGATCTCGCTCCTGAGCAAATAGGCCTCCTTTTGATATGGAGTCCAACTCTCAGGCGTTTGCGGGGGTAAGCACTTTTGCAAGACGGTAAGGGCAGGCGACAATTGCTTGAGGGAGACCAATTTGCGAGCCTCGGCGGTATACAGATTGATGAGACGATAACGTGCTAAATCAAAAAAAGGATCCAACTCAAGTACTTGTTCGAATGCGTGGGCTGCCTCGATGGGCCGCTGTAACCATGTGCTGACGTCTCCTCGGCCAAGAAGGGCCCAGGTATTCTTTGGATCAATGAGAATGGCTCGATCGAAATCCATTCGGGCACTGTCGATATATTCGGAGTATTCACTCTGTCTGGATTTGTTGGCGTAGGCTGCGGAGGCGAGCCGTAAATACGTTTGTCCACGTACAATCAAGGGTTCCACAGACTGAGGGTCTAGGGCAGCAGCCCGTGAGGCTAAATCGAGTTTCTGGGGAAGGTGATGAGCCGGAATCGCTTTCTCGACCAATATCCGAGCCTGCTCTCGACTTTTCGTGTGACCAAGCGGCCCAATGGTGAGAGTTCGCACGCCCGTCGGAGCGGTTCGTAACTCATGGAGCTGGACCTTGAGTTCAGCATTCTCGCTCTGCAGTCGACGGAAATGTTCAGCAAGTCGCTCTTCGGATTGCCATCGTCGAACGGCTGCTTGAAGATTGTCGAGGTCGACGATGGCGCGGATTCGGATATAGAAGCTTGGTCGATCATTTTCGATGGAACGCCGTGATTCCAGAATTTCAGTTTTTGTTATCGCGGCCGCAATAGTACGAATCTCCAATGAGCTGGATTGGAAGCTTTTCCCGGAGGAGGCTTTTTCTATATCGTGAAAGGTAGACTCGATATACAGTCCGGCCTCTTCAACCGCTCTGCGCTGAGCCAATCGGAGGACCTGTTCCTCAGCTCTTGCGAGAGTATCGCCATCTCCCATTACATAACGCCCCTCGGTGACTACCGTGGTTTCTGACGCATTTGCCAGTTGATAGAGGAGAAGGAAGAAGGCGACGACGGGAAGAATTCTTAATACACGTTGAAAATTCATAAGAGAACTATACCGCTCTGGGTAGTATCGGACAATGCTTCGAAAGAGGAGGCTAAATCCTAGACAGTGTCGTCACGAGATGTGAAATGATGTAGGATGATGCTGAACCGAAGGAGGTTGAGCATGAAACCATCACATCGTCGACACGATATATCCGACAGAACGTGGGAATTG
>JAOUHD010000152.1 GCA_029865345.1 Nitrospira sp.
AAGCGATCGAGAATCCTTTGACTGCCGCTCTCGATGCCGAACATCATGGCCTGGCAATTGGCCTTGGCCATGGCGGGGAAGAGATGTTGGGCGACGGAATCCACGCGTCCCTCGATGCCCCATCGGATCGTGAGCTTTTCCTCCATAATGCCCTTGCAAATGGCTTCGATCCGTTTGGGCTGTAGCAGAAAATGATCGTCGACAAACCCGACGGACTTATAGCCAAGCCCTTCGAGATACTTCATCTCCGCGACGACATGCTGCGGGCTGCGGGCTCGCCACTTCCCTTCGTTGAAGATCGGGATGTCGCAGAAGATACAGGGCCAGGGGCACCCACGAGACGTTTGCATCGTCGTGAACCGGTCCATCGAAAGCACGACCGGGACATCCAGCGGCATGGACTCGACATAGTCGAGCTTCAGGCTCTCACGATCAGGAAACGGCCACTGATCGAGCTGCCGTTCCATGGCGCGGTTTGGATTTTGGATGACCTGCCCATCCTTCATCCAGGTTAAGCTTGCGACATCTTGCGGGTTCTCAAAATTTGCCAGCAGATCGAGCAGCAGTTGCTCGCCGTCGCCTCGACAGACAAAGTCAACTTCAGGACATTGCAACTTCACGAGCGGGGCATTCAGGCTGGCAAACACGCCGCCGAACGCGAGCTTTACTTTCTGATTGGTCGCACGAATCTCCCGCGCGAGCATCTTGGCATAGGGATAGCTGGTGGTACTCAGAAAGCTGAGGCCGACGAGCGCTGGTTGCTCGTGATTGATCCGGTCGATGATGGCCTGGTTCGGGGTGTCAGGGTTCGCCTGATCGAACATCACACATTCGTGCCCTGCCTGCTTGATAACAGATGACAATGACATGATGCCGATGGGAGGGAATCCCATCACGCGAACATTGCCGTTGGCAGCACGCGTTTTAGCCGGAAGGGCGTAGAACTGCGGATCGCGAACGTGGATGAGAAAAACTCGCAGACAGACTCCTTGACCGAGTCACGATCGAACGCGGAGTGAATGCTGACGGAGTGAGTACGGGGAAAAACTTAGGGAACCAACCGTGTGGCTGACTCGATAGATGCACCGTACCATGCGTACATTTCTGTGTCAACGACGAGGTGGCCGAGGAGACTATGTGGTTGCTAGGAGGCTGGCTTCGGGGAACTGCTGCTTTCAGAAAGAGCGCTGCGCTTGGCTCGAAAGAAATTCTGGAGCAGTTTCCGGCTCTCCTGTTCGAGGAGGCCTCCCATCACCTGTACTCGGTGGTTGAGCCGACGCTCGGCTGGAATATCAAAGATCGATCCGCACGCACCGGCTTTGGGATCCCAGGCTCCAAACACAAGTCGCGCAATGCGAGATTGCACGATCGCTCCGGCACACATGGGGCAGGGCTCCAACGTGACATAGAGTGTCGTTTCAGTGAGTCTCCACGTTCGGAGCTGTTCGGCCGCTTTACGGATCACGACCATCTCCGCGTGAGCCGTGGGATCCTGTGAAATTTCTCGGTAGTTGTGACTGGCCGCGATCACTTCGTGGTTGTGCACCAGGACTGCGCCAATGGGGACTTCCCCTGCCTGCGGGGCGAGAGCTGCCTGCTGGAGAGCCATCTCCATGTAGTGGGAGTCCTGTGGTTCTTGTTCCATCGATGGAGATATCGTGGAGTCATTGACCATCATTCCGTATGCTAGCATAGGAGCTGGAGCGAGGGACAGAAGAGGGGAGACAAGGTAAGCGTGGGCCGACGTTCGGAGACGAGGCAAGAGGAAGAGTGGCAATGGTTCGACCTAGGGGACTCGCGTTGATCGCCCGCTTCCCTCAACCAACAGTGCTCTCAGCTCTTCCAGCTCGGCTTCTCGCTGAATCAACTGATCTTTGACCTCTGCCAGTTCAGCCATGCGGCGTTGCAGTTCTTCTCGGGTTTGGGCGAGTAGTTCCGCTCGTTCGCTGAGCTGCTGTTGGAGCGCCGCCAGCTGAGCGCTCGTTTCCTCCGCTTGAGACTGCAGCTGAGCTAACTTCTCCCTGTCTTCGGCCATGTGGGTGGAGGAGTTCCATCCAAAAGACACCAGGATGATCAGGACCACCAAGATGACCGTTCCCAACGCCCACCCGAATGATGTGGCCGGTGGGGATGACGGTGGGAAGAGATGATTCATCCATTCACCCGGCTGAAGGCTTGGTTGAGAGGGTGATTGGGTCTCGGACTCAGTGACAGGGGGCGCCATAGGGGACGACAGAATCTTATCTTTCAAGGATTGCGGTGGGGGCGTGATGGGGAGTCCGAACGGTAACGTCACCGCCACCGACTGATACTCTTTCAGCGTCGCGTGACAGGAGCTGCATCCTGAAAGCAGATGGGCCTCCAAAGCCCGTCGTTCAACCCGCTCGAGCGCTCCGGCGGCGTATATGGGGACAGCGGCTTCTAACTGGTCATGTGTCATACCGCTTCATCCTGTGCCCAATATGAGTGCCATGCCTCGCGGAGGTGCGCCATGCCGAGCACGATGGAGGTCTTCACCTCCTCGACCGGCTGATTGAGCCGTGCCGCGATCTCTGTATCGGGCAGGCCCTCATAGTAGGCCAGCTCAATCGCTTGTTGTTGTCTCTGGGGCAAGGTCGCCCATGCCTCTCTGATCAGATGCCGTAGTCCTTGGTCGGCCTGTGAATCAAACGGATCACTCTGGCGGTCGTCGAATGGGCTCGTCTGGGCATCGTCGATGGTCGAGCTGATGTGGCGGGGAGTACGAGGGCCGCGTGTCCGCAATCGGTCGAGAGCCCGGCTGCGTGTCAGTGTAATGAGCCAGGCAATGGGGGTGCCTCGACCGACATCATAGCGAACGACCTTTCTCCAGACGTCGAGATAGATCTCTTGTAGGACGTCCGCGGCTTCTTCACGGTTGCCGAGGATGCGCAATGCCAGACTGAATAAGACGGTACTGGATTGATCGTAGAGTTGGCTCAGGGCAGGTTGCTCGCCTTTAGCGACTCGGGCCACGAGTTGGGGATCAATAGTCGAGGCGGCGAACTGAGAAGCTGTGTCCATAGAGCCAGGCTTGAGGAGATCGAAGTGATGATCCATTAACCGGTCCACACTATAGCACCCTAGATTTGCTCTACGAAGAAATCGCGCAAAAAGATGCGGAGGGTTGTGTCCTGCTCAAAACACGAAATCTATTGGCGAAAGGATGACGTTGGTTGTGTAGCGACGCCGGTGCCGATCCATGCGACGGCATATCGAGGGGCGTCAGCTTCTATGTGGAAGAGTCGGGCGATATAGAGGCCGTAGTTATTGGGAAGGTCTTGTCGGGAACATAGAAGCCCACGTTCCTCGCGTCCGCTGAGAGGCAAGCGAGTCAGGCTCTGATTGGAGACGATTAAGAAGGTACGATGCAGAGATGGAGCAGAAGATCGTCGTGGCAGAGGGATCGAGGGTGAGCTGATCTATCAGGATGCGGAAAAAGACCGCCAGCGGCGTTCTCGCATCGCTCAGAGGCTCAACGTACGGCCCAGAGTACGATTCGCCTCTTTGCTCGCTGCGGCCTTGCTGGACGGCATTTTTGCGCATCCTGCGTGGCTATTCGACGTCGCCTCACACCGAAATATCTGTGATGGCGACACAGGTCGAGATGAGTTTTTCCGCAGCCTGCTATAGAAACTTTGCCAGCTCTGTGGCTGCTTGGCTCGCCCCGGTCAGGGGAGGAGATGCGATGGTTGAAGGGAGGTCAAGAACCTTATTGAGCGCTGACAACCACTGGCCCTGTGAGAAGTCGCTCATAGAGAGTTCAACGCCTCGTCCATATCGATGCAGATACTCCACTAACGGCTGTTCGTCGACGAAGTTGTACCGGCGTACATACACCATTGGCGTGTGTAATGCGACCGCTTCGAGCAAGGTTCCATATCCCGGTTTGGTCATGAGGACATCAACCGAGGCCAACAACGTTTTAAACGAAAACGGGAGAGATTTGGTAGAAACGAATCGCTTGCTGGTCGATGGGATCGAACCGTCGAAAAGGAATCGATAGCCGGTGAGCGATTCCAGTCTGTCGAACGGGAGTGAGTCCAACGGAATACCGCCGAATCCGATGAGCACGGTGCGTTCTCCAGGCGCTAACTTCAGGAACTCGGTGAGTTGTTCACGAGCTGAAGGAGCCGGTTCGGCGATCGGTCCAATGTCGATCAATTTTTTGAAGATTGTCATGGTAGGAGCCGGCGTAATTCGTAGCGCGAGATCAGCTGCGCCGTAGGCCTGTCGAATCGACTGGATGATTACCCGTCCGTCAATCGATGGAGGGGCCTGGTAGTCGGATAGGACAAGGTCCCAGGTCAAACTGACGAGCGCGATGGTAGGAATTGCAGCCGCCTTTCCCGCCGCCAAGGCCAAATACGGAGTATCGGCCAAGACAAGATTCGGAGCGGCAGCACGCATGGCGTCAATCTCAGTTTGAAGGCGATCATTCCAAGTGCTGTGGAATCGGTGATGTTGATGCCAGGTCGCCTCCACGTCGATCCTCATGGGGCCGTTCTGAATGCACCCGATGTCCTGCTGAACGGCGCTTGTTTCCCAGGGAATCGTGAGGCGATCTGTGAAGAATGATGCGGGGACGGTGGTGCGAAGAAGAACTCGAAGGTTCGGAACGAGACGGCCTAGTGCATTGAGCACCGGCACGACTTGCGCGGCGTGACCAAATCCATGTCCTGAGATAGCAGCCCAGATCAGCGGCATAGGCAGGAGCGTGTGAGCATCACGAGTGAACGATAGAGCAGGAGGAGTCTACCTCAACTAGTAGAATGATCTGATTCCATTGGAGCGATATTGTATGTCAGCTCAAGATCGAACTCGTCAACCAACTCATTAAATGCGCCGGCCCCCATATCAGACCGCACTTCGGCCATGACAAGGTCGATGGCCGGGGCAGCGTGTTGACCATATTGCGTGACTGCTGATTCAATTCGTTTTCTGGCATCGTCGAGGTTCACGGAGAGACTCCTTCTGTCGATAAGAGTAGAGGTGCAGTTATCTATAGCGACCGTAGCAACTCCTGCATCTCGGGCACAAGGTCCTTGCCGCCGTTGGATCGTCCAGAATATACCGCCTCGATACCAGCAGTCAGAACAGGCTTGGCCTCGGAATTCCTGCCTAGTCGGAT
The DNA here is from genome assembly GCA_029865345.1 of Nitrospira sp. Lineage (GTDB taxonomy): Bacteria > Nitrospirota > Nitrospiria > Nitrospirales > Nitrospiraceae > Nitrospira_D. The sequence goes on from JAOUHD010000152.1 coordinate 5,150, forward strand.
TAGCGCACGGCCGAGAGCCAAATGAGAGGCCACATGGGTTGGGTCCAATTGCGTGGCGACCGTCAGATGCTCGACCGCTTCTTCGAGGCTGCCGTTTTCCTGAAGAATCTTATTGCCGAGCCCGTAACGGCCCAGGAAACCCTTGGGATTCTTGGCGACCATCTGACGAAACGCATCAATGTCCATGGATCTTGGATCCAGTGATCGAGCGGTACTATACCACCAGAACGGCAGGATCGGCCAGATGAGAACGGTGGTTGGAGAGAACGCCCCAGTCTTGCTACGGCGTCGTGACTGGAATAAGAGCACGAGTGGGGTGTGTGGTTGCGGGTCTTTTGGCTTTCACAGTCACCGTGCGAATGCCAGTGTCCAGGAGCGGGGCGCTGCTTGCCATATAGAGGTTGGTGTCTCGAACGAGTTGTTGAGTCAGGTCTGCGAGGCAGGCTTCCGTCACGTGTCCCTTGAGCTCATCGATCATGACCGGTGTGGCGCCGAACAGTTTGTAATAGACCGCGCCGGATGAGCGGCCCTCGTAGCGTGTGACGTGGCCGTCCCACCGTTCAAGCTCCAGGGCGACCGTTGCGGCATACTCATATTCAAGGTCAATGAAGGGCGAGAGGAGAAACATGGACGCTCCGATGACGATACCTTTGAACGCCGCGAGCCAGGAATGAGGCTCGATGGTTTCGTCGACGGTAATGCGCGCCGAGACGGCCTTGTCTCCCAGTGAATCGGACTTTTCTCCCAGCGGCGTCAATGTCGAAAACAGACTGGTTTCCTGGATGCTGCTTAAGATCCGCCGCTCGAGGTCGGCAGAGGGATATTGCGACGACCCGTTTCTTGAGAGGTGAAACGAGTTGGTCACGAGCGGGACCCGTTCATCATTGGGGAGCGAGTGCGTCATGATCTCTTTGGGATCGACAGAGGGTGGTTTGACGTCGATCCATCTAGTGCATCCCGTTATGCTGCACAGCACGAACCCAGCAAGGCTCAGGACCGACCATCGGAACATAGTCATCGTCATGATCGCCGTCTCCTCAGAAATAGAATGAAAACCCCGCAAAGGGGAGGCTCGCGTTCAGACCAAGATTCGGAAAGGCTGTACCGGCATTAGAAATGTGATGGAAGCGGTAACCGACATTGATAGCGGCCTGCGGCGTGATGAACCATGACACACCCACGCCACCCGATAAGATAAAATTGAATTCATTGGCTTGTTCTCGAACCCGCCCCCCAAGATCGGTCCAGAACGGTCCACCGGTGAATTCCGCATAAGGTCGTAGCCGACCCAAGGCGACGAAGGTGTACTTGATCCGTGGCGTGAACCCAATGCCGTGCGTCAGCAACGGTTCTCGGAACTCCAGGTAGACCATCTCTGCGCCGAGCGAGACTTGTCCACGGTACCAGCCGTCACCCACTGGATCGGTCAGGGTGATCATCCAGGATGGCATCAGCGCCGGTCCGTGTTGTTGAGTTTTGTGCAGGTAGGTCAGGCGATGCGAGAGCATGTAGCCAGCGGTGAGCCCGACTTCCTGCGTGCCAACCGTGATCGTGGGGGAGACATCTTCAGCGTGGGCGAAGGACGCCGTCATCATCGCTCCGAATACCAGGGCTGTGAACCGTCGAACGAGGGAAGCCATATGATCTCCAGGTCAATATCTTGTCGGCTTATGCGAGATGGAACTTGATCAACCGGTGTTCAGGCGTACTGCCTCAAAGGTAGCAGAGGATTAAATTCTGTCTGGAACTGCGCGGGGTTCGCTCTTTGCTGGAAGTTGAAAGGATGCTCGATGGCAGAATGCAATTGATGAGCGAGCGATGGAGCAGAAATTCAAAGGGAGCTATCCGGATTGGCTCAGCCTGGAGAGATGGGCGGAGTCGGTGTGGAGCTCCGGCAAGGCATAGCGTTGGTCGAGTGACACCACACGCTCAAGACATCGTCGAGCAGAGGTATGGTCCTGGCGCGTCTCGTACACCGTCGAGAGAAGGCGGAGAACGGCGGCCTCAGCCGGTTCGTTCCCGAGTTTGATGTAGTGTTCCGAGGCGTTGTTCAAGCAGCGTTCAGCTCCGGTGAGGTCTCCTTGATCGAGATAGCATTTGCCGAGTTGACTATAGGTCACCGCGAGCCCTTCTTCGTTGCCGACCGTTCGGTGATGCTCGAGCGCTTGTTTGAATGAGGCCACGGCTTGATCCCACTGGCCGTCACGAGCTTCTTGCAACGCCAGATTGTTGTAGAGAATGCCGAGTCCTCGGTGATCTTGTAACTGACGCAGGAAATCCATGGCCTCGAGATAGTAGGGACGTGCTTTTTCGGGATGGTCGGATGCGATAAGCAGGTTGCCGAGGTTGACCAAGGTATGGGCAACGGCGGTGAGATTGCGCTCGGTCCGTTGAATCTGAAGCACCTCCCGATA
>JAOUHD010000153.1 GCA_029865345.1 Nitrospira sp.
AGGTCATCTACACCACGAATGCCATTGCATCCCTGAATGATTCGTGACGGAACACGTTAAAAAAGCGCGGGGCGTTTCCCACGGATGAAGCGATCCTCAAAGTCCTCTATCTGGGCCTGCAGCGCATTGCCAAGCACTGGACCGCCCCGATTCCGGAGTGGAAACGAGCGCTCAATCAATTTGCCATGATCGTAGGAGACCGCGTGCCCACCAGTGATTAACCACAATCAGTTACACGGAAAACTTGACACGCCCGAATACCCAATGATTGCCCGGCAGGCCAAGCGGGAACACGCCGCCATTTATTGGGGCGACAAAATGGGGCTGCGCAGTGACCACGTGACCGGGACAAGCTATGCGCCGGTGGGACACACTCCCGTCATACGAGCCACGGGGCAGCGCTTCGGGTGCAGTATGATCTCGGCCATCACGAACAAGGGCGCACTCGCCTTCATGGTCTTTCAGGGCAAATTCAAGGCCCCCGTCTTTGCGGAGTTCCTGAAGCGGCTGCTCAAGCAGATGGACGGCAGGATCTATCTGATCGTGGACGGGCATCCGGTGCACCGATCCGGAGCCGCCACGCGCTTTGCCGCCATCCACTCCTCGCGGCTGCGGCTCATTCGGATGCCGGGGTACTGTCCGGAACTGAATCCCGATGAGTTGCTGAACCAGGATGTCAAGACCAACGGGCTCGGCAAAAGCCGAGCCGACCAACCGAACCGATCTCATGGCCACCGTGCGCAGCCATTTGTATCGGCGTCAGAAACAACCGCAGATCATCACGAACCTGTTTCGCGAACAACATGTTCGCTATGCCGCGTGATGCACTACGCACTATTTGGTGGTCGGCTCAGTAAGTTGTCCGGTGTATGAAGTACACAATCTGTCCGGTTCCTCTTGCCACCATTGGTTCAGCCGCTTGCCGAGAATCTTTTGCCCACCATGGCCCCAGGGGCGACGATCGGACGATCGCGTGCCCGGACAGTCGAGTCCTTCTGGTGCCCGGACTCAGCCACGGGCGTGATGAGCTGTCCATCCGCCCGGTAGCGCGCCAAACACCGTGGGCCATGAAAACGGCTACCGTACCATCCGGATACGCATGGACCCGGACGGGGGCCTTCACGTAATGGAAGCGATGTCGATCGGGCGGGATCTGTAGGCTCAGCCCCTGATATCGCACCGTGTTGTCCTTGGCCACGACACGCTCCTCCTGGATACCGAGAATCTCGGCGGGATTTGTCCCGCTCCACGGGACAAAGGCCGTGCCGACTTCGGATGCCGCGACTGCAAAGCGCTGGTTGTAGACGGGGAGACATTGCTCGCGAAGAAACTGATTCGCTGCCGCCATTTCCGTGATCCCAGCCAACACCAACTCTTTGGGCAGCCGATCTTGGAGGGTGCGGAAGACGCGCTCGGAGCGGCCCCGCGCCTCCGGCGAATAGGCCGGGATCAGCGTGATGCCTAATTGCTACAGAGCCCGATGCACCTGAGTCAGGCGACTCTTATCCACCGTGCCCCGGCCGTTTCGGTGTACCCGTAGTGCGCACCACGATCGGTGTAGAGCGAACTGAAGAGTCCCTTCGCCTCAATAACCTCGCGCAGCCCCTGGAAACTGCTCATCGTCCAGCGTCACAATCAGATCCCACTGACAGTTCGACACCCACTCATGGGTTGACCCGTCTTGGTGCAGCATCATGCCGGGTAAGGGCTTGCGAGGCCGTTTCTTACGATGTGCCCCACGCCGAGGCGCCCGCGCCACGTGTCCGGCCCGTTGCAGCCGGTTCTTCGTCCACGTATACGAACGCGCCCCGCCATGCTCGTAATGCCATCGCTCATGAAAATGCTTGACGGTCCAGCCCGTGTAGCAAGTCTCATACAAGGTCACCATCTGCAGCACCTCATCCACCGGCACCGCCCGGGCTGAGGCCTGGCCAATCCGTCGATCCTCCAGCCCCGCAAGGCCCTCCGCTTCATAGCGGGCACTCCACCGACGAAAGGTCCGCTCCGTCACCCCTAAGATGTCTGCCGCCTCCACTATCGTCAGTTCCCGCCGTTGTCGCCGCTCGTACAGTTCTTCAAAACGCATCGGTCGCACCTCCTGTCGCACTGTCGCCCGTGTCATGGTGGCCCTCCCTGAGGGCTCACCCTAAACCGGATACTTCACATGCTACAAAAACCGGACAGATGATGTGCTAGCTACATCGTTCTCGATAGGGACTTGCACTCCTACCCCATTCCCGTTACAAGATTCCACCATGGTGCCAACCGTTGAATGGAAAGATGGAGCTGTCCGGTTGCTCGATCAAAGCCAACTTCCAGGAGCAGTGGAGTTCCTCGACTGTCGGGACTACAAGGCCGTCGCGGACGCGATTCGCACGTTGAAAGTTCGCGGAGCACCCGCCATTGGCGTGACGGCAGCGATGGGTGTCGCCTTGGGCGCGCAGGCCATTCGTGCGACTGACTATCCAACCTTTGCTCAGGCAGTCCTCACGATCTGTGACGACTTGGCCGCGACCAGGCCAACGGCGGTCAATCTCTTCTGGGCTCTTGAGCGGATGAGGCGGAAGCTGGAGTCGGTACGAGCTCAGCCGGTCTCGACGATCAAGCAAGTCCTTATTTCTGAATCTCAAGCTATACTTGAAGAAGACATTACGCTCTGCAAGACCATGGGGCGCCATGGGGCGGAGCTGATCCGTGATGGACAGACGGTTTTGACTCACTGCAATGCCGGTTCACTCGCGACGGCAGGCTATGGAACGGCACTCGGGGTCATTCGTGCTGCGTATGAACACGGCAAGAAAATCAATGTGATTGCGGATGAAACTCGTCCTGTACTTCAAGGTTCTCGCCTCACAGCATGGGAGCTGATGCAGGATCACATTCCTGTCACGTTGATTACCGACAGTATGGCTGGCTCACTCATGAGGCAGGGAAAGATTCATCTCTGCGTCGTCGGAGCCGATCGCATTGCGGCGAACGGAGATGTGGCCAATAAGATCGGCACCTATTCGGTGGCAGTCTTGGCGAAGGCGCACAATATTCCGTTCTATGTGGCAGCTCCCTATTCAACCATCGATCTTAAAACGAAGTCCGGTGATCAGATTCCAATTGAGCAGCGAAATCCATCCGAAGTCACGAGCATCCATGGCAGCCACCCCGTCGCACCCAAAGGTGTGGCCGTCTACAATCCTGCCTTCGATGTCACACCGGCTGAACTGATCACGGGCATCATCACCGAGCGAGGTGTCTTCAAGCCTAGTGAACTTGCGTCGCAGTTTCAATCCAAGTAGTTTGCTTTTCCCCGTAAGATACCGTGCGCTAGCATAGCTCAATCTTCATCTCGTGCTAGGTTTGTGAAGTGCTGAAGCACCATGATGATATGCGGGTAGCGGATTTAAGAGGCAAGTTAGAAGCAGTGTCTTCCAAAAAGTTAAGCACTTTTACCTCAGAAGCCGTTCGGGCGAAGTTGTATTCGGCTGCCAAGACTTTGAACGCTGCCTATTGGGCTCTGAGCAAGGAACAGTGGAGGACCAGCCTTGCTGACGATTGGAAACACATCGGTGGCGTAGGAGGAAACGCTTGAGGCAGACTATTGGCTACATCAACCGACAGTACTACCCCTTCCTACACGCCGCCTCCCACACACCTTGATTCAGACTTGCTGGTTCAACAGCGATCCAGTGGCCTTGGCTGGTGTGTCCGCCACCACCAATCACCTCGCCTGTCCCCATATGGCCGTAGAAATCGGTAGTCTCCAGATTCCGAACACGTTTTTCGGCACAATTGAACTGCTTGGTCGTCTTGGTGGAATAGAATCGAGTAGGGGACCTGTTGCCTTGCATCCACTTCCAGTCGATCAACGCAGAAATGGTCACCAGATTGTCTTCTCTGTGTATGGTAGCAACATCGACGTATACTATTTGCAATGGATGCGACTGATACTGAGCGTCAATAGCCACCCATTGAGCATAGAGAGGCGTCGAGCTGAGAATTAGAAATATAGCCAGGAGCCAGACAAATCGACGAGACGTCAGCATCCTTGTGTCCTCCGGTTCCAACATCATTATTCTATCACTCGAGGTATATGAAGAGAACGGGATCTCTCTTGGTCTCCCGTGAGAAAGGATCATTCAGAGAAGAATGTGGGGAGGGAAAAGTCGTATGGTGATGCAAATCGGGTGGAGAGTGGAGTTAGCCGACTTCATGCAGTTTGAGCAGATTGGTTCTGCCCGGTTGTGCCGCAAGCGTGCCGGAGACGATGACGAGCCTGTCGCCGGCTGTGACCAACCCCTCCGCCTTGAGCACGCGTTCGGCTTCCTTGATCCGCGCATCAGTCTGCTCAACTTGCGGCATGGTGAATGAACGGACGCCCCAATAGAGTGCCATCCGCTGTCTGACCGCCTCATGAGGAGTCAGGGCCAGAATCGGTGCGGTCGGGCGTTGCTTCGATACCAGCCGAGCTGTGGCACCTCGCTCGCTGAACGCCACGATGGCACGTGCATCGATTCCTCTGGCGGCAGAAGAGGCCGCAGCGCAGATGGCTTCTGGTATGGAAAGATTGTCCAGGTCGGCTTGCCGCTTGCGCAGTATGCCAGGTTCGGTGCCCTCTTCTGCCGCGCGAATGAGGCGATCCATGACTGCAACTGTCTCGGTAGGGTGGGCACCGACGGCTGTTTCGGCTGAGAGCATCAAGGCGTCGCTCCCGTCGAAGATAGCGTTCGCGACATCGGAAGCCTCTGCTCTTGTTGGGCGCAGGGCTTGTGTCATTGATTCCAGCATCTGAGTGGCAGTGATGACAATGCGCCGCCGCCGGTTGCCTTCTAGAATAATCCGCTTCTGCAGAACTGGCACCGCTTCAGGCCCCATCTCGACACCCAGGTCTCCACGGGCGATCATCACTCCGTCCGCTCGTTCTAAGATTTCGTCTAACGTCGTCACGGCTTCAGCCCGTTCGATTTTGGCGATGAGTGGGATCGTACTTCCATGCTCGGCCAAGACAGCCCGTGCCGCGTCAATGTCCTGTGGCCCTCGCACAAAGGAGAGGGCGATATAGTCCACGCCATTCTCGACGCCGAAGCGAATGTCTTCCTGATCCTTCTCAGTCAAGGTTGGAGCACTGACGGCTGTTCCAGGCAGGTTGATCCCTTTGTGTGAGGTGATCGTGCCCCCGGTCAGGACGGAACAGTCGATCAGATTGTCTGTAATACGCGTGGCTTGTAGCTCGATGAGTCCATCATTGATGAGCACGCGTGATCCGACCTGGAGGTCGCGGGTGAGCGAAGCATAGGTGACTGGGATCTCTGGAAGAGGGGTGGGAACAGAGGTGTGGGTGTCACGCAGTTCCGCCGACTGAGCTGATGTGCGCAACCGCACCACTTGGCCGGTGTGGACTTCAATGCCTTCTTTCGGCAGCAGACCCACGCGAATTCTTGGGCCTTGCAGATCCTGGATAATCGCTATCGCTGCTCCGCGTCGTGCGGCTGCGTCTCGGATGGCGGTGATGGCGGTTGCATGAGATTCATGAGTGCCATGAGAGAAATTCAGCCGAGCAGCATCCATGCCGGTTTCAATCAATCGGTTCAAGACGGCCGACGAAATACTTGCCGGTCCGACGGTGCACACGATCTTGGCTTTTCGCATGGTCATCTGGAAGCCTCCTGAGCGTTGTCTCATGGAGAGATAAGGAAGCAGAATAGCACAGATCCGTTTGTTGGATAGTGGATAGTGACTTCGTTGTCGTGTAGTCCGGCTGTTCGAAATCCACTATTTTGCTTTTCATTTCTTCGGCAACCGATAGAATGACGTCATCACGAACGTCCGTATCCCGACAGACCCTCGACGCACACCTCTCATCGATAACGAAACGGCAGGTACCATGGCAACTCTCATCTCAGTGGCATCCGGGAAAGGCGGCGTAGGCAAGAGCGTGGTGTCAGCGAATCTCGCGTTGGCGCTGGCGAAGCGCGGACGACACGTCATCCTGGCCGATCTCGACGTGGGTGGGGCCGATGCCCATATCATGTTCGGAGAATTGAATCCGTCGGTGACCTTGACGGATTTTCTGAACAAACGAGTCAACCGGCTGATCGAAGCCGCCATCCCCATCATCATTCATCCGAACCTCCGTCTCATTGCCGGAACTGGCGACACGTTGGCGACAGCCAACATGGCCTATGCCCGCAAGAAGCGGCTGATGAAACAGTTCCGTGAGCTTGAGTCCGACATTGTGGTGCTCGATATCGGGGCCGGCACCAACTTCCACGCTCTCGACTTTTTTCTGATGGCTGATATCCATTTGGCTGTGGCCACTCCTGAGCCGACGTCAGTGTTGGACCTCTATCGATTCATTAAGTTAGCCGCGATCCGCCGTGTATTGGCCTGCTTTCTTGCGAGAAGTCCTATGTCGGAGGTTCTCTCCAACCGAGACTTCACAAGTGTGGAGGAGGTCATGGATGTCGCGGGTGCCACCGATACGGAGGGACGTGATGTGGCGGCTGCCGCATTGCAATCGTTTCGGCCAGGGCTGATCGTCAATCGGGTGTCCGACAGATCGCAGGTCAACGTCCTCTACCTCCGTAAAATTCTCCATCAATACGTTGGTGGCGACCTGACACTGCTCGGTGAGATCCCCGACGACCCAGCTGTGAGCCAGGCGGTTCGGAAGTTCCTGCCGGTCATTGAAGCGGCTCCTGAGTCTCCGTCCGCCAAAGGTCTGCTCGCTGTTTCTGCCGCCGTTGAACAATTAATCTTGGCATCTGCCGACAGAAGCAAAGAACAGACGACGCAACTAGAAGAGAAGCAGACAAGAGTCCTGCTCTCCACTCCGACATGTTCCCAAGAACCTCGGGCCTCTAGCCCTCTACAATCAAACCTTCCGCCTCCTTCAATTGAACCGAGACAACCTGCATGCGCCAATACCGTCCAAGATCCCGGTGGGGCAGGCGCCTAAACCCGTGCTGCCTCCCCACATGCCGTATCGCGATCGCCCTCGAGATGGGCAGCGTAGGAGGACAGCCCGAATACGAGATCGGCTCAGTCACACGCCAATCTCAGTGCATCCTGGGTAGTCGACGGTCGCATCGCGGATGTGGTGGGGTGTGGCTCGGGTTTGGCAACGCGCGCGTTCGGTGCGCGCCTCAGCGGCGACGAGTAGGCGAAGCGGGAATGAACGCCATGCAAGAAACAAGATCTTGTATCTATAAACGGAGGTCTTGCATCATGGCACGACGGGAGCGGGACAGATCGCAAAGATCGAGGTCTTTGAAGACCGTGGGTCAACTCGGATCGTCCCGTTCCTCCGGTCCGCAACCCGAACAGTTGAGAGGGCCTCGAGCCCGTATCGTGCAAGGACGGGAGACACGGAGGTGCCACATGAGTCCAGCGATCTTTGTGGGAATGGATGTGTCGCAAGATACCGTTGACGTCGCGGTCCAGCCCGGGACCGCATTCCAGATCGCGAATGACGAACAGGGGATCACGGGGGCAGTCACGCGACTCCAGGCCGTGCAGCCAACCTTAATTGTGCTTGAAG
>JAOUHD010000154.1 GCA_029865345.1 Nitrospira sp.
CGATTGCGAGCGGAGTATCGGCAGGCTCAACAGGAAAGTGCCTGGGCGCGGGCCGCCGAGGCGGCGTTGTTACAGAGTCAGGAACGCAATCGAGCGATCGTCGATACGGCGCTCGATGGAGTCATCACGATGGATGCCGCCGGAATTGTGACGGAATGGAATGCCCAAGCGACAGCGATCTTTGGATGGACCCGCGAAGAGGCGATGGGGAAATTGCTTTCAGACACGATCATCCCCGAACGTGATCGAGAAGCGCACGCGCAAGGGATTCGAGAGTATCTCAAGACTGGAGTCGGCCCGGCGTTGAATCGTCGGATCGAGATCGCCGCGCGACATAAGGAAGGCCATGAGTTTCCGGTCGAGCTCGCTGTCTCGCCGGCCCGTATCGGTGAAGCCTATATCTTCAGTGCGTTTGTGCGCGACATTACGGATCGTCGGCGGGCCGAACGACGGCTGGCCTCTCAATATGCGGTGACTCGTGTCCTCTCGGAGGCCGTGCGACTCGAAGAAGCGGTGCCGAAAATTATTCAAGCGGTCGGCGAAAGTCTCGAATGGGATCTCGGGGTGTTTTGGAGGCTGGATAAACAATCGGGCACGTTGCGGTGCCTTGATTACTGGCAAGCCGCATCGCTGGTCGCGGATGAGTTCATCGCACAGATGCAGACCCAGACATTCAAGCCGGGTGTGGGATTGCCGGGTCGAATTTGGGAAAGCGGGCAACCGGTGTGGATTACAGACGTGACGCTCGACCCCGCCTTTGTTCGCGCGGATTTGGCGTCTGCAACCGGGCTTCATGGAGCGTTCGGGTTTCCGATTCGTATCGGGGGTGAGGTCGAGGGCGTCATTGAGTTCTTCAGCCATCAGGCCCATGAGCCGGATAGCGAGCTGCTCAGTATGATCGCCGATGTCGGCCTGAAAATCGGGCAATTCGGTGAACGCACGAGTGCGCAAGAGGCGTTGCACCTGACGGAAGCGCAACTGCGTCAATCGCAGAAGATGGAGGCTGTGGGGCGGCTCGCCGGCGGTGTTGCTCATGATTTTAACAATCTTTTGACGGTGATTCGTGGATACAGCGAGTTGATCCTGAGTCGCTTGACGCAGGCGGATCCCGCGCGGCGTGAAATCGAAGAAGTCAAAAAAGCCGCCGATCGTGCCGCCGGCTTGACCAGTCAACTCCTGGCGTTCAGCCGCCGGCAATTTGTGGCGGCCAAGATCGTGGATCTGAACGCGCTCGTCATGAACATGGACGGGATGTTGCGTCGACTGTTAGGCGAGGACATCGTTGAACTGTGTGCCGATCTCGACCCACAATTGGGATCGATCAAGGCCGATCCGGGGCAGATCGAGCAAGTGATTATGAATCTGGCGGTGAATGCTCGAGACGCCATGCCGACGGGTGGCCAGCTGACGATCCAGACTCGAAATGTCACCATCGGGAAAGGCCCTCGGCGTGAAACGATGATGCTTGACGAGGGAGCCTATGTACTCCTGGCCATCAGGGACACCGGAGAGGGGATGAGCGAAGAAACCCAATCACATTTATTCGAACCGTTTTTTACGACCAAGGAAAAGGGGAAGGGCACGGGTCTCGGGTTGTCGACCGTGTATGGAATCGTGAAGCAAAGCGGTGGCACGATTGGGATCGAGAGCAAGCTGGGACAGGGCACCACATGCAAGATTTTTTTCCCGAAAGTGAAGGAGACCGCACAAGGCGCGCCGATCGCCAGTGAAACGGTTGGCAGAGCGATCGGGCGAGAAACGATCCTCGTAGTCGAGGACGACCCGTCGGTGCGAGGGCTTGTACAGGAAGCGCTTCGTCTGAGCGGCTACGAGGTATTGGTCGCGCGTCACGGCATCGAAGCGCTCCTGGCTGGCGCGAAGCATCCGGGCCCGATTCATTTGTTGCTGACAGACGTCGCGATGCCGCAAATGAGCGGGCCGGAGGTCGCAGAAAAACTGACGGTTGTGCGACCAGAGATCAAGGTCTTGTACATGTCCGGCTACCCCGACCATCCGGTATTCGAACAGGGTGGGGTCAAACGGGACACGGCCTTTCTCCAGAAACCGTTCACGCCTCATATATTGACCCAAAGAGTTCGTGAAGTGCTTGATGGGAAGAAGGTGGCATAGTGAAGCTGCGCCGAGGCCCCATCGCTTGATCTTCGCCGTTTATTCCGTTTATTGTGACATCACTTTGCAATCGGCTGAGATCAGTCGGATCGATTGTATACATCGAGGAGGAACGAAGCGTTGATGCAGCAGGCACGGGAAGTTGATGTCGCGCAACATCGAATCCAACAGGAGCCGTTTTACGCGGAGGTCTGTGGGGAGATCGGTCTGTTCACCATTGCTGCCGAGAAAAAACTTCCGGTGATGCTGAAGGGGCCGACCGGCTGCGGGAAAACCCGTTTCGTTCAATACATGGCCTACAAGCTCGGCCGACCGTTGATCACGGTCGCCTGTCACGAAGATCTCACAGCTTCCGACTTGGTGGGCCGTTACCTCCTGAAGGGGCAAGATACCGTATGGATGGATGGACCCTTGACCGTCGGGGTGAAGCATGGGGCCATTGTGTATCTCGACGAGGTGGTGGAAGCCAGAAAGGACACCACCGTGATCATCCATCCGCTCAGCGATGACCGGCGAGTGCTCCCGATCGAGAAAAAAGGTCAGATCGTGGAGGCCGCCGACGAGTTCATGCTGGTGATCTCCTACAACCCTGGCTATCAAAGTGTCCTCAAAGATCTGAAGCAAAGCACGAAGCAGCGATTCATCGCGATCGAGTTTGATTACCCTGCTCCCGATATCGAAACCCTCGTCGTGCAGCGTGAGGCGGGGGTGGATTCACTCATCGCGGCGAAACTCGTCAAGCTTGGCCAAAAAGTTCGCAACCTCAGAAGCCACGGACTTGAGGAGGGGGTCAGCACCAGGCTTTTGGTGTATGCCGGCACATTGATCAAGCAAGGCGTGCCACCCGAGCGGGCCTGTGATGTCGCCGTCGCCCGGCCGATCACTGACGATTCAGACATGCAACGGGCCATACTCGACTTCGTCAAGGCGATCTTCTGAGTTCCTCAATTTCTGTGGCGTCTCTTCCTGTCATCGCACGGGACGGTGAGCGCGGGGCGCTCCTGACCGTCCACGTCCAACCAGGGTCTTCACGTACTGAGTGCGTCGGCATTCATGGCGATGCGGTAAAGATCCGCCTGGCCGCGCGTCCGATTGACGGTGCCGCCAACGACGAACTGATTCGCTTCATCGCCGAGCGGTGTGGGGTTCCGCGCGCGAATGTGCAGCTTCATGCCGGAGCGACGGGGCGACGTAAGCGACTGGCTGTAAAGGGAGTCACGGCGGAGTCGCTGTTAGCCCGACTGACGCGAAAAGAATCGAAAGAAAGGGGGAAAATATGAGGAGAATGGCAATAGCCAGCGTCTTCATGGTGGTGATGCTGGTGGGCTGTTCTGGTGCCCGCCCGGTGCTTTACCCGAATGCGCATATGCAATCAGTTGGAAAAGAAGTCGCCGGGCAAGACATCAAGGCCTGTAAACAGCTGGCGGAATCCGCCGGGGCGGATGAAAGGAGTGGCAGCGCGGCAGGACGTGTCGCTACCGGTACTGCCGTTGGTGCTGGGGTCGGTGCTGCGAGTGGAGCGGTTGGGGGAGCGATTTCGGGGGCAGTGGGTCGCGGGTCGATGATCGGTGCGGCGAGTGGAGCCGTCTGGGGCCTTCTGACAGGGTTATTTTCTGCTGCCGTCGGTCCTTCTCAGCCCAACCACGCGTACACCAATTTCGTCAATCGATGCCTGCAAGAGAAAGGGTATGAGGTGACGGGGTGGCAGTGAGGGGGAGGCATAGACCGGACGGGTGAACACTCGTGCTCGCTGTCCGCGCATGATCGGAATATGCTCGGACAATGCGCGCAGTGGAGTGTTCACCCGTCCGGTCTGCTTGGGAAGGTGTGAAAAAAAAGAGAACGCTGTGCACAATTTGAAAAACCTCGACATTTCGTCCAAAGGGTGAGAATTGAAGAAAAGACTCGAAAACACTCCAGGGAATTTCTGTGGCCGATCGATCTTGGCAGCGCCTGATAGGCATCATTCTTCTCCTGACTCTCACAGCCTGTGCTGGCCCGCAGCCGATCTTACGGTCGAATAAACAACTCCACGTGTATGGCAAGCAGATGGCTCAACAGGAGGTCGAATCCTGTCAGAGGCATGTTGAACAGGCTGGTCTGCGGCCTGGGACGAACCAAAGCGCGAACGCGGCCACCGGAGCATTGCTGGGGCTGACACTTGGCGGCGCGGTCGGTGCATCAGCGGGGGTGGTTGGAGGATTACCCGGAGTGACGATCGGAGCTGCTGCCGGTAGCGGGATTGGATTGGTCGTTGGATTACTCGGAGGAACGTTCAAGCCGCTGGAACCAGACCCGCCCTATGCTGATGCGGTCACAAGCTGCCTGAAGGACAAGGGCTACGAAGTCAGAGGGTGGGAGTAAGCGCAATAATCGGTGAGCTTCTGCAAAGAGTCTGATCCACTCCTGTTTCTTTTCGAAACGACAACAACTACAGTAGGCCTGTCGCCTTTCCTCTGCCTGACCTGAGTCAGCGTCTCACTCGCATTCGCCAAGCCCGATCCCCATGCGTTAGCGGGACAGACATGAACGCACCACCCCGGGCCTCTGCTCACGCATCACCGTGATGCCTGGCGAGCGGGCGCCGGCATCGTGGAAGCGAGTGGGTTGACTCCCTAAGGGGGCAGAAGTAGCCCCATGTTCGTCTACTTGGGGGAGCTATGAAAAAGACCTTGAATATCCATGAAGCCAAGCCCCATTTCTTCTGCGCGACCGTTCCTGTCCGACTCTACCAATCAATGGATGACGGATCTAACCCTGCTTGGAGAGGGAAGACTGAACGTTCATCCCTCAGTGTGCATGATACAAGGTCCGACCCCAGCCTTGGTACACATGGGTATGTGCAGAGATACGAAGGAGGAGCCCGAAGCTCCCCCTTCGCAAGTTCCTCTAGCGCCGCACGAGCAAGATCGCACTCGTTGACATACCATTCGCCGTAGCTGTGATCGTCACTGCGGTATCGGTTTTTACCTTGCTGGTTTTGATGTCGAAGCTCGCGCTGTTCACACCGCTGGGCACAGTCACGGTACTGGGCACGGACACAACGGCAGGATTGCTGCTGGTTAGTTTGACCACCGCTCCCGTGTTGGTCGACAACGTGACCGTTCCTTTGACACGACTCGCGCCACGTACCGATGTGGCGGAAAGCTTCAACGCCGTCGGTATAGCTGCTCCCACCACCGGATAATGGACCAGCGACATGTCGCCGGCTGTCAACACAACCACCGAGCCATCCAACGCCAGCGCCGCACCCACGCCACGCACCCCGGCCGACTCACTGGCCACCCAATCGATATTCCCGTTCAAAGCCAGCCGAACGGTCACTGCTTGGGTGCCATTGGGATCCACAGTCGTGCCTGGACCTGCCGCGCCAGTGATGTACGCAGCCTCCTCGCCTCTAAGGATCAGATCCAGCGGTTCCTCCGTGGCGGAGGCATGCCGATCAATGACCACCGGCGCATGCAACGGTGCGCCGCTTGCGTCATACCGTAAGAGCAACCAGTTGGTTCCGCTCGAGCCGGGTACCATGCCAGCGACCACCAGACGACCCAGTGCATCAACAGTCACCTGGCGCCCCTGTGCTCCCGGCGTGGTGGACAAGGTAAACAGAGGTTGCCGCGTGGCGTTTTCAAGGCCAAGGAAGAGCCCCTCAGCTGACTTTCCGGTGAAGGCGATTTCCCCTTGTGGTCCCAGCGCCATTCCTGGTGCGTAATAACCGGCCGCTGCGGCGTATAGGGTACGAGTCAGCCGAACAACACCGGTGTCGGATGCGTATTCGTATTCGTTAATGGAGAGACCAAGCGAACTGGCCCCGGCAAGGAGCACCGTACCTGAGGATGAGAGCGCGAGCGCCCCAGGTTTAGCGCCATCGGGTGTTAACGCCGTCCAAAGTGTCGCGCCGGTTGCGCCAGAGAGCTTCTGTATGACGGCTGTGCGCGCAGGCGAGTTGGGGTCTAGCACGATGTATGGATCACCCGTGGCATCGAACGTTCCCAGCACGGGTACAAGGCCAACCTGCAGTTGCCGACGCTGCCACAACAACGCACCGGCAGGCGAATACTTCTGGACGAGCCACCAGGCGTTAAAGAGCGGCTCTGTGGACGGGGGGCAGATGGAACCGGGTGGCACACAGATGCTGGAGTTGAAGTCTGCTTCATTGGCAAGAACAACGATGTTCCCGTCCGCGTCTATTCGCACACTGGTTGGCTTGAACCCCGCCACTGTAGATGTGGTTCGCACCGGTTGAGACCAGACCGGCTGGCCGGTACTGCTATAGCGCTGCAGCGTCAGCGTAATCCCATACGTGGGATTAAGGCTCGAGAGCGATTCGATACCGACCACCGCGTAGTCTCCATTCGGTGCCCGGTCCAAGGCGATTCCTACACCACCTGGAATCGTTTGGCGCCAATCGGCGACTTGAATCGGTTGAGCTGATACGGGAGTTGCCACCAACCCTGTGAGAGCTACGACACTCGACATGAGCACGAAAACTGATCTGCGAACTATTTCCTGAATTCTCAGCACATAACGATGAGACATCTGGTTCACCTCAATAGTTAGTGAATGAATAAGACCCACCAAAATCCCTTGAATGAAGCGCTTGCCACTCCTACAAATCTGCGGTCGGATTTCCTCCTCCCATTCCTATTCGTGAAGTAAGAATATTGTGCACGCGAACTATTCTTATACATACCTATCAATTATCCTTATCAAGCTTGAAGCACCTATTCATATCGTGCACAGACACAATGCTCAGATGTTATCTCCCCCCGTGATAAGACAACATCAATTATCATGCCATCTGTCCTTGGTATGGTGTTTCCGGGATCACTTGCACCTCACGCACCAGGCACAACACCGCACTACGGTATCGTCCACGGCGATTGCGTTACGGGCCCTTTGAAATGAGTATGATACATGCCTCAAGAGGCACCGTTTTCTCGATCGTCACTGCTAGCACAGCCTCCTACTATGCCGGAGCCACCATATGATTATGGAGCCTCATCGTGGCAAAAGGATTCAGTGTATCAACAATCGGCGTAGCAAAAAGCGGCAGCGTGTGTAAATGGGTTGGGGTCGGATTTTGAATTGTGCATGGCCAGCAAAGCAGATCCGATCTGGTCACTCAATCCTCGCTGGTCGCCATCCCGCTGGGGCGCAGTCTCAACCATCAGTGACGGCTCGAATCTGTGTGCGCGGTTCGTTCGATCGCCACGAGAATGTTGTCGCGTGTCGGCGGCAGCTCTTGGGTGGCTAGACAGTGTCGTCACGAGATGTGAAATGATGTAGGATGATGCTGAACCGAAGGAGGTTGAGCATGAAACCATCACATCGTCGACACGATATATCCGACAGAACGTGGGAATTGCTGGAGCCGCA
>JAOUHD010000155.1 GCA_029865345.1 Nitrospira sp.
ACAAAGAATTGGGAGAGGGCCACAGTGCACGTGAGTTTTGCCCGAGACCTGACTCCCAGTGGATTCGGATTATTGATTCAGACCAATCGGGGAGAGGTTGCTGGTTCCTATGAGCTTTCAGAAACCTTGACCGCTTCCCTGAATGTGGCCGGAATTCTCACGTCCGGAAAGAGCAACGCGACTATTGGCGGAGTCTTTCCGGATAGCAGCTATGTCAGCCTGACGCCGAAGCTCTCCTGGAAAGTACTGGAATGGTGGCAGGCGGAGGTGTCGTATATGTACCGATGGCGCGATGTTGACACTGCCGCAGACTCAGCCGAATCCCATGCGACGACGTTCATGGTGACCTACCATCCACCCAAACTTTCATTTTCTCACTAAGGCTATGACACAGAAGCTACAGACATCCGAACCGACCATGAGCATGAAGGACTATTTCGCAGCCTTTCATCGCCGCCGGAAACTGATTCTTCTCACTGGTATGGGGCTCTTGACCCTTTCCCTGACGGTGGCATTTCTGTGGCCGCCGACCTATAAGTCGACGGCCACCATCTTAATTGAGGAGCAGGAGATTCCTTCCGACCTCGTTCGCTCGACCATCACCAGTTATGCCGATCAACGGATCGAGACAATCAAGCAACAGGTGATGAGCCGCACAACCCTCTGGAAAGTGGTCGAACAATTCAACCTCTACCAAGATTTGCGGAAAAGCAGTCCAGCCGAAGAAATCGTCAAACGCTTCATCAAGGACATCGAGGTGGAAGTGATCAGTGCCGACGTCGTGGATAAGCGCACGCAGCATGCGACCAAGGCGACCATTGCTTTTACGGTGGCATATCAAAATCAATCCCCGGAGTTGGCACAGAAGGTAGCGAATGAGCTGACCAGCTTATTTTTGGGAGAAAACTTGAAGAGTCGCGAGCGGCAAGCACAGGAGGCGACGTCATTTCTTCAGCAGGAAGCGGATAATCTCGCCCGGCATATCGGTGAGATCGATGAGAAAGTTGCGTCGTTTAAACATCGAGTAGGCGGAGCGCTTCCTGAGCTGATGCCGCTCAATCAGCAGATGATGAATCAAGCTGAGCGCGAGTTGATGGATATCGATCAACAGATCCGAGGCCATGAAGAGCGCAAAAGCTATCTCGAAGGAGAATTGGCGACGATCAAGCCGAACACGCCGATTCTATCCGTCACGGGGGAACGCATTTTGGACTCCTCCGAGCGCGTACGGGCGCTTCGGGCTGAATTTGCAGCGGCAGCTGCCAATCTGTCACCGGACCATCCGGATATCATGAAGATGAAACAAGAGATTGATGCCTTGGAGAAAGAGAGCGGGCAGGGCCCTGATGCGGAGGAACTCTCCAAGCGCCTGCTCGACGCCCGTACCACTCTTGCGGCTGACATGGAACGGCTGGGAAGCGAGCATCCTGATATTCTCCAAGCGCGGAGGAAAATTGCCGCACTCGAACAGGAAGCGGGTCGGCTGGGAACCATGTCGTTTGCGCAGAGGACTCAGAGACCTGAAAATCCCGCCTATATCAATCTTCAAGCTCAGCTGAATTCCGCAACCTCTTCGTTGGAAGCCCTTCGCAAGACTCGTGTGGATGTGAAGCGCCGACTTCAGGAGTATGCGACGCGTCTGGAACGGGCTCCGGAGATTGAACCGGAGTACTTGGTGCTGACGCGGGATCGCGATACATCTGGGCAAAAGTATCAGGAAATCCGTTCGCGCTTGTTAGAAGCGAAGGTGTCGGAAGGGTTGGAGGTTCAGCGAAAAGGTGAACGGTTTTCCCTGATCGACCCGCCCAGCCTGCCGGAAAAACCGTATAAACCGAATCGTATGGCCATCGTCCTCCTTGGCTGCATTCTTGCCGTAGGCACCGGAGTCGGCTTAGGGGCGGCGGCCGAATCACTTGACCATTCGATCAGGACACCCGATCAGCTCGTCGCCTTGACGCAACATTTCCCCTTGGCTGTGATTCCCTTCATGCCAAACGAGGACGATGTTTCTCGCGCAAGACTGCGACGGTGGGTCGTTCAGACGGCAGGGCTAGGTGCCGTTGCGACAGGCCTTGTCGTGTTACATGTGTTTATCATGCCGTTGGATGTTCTGTGGTTTACCGCTCTGCGGCGGTTTGGGGCGGAGTAAGGAAATAGATTAGTATGAATCGAATTCGGACCGCGCTTGAACTGTATAAGGATTTGCGAGGTTCTTCTTCCCATGAGGAGAGCCCGAAGAAGACCGCTCACTCGGTGCCGCCGCCGATCACTTATACCAAAACCAGATCGCTGAGTATTCCACACGCGGTGCTGCATAGGCATCGAGTCATGGCCGCGCACAACAACGGACCGTTCGTCGATGCATACAAAATTCTTCGAACACAGGTCACGCAGCGATTGCGAGAGAATGGATGGAATGTGGTGGGAGTGACGAGTCCTGGGTACGGCGAGGGTAAGACACTGACGGCCGTCAATTTGGCCGTGAGTCTTGCCATGGAAACAACTCAGACGGTCCTTCTCGTCGATTCTGATTTGCAGGACCCCACGGTGCATCAGGTATTCGGCTTGACCGACTGTCTTGGTCTTGCGGATTATTTGTTGGACGATCAGCCGGTCGAGGATCTACTGCTTCATCCAGGAATAGGGCGATTCGTCCTGTTGCCAGGGGGGCGGGCGATCTCCAGCTCCACCGAAATTTTGACCTCGCCAAAAATGGTGGCGCTCGTTGAGGAGTTGAAGCATCGGTATCCCTCCCGAGTTGTCATCTTCGACCTCCCTCCGTTGCTCCATACGGCGGATGTCTTGGCCTTTTCTCCCTACACGGATGCGCTGCTGATGGTGGTGGAGGAGGGGAAGACGACGGGCGAAGAACTGCAGCGGGCCCTGGCGTTGGTTAAGAATTCACGTCCTGTTCTGGGAACGGTGTTAAACAAGGCAGGGCGATCGTCTCTGACTCTTGCGCAGATGAAGACCATGGTGGCCACGTAGCCCGTGAGGTCGGCCATCGAACGGCGCACCCATGTATGAAGCATTCTATCGATTCAAGGCTAAGCCGTTCGCGCTCTTGCCGGACAGCAGTTTTCTGTACCACGGCTCGGAGCACCAGACCGCCTATAGCCTGTTGGAATATGGGATTCTGAGTCAGGCGCCGTTTATGGTGCTGACTGGCGATCCCGGCATGGGGAAGACATCTCTTCTTCAGAAGCTCATCGCTGAGCATGGCAGCAAACATAAAATTGGGCTGGTCACTAACGCTCGTTATGATATTGAGCAGCTCTTGCCATGGATTCTGTTGTCTCTTGGGTTAAGTACTAAGCGGCTTGATCCGATCGAAGCCTACCATCTCTTTTCAGAGTTTCTGTCTCAAGAAGCGAAGCGCTCGCGACGGGTGATTCTCATCGTTGATGAAGCGCAAAGTCTGGGTGCTGAGTTGCTCGAAGAGTTGCGGCTGTTGTCCAACATGAACGATGGCAAGACCTTGAAGCTGCAGATCATCCTCTCAGGCCAACCCGATCTCCAAACACTGCTCCGGCGCATCGACATGACGCAATTCGCGCAGCGGATCGTCGTCGACTATCATCTGAAACCGCTCTCGGAAAGTGATACTGCCCATTGTATTCGCCATCGATTACGAGTTGCCGGTGGATTGCCGTCTCTCTTTACGAACAAGGCCTGTGCGTTGGTGCATCGATTGAGTCGAGGGAATCCTAGACTGATCAATCAAGTCTCCGATATCGCCTTGACCTATGGGTATGCCGAACAGGTGAGAATCATTACCTCTAAGTTGGTGGCCCAAGCTGCCCTTGATCGAAGTAAGGGCGGAATCCTTCCCCTGGCCGAGCAAGAGGAGTTGGTGGGACTCGCGGCGGATCCTGACGATCCTGCGGAACTGGATGATCCTATTCCAAGCCCAGGGCTGAATACGGTGGCTGTTGAATCGGCCGAGGCCCAGTCGATGAGCCCTCCAGAGGATGATTATGCGCGAGCGATGGATCTTAAAGAACTAGGGCGATTGGAAGACGCGGTCGAGTTGTTTCATTCGGCGGCCAGGGACAAATCCATGTGGTTCAAGGCCTATGCACAAGTCGGATTGTGTTACGTCAAGATGAAAGAACACCATGCGGCGATACAGGCATTCCGCACTGCTCTGGACGATCCAACAGCCTCGCGGCAGGATATGCTTGACGTGCTCTATGTTTTGGGGCGCAGTCTCGAGTCCATCGGGAAGGCCGACCAAGCGGTTGAGGTGTACCATCGAATCAATCAGGTGGCCCCAACGTATCGAGATGTCACGAGCCGGTTGAGAGAAGCGCAGTCGCCCCGGAAACAGTCAAGTCCGAAATTGAAGTCCGCCACGAAACAGCACTCGTGGATCACCGGTCTGGCAGATACTGTTCAACGCTTTTTTATCGGCAGCAGGAAGTAGACGTCCATCTCTTTCCTCTACACGATACGATTTCTGCCTTGATTGATGGGTGCCGTTGGGAGTTGGGAAGAGTAATGAGAGAGTCATGTCAGATTCGATCAAGGACACATCCGACCCTGAAGTGAGCCCGGCGGAGCGCTATGAGCGGGGAGTCGCGCTCAAAAAGGCCGGGCTGCATAAGGCCGCCATTGATCAGTTTGAGATGGCTGCCGTCGATACGTTATTGGCCGTGAAAGCTAATGCGCAGATCGGGCTCTGTTATAAGTTATCCGGGCGATATGAGGAGGCCGTCCCGGCGTTTCAGAAGGCGCTCCAATCCACACCGACCTCATCGAAGGAGACCGTTCAGATACTCTATGTCCTCGGTCGAACCCTGGAATCGTTGGGTCGGATCGCAGAAACACTCGAAGCCTATCGCTGGATCAGACGGGAAGATCCAGCCTATCGGGATGTGGCTGAACGTATCGAGCAGCTCAGCTCTCGCCGCCCGACAGTGGCCACGAAAAAGAGCTAGTTTGAGGGAGTAGCTACGTGGACAATGAGGAGACTCGCAATTCGTATCCGAACCCTTGCCGCCGCAGGCAGATGAGTTCTCGTCGACTGAGTTCATCCACTAGCGAGAACACCTGATTCCAGGTGAACTCGGGGAGATATGATATGAGTTCTTCAAGTGGGATCTGTCGCCGCTCATGGACGATGGCGAGTAGTTTCACTGCAGCCTGTTGAGTCATCGAAATCCTCCCTGGTTACTCAGATCATGGTAAACGGAATCCTGAGGCTCTGCCCTCAAGGCCGGACTCCATCGAACGGCCATAACGCGAACGATTCCCAACACCAACACGATGCCGCAGAGCACCGTCAGCGCTTGCCAGTCTCCCCCTTTGAACCACTGGGAAATCACTTCCGTCAGCATGACGACCAGAATCGTATCAACAATGAACGTCACCTTGACGCGACCTTCCCGAAAGTAGGTCACCGTCGTTTTGAATACTTCGACAATGGCCAGCAAGATGAGTGTATTGACGATGACTTGCCGCAATACGACTTCGGCCGAGTGATCGAGGAGCAAGCGGATATCCCAAAACGTTTTGAGTGTGCCTCCGGTCAGGGCGGTCAGGAGCGTCAGAATCACGAGGCTGAGCACTCCCTTCATGGCCAAGCTCCATACCTCGAGAGGATCGAGATGAGCGGCCCGGCGCCAGAGAACCCCGCTATCAAACAGACGAAGTGCTTCGAGTGCTGGCATAGTCTTCTTCCTTTCCGTTGTATCTGCGTAGGAAGATATCCGGCCATCGTTTCAGGACGGTCACAAACAGGTAAAACTTGTGTTAACTGTCTAGTTGCTGTGTGGTAGGCTCACTTCCTCTATAGGGAGGTCGTATGGACTGTATTCTGATTCGCCATGGCATTGCCATAGAACCTGACGAGTGGGAAGGAGCGGAAGAAAATCGTCCGCTTACAGAGAAAGGCAAAAAACGTGTCAAGCAGGCCGCTGTCGGGATCGCTGCACTCGACTGTAAGCCGACCCATCTGTTTACGAGCCCGTTCGTGCGGGCCTACGATACGGCGAGGATCCTGCGTACGGTCGTCTGTCCGGTTCTGAAGGTCGAGACACGGGAAGAGTTGGCCGTCGGAGCGAAGCCGGAGCAGCTTGTCGCACTTCTCAACACGCTTCCCTCAGACTCGGTGGTGATCTGTGTGGGACATGAGCCTCAGCTTGGTGAAGTGGTGAGCCTGTTACTTTGTGGGAAAGTTCTTCCCAGCTTTCCTTTCAAGAAATCTGGCGCTGCATGCATTGAGGCAGAGGGCATCATCAAGCCGAATCAGGCGCGGTTGCGCTGGTGGTTGCCACCGCTACAGCTGCGGGTCTTGGGCAAGCGAACACGGACAGAGAAACAGGATGAATCGTCTTAGGACGGGACTGCTTTCGTACCGCTGGGAGGCTTGTGGTTTTGTAACACCGGGAGAATATACCCTCGAAGCTCGTTCTGGATCTCTTCGGGCGACTTTCGCGCGTCGACGACGTTGAAGCGAAATTCCAGGGCCATCTTGTCGAACTCTCCGATCAGCAGCGATTGGTATTTCTTGAAACTATCATACAGGTCCCCTCCAAGACGGAGATCCATGCCAGATTCCCAGTAGTTCATTCCGGTAGTTTCGATGACTCGAAGCGCCAGAGTCTCGACGTCGATACGGAGGTAACACACGAGGTCGGGAATCAACGCAAACCCAAGCACATTGCGGATCCATGCGCGGTCGGCGCTTCGCACAAAATCGCGGGCGAACGCTGTATAGATATAGCGATCCGCCAGGACAACGAACCCTGATCGAAGAGCCGGAATGATCTGATGTTCGAGGCGATCAGCAAAATCCGTCGCATAGAGGAGACTGAGCGACCATCGGTCAAGAATATTGCCGGCCTTCGCCACTTCGATCGTCTTGGACATGAGATTGGAGCGGGTCCAACCGGTTGTTATCACCCCGTATCCCTGGACCTCCAGCCATTCCTGCAACATCTCAAGGTGTGTCGTTCGACCGACTCCGTCGGTCCCCTCGATGGCAATCAACTTGCCTCTGAGATCACTCGGATTTAGGTACTTCAAACCGTCGCCAAAAAAGCGCGCGTCGGCCATAGGTGCCTCGTCTTGGTTTATAGCCACGGAGCGCCGCTTCCACGAGCGCCCGCATGTGCTCTTGTTGAGTCTCGATTTCCAGCGTCGCGTCCATCGTCAAGAGACCATATTCCTCGACGATCTTGTCGTACTCCGCGAGGATCCGCGATTGAAAGAGTCGGAAGCTTTCAGTCACGTCAGGGCTCAGGTCCATGTCCATGCCAGCTTCATAGTATTTGAACTGGCCGCGAATGCCTCGCAGGAGTCGTGAGATGGCGACTTCAATAGGGACGTTGAAGTAAAACGCCATGTCAGGCTTGATCGCAAACGCGTAGAGTTTCCGAACCCACTCGTTGGCCACGCCACGCACAACGTCGCGTGCAAATGCCGTGTAGATATAGCGATCGGCGAGGACGATCATGCCGGCCTTTAAGGGAGGGA
>JAOUHD010000023.1 GCA_029865345.1 Nitrospira sp.
TGGTGAAACACCTTCTTGTCTCACGCTGTCTCAGGTGACTACCAAAATTTGGTCATACCATGCGTAATTATCTATTTTTCAGCAGAGGTGTAGAGGTCTTCCTGTCTGGCACAAAATGTGATGTGTATTTTTAATTTGAGATACGTTCGAGACTCAGCAATAGAACAACCAGCGCTCAAAGGAGGCATTCATGAAATCTTTTCTGTTACTCATCGAAGGTGACGATGAATTGCGACCGGTTGTCAAGGAGCTTCAGGCCACGCCTGTGCCCGGGCCGCAAAATCCGTTTGAAGGGACCCTGTCCAATAAGACCAGAATCATTGCGGTGACCACCGGCGTTGGTCCCGAACAAGCCTATCGGGTGACCGCCGACGCGATCCGGCAATTCAACCCAGATTATGTGCTCTCTGCCGGAACCTGTGGCGCGTTGGTCCAGGGTCTCGAGATGTCGGATTGGGTGGTGACAGGAGATGTCCGTGCGATTGGGCAGGCGCATCAGCAATGGTCTACGTTCGAGACGCTTCGAGACAGTGACGACACCGCGGCACCGCGTCTCGGCCAAGCGCTCAAACAGACCCCACGATGGCATCAGGGAAGATTAGTGACCGTGGCTGATGAACCGATTCATTGCGCAATGGCCAAGGCCGAGATCGCGACGCTCCATGACGCGATTGCGGTGGACATGGAAAGTTATGGCATCGCACGAGCAGCCGTCGAGAATGGGCTTCCGTGGGTTGTGGCGCGAGTCGTCGTCGATACCCCAGCCCTGCCCTTACCGGACCTCGGCGCCATGAACGTACACACAGGGCGTCCTCCCCTTTCAGGCATTGCCAAATATGTCCTCATGAACCCGCTTGCGGGACCCCAGAGATTACACGGATTATGGTCGCTGGTGCAGACCTACGCGTTTCACCTTGTCAGAATCTTGCCGGAATTCACTGATGGGTCGAGGGTCTCTGCCCCGAGAGAAGAGTGTCAACTCGTGTAGTCGTTCATCGCTCCACGATCTTTGCCAAGACCACCACCCTCGCCTGTCGATCACGTGATCGTCGTCCATGCCTGTGCGTCATGGCCTCCTTATCCACGGTGACGATGGGGCGTCCTGTGCTGGCAGCCGGAATCCCTGCACAGCGAGGGAACTGACTCGCTTCTTCTCTTGGAAGAGAACTCGCATTGGGTCTACTGCCATGCATGCTGTGTGGTGCACGGCTCACATGACACATTCTTAGACACCACTCCTTTTCTGTTTCATGTTGAGTCAGCCCCAAGTGAGAGCTCTCTCATTAATATTGAGCATTCCGCCTCTCTATGAAATAGTGTTGGAACGGTTCGTGTCACGCCAATCTGCATCAGCTCCCAGCTTGATCATATGTGGAGGCCTTACCTAATGAAACGGATGCTCACAGCTTGCCGGCGTGCGGTGTGGCTACCTTCCCTGCTGGTCTTGGTGACGGGCTGCGCCCACTCGACCGTGCAAGGACGTTCGTCGCAGGAAGATCTCGGGATGGGAATCGTATCGGGAACATTAGGTGAACAACAACGTGTGGCCCTATGCACCGGAACACCATCCTCCATCTCGGTCGTCGGCCACGTGCAGGCTGTGGAAGGCGGCGCGTACCTAATTCGGGACGCCCAGGGGCAGGAAGTCCGTATTCCGCATGATGAAAATACCAAGATCGACCGACCGGCCCATGTGGGGGACCGCATTCAATCCTGGCTCGACCGCCAAGGCCGCGCCGTACTGATCCGCAGCCTCGATGGAAATGGGCGATAGCACTTGTCCTGGCTCCAGTAAGTTGGAACCTCTTCGAACAAACGGGACCGTCTCGATCATGTAAGTCTTGGTAGACTTGGATGATCCGCTAAGCCGCACATCCCGTGCACATCCGGAGACTAATAAGCATACTTACCTCACCCATCTCGACCGTCTCGTACTAGTCGAAATTATACGCGGGCACTCATGATCCCCATGAAGCCGATCCCCTCCTGGCGGAATGCGCTCGGCAGACGAAGCCGCCGCTCAAACTCGTCACGAGAGCATCGCCAGAAGACTTGGTCGCCGAAGCGAGGCGACGACGATCGGCAAATTACCGACCTCGGTCCACGACAGCACCGCAACATCCGGTTCGGTGCCAAGAGATTGCAGCAGTAGGAGCACACCGAGAAAGAGGGCAATGATGGCAGGCCAGATCATCGAGAGCGCACCAATAACTATGACGAACGTGATCGCCGACAACGTCAGCTGGAGAAACTGGCTCTTGGCTGTACTCATACGGTCCTCCCTCGTTCTCTAGCCCCTAGATTCATTCACCTGGTCCTCCACATCTTCTGCACTGCTCGGTTAGCAAGGAGCGGGCCATGGTGAATCTACTTATAACGACTTGAATTTCCACGATTGTACTGTTGTTTGTGAACCAGAGGCCTCCCACGACGTATCTATTTCGATTCACCGTGAGTATCCGAACAGATTCATCGAGGTGGGGGACCCCAGAGCAGATAGCCGAAAACGCAGATGCTGATATTAAGGGTAGGCCATGGACTAAGTGCCGTGGCTGCTTGACTGATATCTCCTGTATGGCTTGCTGCGTCATGTCTTCAGCTCAGTCGACCTTCACGTGGAGCACTCTCCCGGCTTCGGGAGATACAGGTGATCGACGCCGCGGAGAGTTCGAGCTCATGCATGATCCCGGCATCCGTTATACCCAGGACCACTAGATGTGGTGGGCTGACAGCCTGGAACACCTATTACTTTTTGATCCCTATCACGCCTCTCAACGAGATGCCTGCAGGCCTTGCTGGACGCGACATTCAGTCAAAATCCCCAGTTGCAAAGCGCCGCTAGACGGCGTATAGGGTACGGTAGGGCCTGTTGGTTCTACTTATCACTCGATAAGAACTACCAGGGGCAGTTTCGTGGTTTTGGGCTGATGTCGTTCCCCTGTTTCGTGACGGATTTTTCGCAGTGTGAACGGGAACGGCTGTTGCCTCAATCGTAGTCGACTTTCAAAACTTGACTCCAGACAGTGGAGTCACTGCAACTTCATCATTGAGTGAGGTGAGATATGATTATGAAGCTGGTCGCTTTCGCGTTTCTCTTCACCTTCATGGTCAATGGACAGGAATCGAGTCAGGCTGCGGCCACTCAGTCCATTGCTGACAGCCAGCCGACCGCGGTTCAGTCGGACAATGGTCAACGTTCTCTTCTGGCCATGCTCGTCGGGCTCTTGACCTCAACTGATGCTCGGCACGCTCAACAGGACAACGAGGCGGGCTCGTATGTTCACAAAGTCGACGGCGACGAGACTTCACTTGCTCCGTCAATTACGCCTATGACGTCGATTACGATCGACACACCTCAGAGCCAATCTTCGGAATCAGAAAAGGAAACAGTGCGGTTGGAACAACTCCTCGAACAGCTCACGGCTAAAGAAAAAGAGTTGTCCCTTCTGCGAGAGAAGACGACAGCGGCAGCGAATCAGGTGACCGTCGAAAAGACTCGCGCGGAAGCCTTGGAAGCGCAGCTGACCCAAAAGGAGCAGGAACTCGCAGGGCTCTGCACCCAACGGGACACCCATCAGCACATGTCGCAGGAGCTGAACCGGACACGAAGCAGCCTGGAGTTGGCCAGACAACAAGTCTTCGACATTGAGCGGCAATTTGCCACCAACAATGACCAGCTTGATACCGCGATGCAACGGATTGCGGACCTTGACCTGCAATTGGTGGCGAAAGAGCAGGAATTCCAGCTGGCCAAGGCCAACATGGATATGGAACTCGCCGCTCGCGACTCGCAGCTCGTGCAGGCGAAACGCCTGCTCACGAGCCTAGGCAAGAGCTTGCCGAAACCGGTCAAACTGCCTTCCTACGCCAAGAATGTACTTCCTCAGCCAGCCATCACGACGGCGCGTGCCACGACTGACCTCACTCGGGTCAGCGAGAAGCTGGCGAGCGCCCTCCAGGACGAACTCAAGCGAGGCACCGTGGTGTTAGAGCAGCGCGGCGACAAACTGACGCTCGCTTTGTCGTCGGGTGAGCTGTTTGGCATAGGACGAGTGACCATGACGGCGGCGGGAGCCTCCTTAGTCAAGCGAATCGGTGTGGCTTTGCGTAAATTCCGTCCCGAGAGCGTCGAAGTGGCCGGACATACCGACAGCATACCGGTCAAGTACAATCCTCGTCGGCCGTTTAAGGATAACGCTGAGCTTTCTCAGGCGCGCGCCGAAAATGCCGGCAAGGCGTTGGTTAAGGGAGGGTTAGGGATCGACCGCATTAGAGCTGTCGGGTATGCGGACGCACGCCCCATCGCGACCAACGATACGGAAGAAGGCCGGAGCAAGAACCGGCGGGTCGAGATTGTCGTGATCCAATCACCCCAGCCGATCGCTTCCACTGGTGAGGCGGACGAGCAGGTTGCACACAATGCCCGAGGCACGTCCCAGTACGGTGGGATGGTCAAGAAAGTCGCAAATCGCTGATACTCGACCGATGACCATGTCGGCCTCTCATGGGCCGACATGGTTCGGTCGGCTTCCCACAAATCTGCCCCCTTCCTGTTTAGAATCCCGCCCTCTCTTTTATGTTTTGAAGGATGTGTGAATCACCGCAATGTTTCCCATCCAAGCCACCACTTGAGGGCATGACGCACCCTGCAGTATCCTGTTGGCCAACAGGGAAACCCTTATGACTCCTACTCAAGCCGCAGCTGCCTTATTCAACGCTATGCCGCAACCTCTCACCGTGTCTCAGCTTGAGGAATACGGAGTCGAGGCATCGGAATCGACCTCCGGCCAAATCGCTCGCGAAATCTTGTCATTAAATCTGTATTGGATCCTGGCTGCGGTGGATGCGCATATCCCCACCAAGTACAGGGCTGCCATTACAGAGGGCCTGTTGGAGTCTGTCCGGAAGGCGTGGTGGGAATCAGGATGGTGCGGAGCTGGCACCTGGGACGAGTATCAACCGGAACTGAACGACCGGCAAGCGCACTATGCACGCCTGATCGATCAGGAAGGGATCAATCCTATGGGTGTTTGCGCGGAGACAGCGTCACTGATGGAGGATCAAGGCATCATTTCGCCGGAGGATCGAGCAAAGTTGCTCGTGTTGCTGATCGACTATGCACCAGCTTCGGAATACGGCAAGTTGCTCGAAGAGGTGGGATAACCTACACGCTCACAAATAGCGGTGTGATACTACCTTGCCGCTGTCGTCCAATTCGTAGAGGAGCGGCACACCGGTCGGGATGTTGAGTTCCAAGACCTCTTCCTTCGACAATTGATCGAGCTCCATCACCAACGCACGAAGGCTGTTGCCATGCGCCGCAATGATGATGGTTTCCCCCTTCAATAAACAGGGCTTGATCATCTTTTCATAATAGGGCAACGCTCGCTCGGCCGTATCCTTGAGGCTTTCTCCGCCAGGCGGCTTCACATCATAGCTCCGTCGCCAGATTTTCACTTGCGCATCACCGTACTTCTTGGCAGTTTCGGCCTTATTCAGCCCTTGAAGGTCTCCGTACATCCGCTCGTTCAAGGCCTTGTCCTTCTCGATCGGGATGGTCGTTTGGCCAATGGCCTCCAAGACAAGTCTCAAGGTCTCATTCGCGCGAGTGAGCACCGATGTGAACGCCCGCTGAAAGGTCAACCCACGGAGCTTTTCACCGGCTTGTTTGGCCTCCTCAATCCCTTTTGGAGAGAGCGGGACGTCCACCCAACCGGTAAAACGGTTTTCCAGGTTCCATTGCGACTCCCCATGCCGAAGCAAGACTAATCGAGCCATCGCAGATCCTTTGCTATTAACTTGAACATCTCATCAGGAGCCAAAGCATACTGAATTGTCGTGCCAAGTCAAGCCTGTGACAGCAAGACCGCTTGCTTGGCTGGTCGACCGGGTGCTTGCTCCAGATCGGGCGGGCCTTCTTGTACCATCTTCGTCAACGTCGCCAGGAAGATGATGTAGAAAAACACACCGACCCAGATTACATAGGGCTGCACCCCGCCTGATTCCTTCAGTGCGGTTTCTTGCGCGGCAACATTCATCCGGCCGGCTTTCTTGATTTCACCGATGTGCTCACGACAATGCCAAAAATACAGATAGTTCGCAGTCGCTCCCGCCATGACGCTCCACACGATGCCGGCGGAAAAATCTCCTGTGAGATAGGTCGAGACCATCGGGCCGACCGCGTATACGAACGCGTGCAGATACATCTTCCGGTACAAAAACCACAGGAAGGAGATATAGAGAAAGGCCGGCCAGTTCCACGAAAGCGCGAACTTTGGCTGGCCATTCGACGAAAATTTCTTAAACACGGTCAGGTAGTGGTCGGCGTTGGGACCGAGGAATTGGCGCCAGAGCGTGTCCTCGTTTTGAATCGGCTGAGCAGTGGACCTGTCAGTAGCGGCCTCTGCGGCAGTCGTGGCCTCAGCCAGTTTGGCTCCACACTGATAACAGAAATGGGCCTCGTCGGAGTTCTGTTGACTGCACTGACTGCACATCATCATGGCGACGCAGCTTACCACACTCGGAACAGGAGGATACCACCTATCGCGTAATAGCTGATTGGAGAATGTTGTGCACGCGACTTCTGACGGTAATTTCCCGATGCTCCGCTTATTGCTCTTCCCATTGCCCCTGTGCTAGCTTTTCCTTCTTTCTTAAGGGGATACGTCGTCATGCCGACCGAAGAACTGAAAGATGATGCCGCCAAATATCTGATGCAGACCTACACGCGCCAGCCGGTTTCGATTGTACGGGGGCGAGGCGCAAAGGTCTACGATCTGGAGGGGCGAGAGTACCTCGATTTCGTCGGCGGGATTGCCGTCAATGTATTGGGGCATGGTCATCCTGACCTGGTTCAAGCCATCCAACGCCAGGCCGCCCAACTGATCCATACGTCCAACCTGTATTACACCGAACCGCAAGTGAAACTGGCACGCCTGCTGGTGGACCATTCGTTCGCCGACCGCGTGTTTTTCTGTAACAGCGGAGCCGAAGCCAATGAAGCGGCGATTAAGCTGGCTCGACGGTACGG
Organism: Nitrospira sp.; assembly: GCA_029865345.1. Taxonomy (GTDB): domain Bacteria; phylum Nitrospirota; class Nitrospiria; order Nitrospirales; family Nitrospiraceae; genus Nitrospira_D. The sequence goes on from JAOUHD010000023.1 coordinate 7,031, forward strand.
GCATGAGCGACATGGGCCCGATCGTTATGAAGTCATCACGATGAAGAATTCGTTCCATGGCCGCACGCTGGGCATGCTCACGGCCACGGGACAGGAGAAGGTTCAGAAGGGTTTCGAACCGCTGATGCCCGGGTTTGGCTATGCCCCGTTCAATGATTTCGGCGCGATCGAGTCCATGGTTAATGAGAAGACTGCAGCGATCATGCTGGAACCGATTCAGGCGGAAGGCGGCGTGCATGTGGCCGACCGGGATTATCTAAGGAGCCTGCGTGAACTCTGCACACAGCAAGATATTTTGCTCATTTTCGATGAAATTCAAACGGGCATGGGTCGAACCGGCACCTTCTTTGCCCATGAGCAACTCGGTGTGAAACCCGATATCATGACTCTTGCAAAGGGTCTCGCCGGAGGAGTGCCGATCGGCGCCTGTCTGGCAAAAGAATCGGTGGCCGCAGCCTTTACGCCTGGCTCTCATGCGTCGACGTTCGGTGGCAACCCCTTGGCCTGTGCCGCAGCGCTGGCCGTCTGCCGGGTGTTGCTCGAAGGAAAGGTGTTGGATCAAGCCAGGCGCATGGGCGAATACTTGGCTAAAGGGTTGGCCGACTGCAAAGACCGCCATCGAATCGTGAAGGATGTGCGAGGCCTTGGTCTCTTGCAAGGCATGGAGTTGGAGACCGATGCCCGAACGGTGGTGGCCGATGCACTCGCCCGTGGCGTGCTCATCAATGCCGCAACCGAGCGGGTGCTGCGCTTTGTTCCACCCTTGGTGATCACACAGCTCGAGGTGGATAAGCTCATCGACCTCCTCGACATTCTGTTCAACCAACGCCAGACGGCGGGAAAAGATTCACACTACTGATGGCGCTATCAGCCCGACAAAGAAACAACCGCACGCGCTATGCTAAGGACTTGCTCGACGTCGCGACGCTGTCACGACAGCAGGTCCTCGACTTATTGCGTTTGGCGACGTCTTTGAAGAAAAAGCAGCGTCAATGCACTCCGCATCGGCTCCTGCCCGGAAAGACATTAGGATTGCTCTTTCAAAAGCCGTCGACGAGGACGCGCGTGTCGTTCGAGGCGGGAATGAACCAGCTCGGCGGCCATGCGATGATCCTTCCCATGAGCGACATTCAGCTCTCGCGCGGGGAGACGGTCTCAGACACAGCACGCGTCTTATCCCGTTACCTAGACGGAATCGTGATCCGCACCTATGACCATGCGATCGTTGAAGAGTGGGCGACAGAAGCCACGATGCCGGTGATTAACGGGCTGACCGACCATAGCCATCCCTGTCAGGCCTTGTCCGACTTGATGACGATTCAGGAGATCAAGGGTCGGCTCAAGGGACTCAGCCTGGCCTACATCGGCGATGGAAACAACGTGACCAACTCGCTCATCGAAGCAGGAACGAAGGTGGGTATGCGCGTCGTGATCGGATGCCCGTCCGGCTATCAGCCGGATCAGCGGGTGATCGATCGTGCGAGAATGGAAGGGCACACCACCGGCGCGTCCATCGAGGTGCTGGAGAATCCCCTCGTTGCCGTGAAAGAAGCCGATGTGGTGTATACCGACGTATGGATCAGTATGGGCCGCGAGCGGGAACAGGCACGACGATTACGGACGCTCGCCCCCTACCAGCTGAACAAGCGATTGCTGCAACGGGCGAAACCCGACGCCATTGTTATGCATTGCCTGCCGGCTCATCGCGGAGAAGAGATTACGGCAGATGTCCTGGACGGCCCACAGTCCGTCGTCATCGATCAAGCGGAAAATCGTCTGCACATGCAAAAGGCGATTTTGACTCAGCTGCTCGGCCAGAAGAAACATACCAAGTAGGATCCACCATGAAACCAACATCGATCAAGAAGATTGTCCTGGCCTATTCCGGCGGACTAGATACATCCGTCATCCTCAAGTGGCTGCAAGAAACCTATCAGGCCGAGATCATCGCGTTTTGCGCCGACCTTGGCCAGGGCGAAGACCTAAAGGCCGTCAAGATCAAGGCACAGGCGCTCGGCGTCAAGAAGGTCTATGTCGAGGATCTCCGTGAGACCTTCGTCAAGGATTATGTGTTCCCGATGTTGCGCGGAAATGCGATGTACGAAGGTTGTTACCTCTTGGGAACGTCGATCGCTCGCCCGCTGATCGCTCGTCGCCAAGCTGAAATCGCGCTCAAAGAGGGCGCCGAAGCGGTGTCGCACGGCTCCACAGGGAAGGGCAACGACCAGGTGCGCTTCGAGTTGACCTACATGGCCCTCGCACCGAATCTCAAGATTATTGCGCCTTGGCGGGAATGGACGATGCGCTCCCGGCGTGAGTTGATCGAATATGCCGATCGCCACGGCATTCCCGTGACCGCGACCAAAGCCAAACCCTACAGCACGGACCCAAATCTGTTTCATATCAGCTATGAAGGCGGCATTCTGGAGGACCCATGGAAATCACCACCGGATGAAATATTCCAGCTGACTGTTTCGCCGGAGAAGGCCCCGAACAAGCCATTGGAAGTTGAGATCGAGTATCAAGCCGGCAATCCCGTCGCAGTCGATAGCAAGAAAATGAGTCCTGCGACCTTGCTGGCCCATCTCAATAAACTAGGTGGTGCACACGGGATCGGCCGAGTCGATTTGGTGGAAAACCGCTACGTTGGGATGAAGTCGCGCGGCGTGTATGAAACGCCGGGAGGGACGATTCTGCACGTGGCTCATCGCGGACTTGAATCCCTGACAATGGACCGCGAAGTCCTCCACTTCCGCGACAGCTTGATCCCACGCTTTGCGGACCTGATCTACAACGGGTATTGGTTCAGCCCTGAGCGCGAAATGATACAGACGGCTATCGATGAGGCACAGAAGGACGTCAGCGGTATCGCACGGGTCAAACTCTATAAGGGAAGCTGCACCTTGGCGGGACGCAAATCGAAACAGTCACTCTATAGACTCGACATCGCCACCTTCGAGGAAGATGAGGTGTATAACCAGAAGGACGCAGAAGGCTTCATCCGGCTGAATGCCTTGCGGCTGAAGATTCGCGCACAGAGAAAGAAGGCCTCGTCCTGATGGCCAAGCGCAGGAACGCTCAGACGTCAGTCGGCGGTAGTGGAAAGGCCTGGGACGGCCGGTTTCGAGAGAAGACCGACCGATTGGTCGAAGCGTTTACCAGGTCGGTGACCGTCGATAGTCGGCTCTATGGCGAAGACATCGCCGGGAGCATCGCCCATTGCAAGACACTCGAGAAGGCCCGGGTCCTCACGCGGGCAGAAACGCGCGCCATTGTCCACGGGTTGGAATCGGTCAAACGAGAGCTGGATCGTGGACAATTCGTCTTTTCGCCTCAGGACGAAGATATTCACATGGCGATCGAACGGCGATTGACCGAGATGATTGGCCCGTTGGGAGGCAAGTTACACACGGGGCGCAGCCGGAATGACCAAGTGGCGCTGGATATTCGACTATACCTGCGCGCACAACTGGATGCGCTACAGGGACAGTTGACTGACTTTCAACGCGTGCTGGTGGCGCAGGCCGCTGCGAACCGCACCCTCATGATGCCCGGATATACCCACTTACAGCGTGCCCAACCGGTCCTGTTTGCACATCACTTGCTGGCCTACGTGGAGATGCTCGAACGAGACAAGGGCCGACTCCGCGATGCAAGAGGCCGGCTCAATGTCATGCCGCTAGGGTCCGGCGCCTTGGCGGGCACAAACTATCCGGTAAACCGGCGATACACAGCTGAACTGCTGGGCTTTCCTGCCGTCACCCTGAACAGCATGGATGCGGTTTCTGACCGTGATTTCATGATCGAAGTGGCCTCCGCCCTCTCGATTGTGATGATGCATTTGTCTCGGCTCAGTGAAGAATTGATTGTGTGGGCCTCACAGGAATTTCAGTTCGTCGATCTGCCGGACGCCTTCTGCACAGGAAGCAGCATGATGCCGCAGAAGAAGAACCCGGACATCCCTGAGTTGGTCCGAGGAAAGACCGGACGCGTATACGGCCACCTCGTCAATCTGCTGACCCTGCTCAAGGCTCTGCCGTTAAGTTACAATCGAGATTTGCAAGAAGACAAACCGGCGCTCTTCGACGCCCTTGATACCGTGGCGGCCTCGCTCCAAGTGATGACGGAATTGATGCGCCGACTGAAAGTCAACGGAGAGGCCCTCGCGCGAGCGTTGCAAGGGGGCGGACTACTCGCGACGGAACTGGCCGACTACTTGGTCATGAGGGGCATACCTTTTCGCGAAGCCCACGGCATCACCGGACGAATCGTACGGGCTGCGCTTGATGGCGGACGTGACGTCACGGATTTTTCACTGAAAGAGTTACAAGCATTTTGTGAACGGATCGATAAGACGGTGTTTTCTTGGCTGACGACCGTAGCGGCAATCGATCATAAGGGACAAATCGGCGGGACCGCCCGAGGGCGAGTTGAGCAGCGGATCAAAGAACTTGAACGGTTACTGTCATGAGAGCATTCTTCGTGATCGCATCGGCAGGGCTTCTGATTTCTTGCGGGGTGGTGGGAACACCGGTCGCCCCGGAACTCATCGGAGTTGCGCCTACGATCGCCAAGCAGAAACGGCAACATGCCATCGAGGCAGAGCGGCAGGCAACGGAGTCGGCTGAACCGGACCCTACCCTGGGAGGCCATGAGATGGACCTGCCTCCATCGCAGCCAGTCGGAATACGATAAGCGGTATTGGGCCTGATTCCATTGGATTAACTCTAAGGATCAACGCGATGCATAGTTTTGAATACCACCACGGTGAATTGTATTGTGAACAGGTACCGGTCAGCCGCATAGCAAAGGAACTCGGCACTCCTTGCTATATCTATAGCCATGAGACACTCGTCCGGCATTTCCACGCCTATGACAGTGCCTTCAAGAATATCCCGCATGTCATCGCGTTTGCGATGAAGGCCAATTCCAATCTGGCCATCCTTCGCCTGATGGCCAAGGAAGGCAGCGGCGCGGATATCGTGTCCGGCGGCGAGCTGTTCCGAGCCCTCAAAGCCGGGGTGCCTGCTTCCAAAATCGTGTTTGCCGGCGTCGGTAAATCGCCGGATGAAATCCGCGATGCGCTGAAGGCCGATGTCCTCATGTTCAATGTCGAGTCGTCGGCTGAAATTCATGCGATCAACGAGGTCGCGGCATCGGTCGGTAAAAAAGCGCGCATCGCGTTGCGGATTAATCCAGATGTGGATCCCAAAACCCATCCCTATATCTCAACAGGGATGAAGAAGAGCAAATTTGGCATCGCGTCGGATCGCGCGCTGGAAGAATATAAGATGGCTTCCTCTCTGGACCATATTGACGTCGTCGGTGTCCACGCCCACATCGGCTCGCAGTTGACGGAGGTGACGCCGTTCGTCGATTCGCTGAAGAAGGTCGTGACGCTCATCCATACGCTGAAAAGCCAGGGCATCACCATCCGCTACCTGAATATCGGAGGCGGACTCGGTATTACCTATTCCGAGGAGAAACCGCCTTTGCCCCAAGACCTGGCAAATGCGATTTCGCCGCTCGTCAAAGATTTGGGGTTGACGCTGGTCATGGAACCCGGACGGGTCATCGTCGGCAACGCTGGCATCCTGGTGACAAAAGCATTGTACGAGAAGGCCGGGGAGACGAAGCACTTCGTGATCGTCGACGCCGCCATGAACGATTTGATTCGGCCCAGCCTGTACGGCGCCTACCACGAAATTCGTCCAGTGAATGAAGAAGCCATCCATCGGACCAGACAAACAGTGGACATTGTCGGGCCGGTCTGTGAATCGGGTGATTTTCTGGCCAAGGATCGATCGCTGCCTGGCACCAAGCCTGGTGAGTTATTGGCGGTCATGAGTGCGGGGGCGTATGGCTTTGTGATGGCGTCGAATTATAACTCTCGACCCCGCGTACCGGAAGTGCTCGTCAAGGGTGGAGAGTTTCACGTGATTCGCGAGCGAGAAACATACGACGACCTCGTACGCGGCGAGAGAATTCCGTCCTTCCTCAACGAAACGGAGTGAGTATGTTTACCGGATCTCTTGTCGCAATTGTGACGCCATTTCGACAGGGCAAGGTCGACGAGCGCGCCTTAGCCGAGTTGATCGAATGGCAGATCGGCAATGGCACCAATGGCGTTGTCCCCTGCGGAACCACTGGTGAATCGGCCACCCTTTCTCATAGCGAGCATAATCGGGTGATTGAGTTGACGGTCGAGGTGGTCCGGCGGCGGGTACCGGTGATTGCCGGAACCGGCTCGAATAGCACGGAAGAAGCCATCACCCTCACGAAACATGCAAAGCAGGCCGGAGCCGACGGCGCGTTGCTCATTACTCCCTACTACAATAAACCTACCCAGGAAGGGCTCTATCGACACTATATGGCTGTTGCAGGAGCCGTCGACCTGCCTTTACTCCTGTACAACATCCCCGGTCGTACTGGAGTCAACATGCTACCCTCGACGATCGCCCGACTCTCAGACATGAAGACGATCGTCGGGGTTAAGGAAGGGAGTGGCTCGGTCCAACAGGCCTCAGATATTGTGCAGATGTGCGGTGACCGCCTAACCGTGCTGGCTGGCGACGACTCCCTCACATTACCAATGATGGCAGTCGGTGGAAAGGGTGTGATCACCGTAACGGCCAATATCGTGCCGATGGAAATGGCCGGTCTTGTGAAGGCCTTTGCCGAGGGACGAATCGACGAAGCGCGACGGATTCACTTTAAGCTCTCTCCCCTCTTTGCGGCGTTGTTCTATGAGACCAATCCCATTCCGGTCAAAGAAGCGTTAGGACTCATGAGGAAGATTGACCCGGAATTGCGCTTACCGCTCTGCCCAATGGCACAGGACACACGAGAGAAATTGGTTCGGGTCCTCAAGGATGCGGCGTTAATCTAACTTGAGCAAGGTCTAGGTGTACGACAAAATGATCAAGATCATTGTAGCGGGTGCGGCCGGCCGAATGGGTTACCGACTAGTGTCACTGATCCGCGATTCAACGGCGTTGACATTGGCAGGGGCCTTGGAGGGGAAAGGACATCCGGCATTAGGGGAGGATGCGGGCGAGGCTGCAGCCTCAGGTCGTGCCGGCATTCCCATCACAGACGACCTCTCCATTCTGATGGAGCGAGGAGAGGTTGTGATCGATTTTTCCTCGCCCTCGGCGACACTGGAACATATGCGGACCGTTGCTCACCATCAACGGGCCATGGTGATCGGGACCACCGGATTTTCGGCTGTTCAACTCGATGAGCTGAGGTCACTGGCCCAGCAAATTCCCTGCGTCTTTTCTCCGAACATGAGTGTTGGAATCAACCTGATCTGCAAAGTCATCGGCGAAATGGCCAGAACGCTTGGGGACGAGTACGACATCGAAGTGATTGAAGCCCACCACCGGCTGAAAAAGGACGCGCCGAGCGGCACGGCCCTCAAGATTGCCGAAGTCCTCGCCCGTTCGGTGAGCCGAGACTTGGACCAAGTCGGAGTCTATGCCCGCAAGGGACTGATCGGAGAACGAACGAAAACTGAAATCGGGATACAAACCATTCGCGCCGGTGATATTGTCGGCGACCACACGATTCTGTTTGGTGGCATGGGGGAACGAATCGAGGTCACTCATCGGGCCAGTAGCCGAGATACGTTCGCCCTAGGAGCCCTGCGAGCCGCAAGGTGGGTCGTCCGCCAACCGCCTGGGTTATACGACATGATGGATGTTTTGAACCTTCGTTGACCATCTTCCAGCTGCGCCTCGGCATCAATCCACTTGATTGCATACACCTTCAATGAATGCACGGGTTGGATGCAGTCATACAACACCCTCCCGCAGGATATTCAGGTATGCTGTGGCTCACTGAATAGGTAGTGCTTCTAGCTGACGACTTTGAATCCGTTACTGATCATGAAGAAAGAATTGGCAGTCAATGCCATGATTTGTGGTTGGTTTCCGCCTAGCCACTGGCGAACGGAGATTAACCGTCGCCGGTGATCTGCGGAGCAGCCATTCCCCACAGTGAGTTGGAAGGCGCTGAGATCAAACCTGACCTCGCAACCCTCCCGCTCGTCAGTAGGTAGTGGTTTAGAGACTGACAGGAAAGATTAGTGGCGAGCCGTAATCGGTCGAGGTTCTTGATCCGCTGCTTTTCGACGACCACAGTTCAAACAGGCAAACACAGTGATCGCAAGCCCGGCGTCCAAATCCACAGCCCGTTCCGGTAACATCGCACCATGGCATTTATCGCATGTCTTCATGGTCGGCACTGTAGCACCATAGAATTGAGAAACCAATACTCCTGAAGTACTGGATGGCACTGGCAAGAGTCCCAATGAGACCTATCGCCATAGGCCATTTGCGCATTATCCATCGATCTGATTTACGATCTGTAACAGGTCTATTCTTGACAGGCCTGCCCTACTCGCATAGGATTGTGGTCAAAATTTTATAACCCACTATGTATAGATTAATCCTAGCCATTTTACTTTTCACAGCTCTCTACTTCTTGCTCCGACAAATATTTCGTGGATTTAACAAACCGATTGAGAATGGCCGGAAGAAATCGCCTGTACCAGTCCAAGATGAAGAACAAGATCAGATGGTCGAGGATCCAGTGTGCCACATATTCGTCCCGAAGCGAATTGCCGTGATCGAGACGATCGGTGCACGGGAATACTGTTTTTGCAGCCAGGAGTGTGCGGTGAGGTTTCGGAGTGAGCACCCCGTCTAGCAGGGGCTATTCAAAAGCTACATGAAATCGTTGCCGTGGAAGGAAGATCCTGGCAATTGTTTAGCAATAAAGTTTTGTTAGCAGCCTGAATAGGTGTAGTCGGAAAGTTTCTCCTCTTTGTCGAACTTGAGGGTGATCTGACATTGATTGGGAGAGAAATTAAAGAATGGAGGTCCTGATTTTCCTCCGGCGATACGATAGTACGTCCAAGTCTCTCCACCAAAAAATCTGGAAGCCTTGCCGTCTGGAGCACCCCAGTTCTTTTCGAACCAGCCTTTATCTTTTCCTTGAAGCTCGGCCGGTTTCAGCGATGCCTCAAGATAGGGGTTCTTCCCTGAACAGGCTGGAATGATAAGGGAGAAAAGCAGCAACCAGACAAATCGTTTCATCGTGCTATCTCCTCTAAGACCAATGGGCATCTTCAACCGGGAAATTCTATCTCCCGCTCGAAAGCCTGTCAAACTTATGTATCGACTTCTTGCAGTGAAGTTGAGTTCTCCATACAATAACCGATAAGAACGATATCGACTCACGATCTCTTCGCTAGGAAAGGGACCATTATGAAAATCTATCTCGATACAGCCAACGTCAAGGAAATCCATGAAGCGGCAAGCCTGGGATTACTCGATGGCGTGACCACGAATCCTTCCCTGGTCGTCAAGGAGGGCCGAAGTTTCAGGGAAATGCTGGAAGAAGTCTGCAAGATCGTGGATGGACCGATCAGCGCTGAGGTTGTGAGTGTGGAAGCGGACGCCATGGTGAAGGAAGGTAAAGAGCTCGCCAAGATCCACAAGAACATCGTGGTCAAGTGCCCGCTGATTCCGGAAGGCCTCAAAGCCACGAAGCGCCTGGCGGCCGAGGGAATCAAAGTGAACGTGACCCTCTGTTTTTCACCGACACAGGCACTGCTGGCGGCCAAAGCTGGCGCCTGGTGCGTCTCGCCTTTTATCGGACGGCTCGACGACATCAGCACAAGCGGCATGGAGCTCATTCGACAAATCTTAACGATCTATAAGAACTATGACTACAAGACCTTGGTGTTAGTGGCAAGCGTGCGCCATCCGCAGCACGTCGTCGAGGCGGCATTAGCAGGCGGTCACATCTGCACAATGCCCTACAGTGTGTTTCAAATGCTCTTCAAGCATCCGCTGACCGATGCTGGGCTGAAGAAGTTTTTGGACGACTGGAAGGCGAAGGGGCAGCAGTAGCAGTTGTCTAGTGGGGGTGAGCTCCGCATTCGGCGGACGCTCACCCCCACTCTTCTTTCAAACTGACGATAAGTACCTGTTAATACTCGCCTAAGCTACGCCGAGTCGATTTCTTTTCTCGCCCTCTGAAACACCGAGTGAAACATCGAGCGAGTCAATTTTCCAGTAAAGGTGTTTTGTTGGCTAGGGTGATAGGACCCTAGTAGGATCACGCCCCAGGGTAAGCGATAGGCGACTCCATGGCCGAATTTTTGAACTGGCGCTGGCATAGCGTGCCCTTGTGCCCGACAGGTCTTGAGGTAGTGGTCGAAGGCGATCTTTCCTAGCGCAATCACCACACGATGATTTTTCAGGAGACGAACTTCATCCTGTAAAAATCGGCTGCAGCGTTGAAACTCATCGAGCGCAGGTTTGTTCTCCGGCGGTGCGCACCGCACGGTTGCACCGATGTAACAATCGGTCAATGATAGGCCATCTTCTTGGCGTGTCGACAAGGCCTGGTTGGCAAATCCATACCGATACAGGGCGTCATACAGCCAGTCCCCACTCCGATCACCGGTGAAGACGCGGCCTGTCCGATTCCCCCCATGTGCCGCAGGAGCCAGTCCAAGGACATAGAGCCGAGCTTGGCGATCTCCGAATCCAGGAACCGGCCGTCCCCAGTAGGTCCAATCACGATATTGCTTTCGCTTCTGCCGTGCAATCCCCTCCCGATAAGTGACCAACCGAGGACAGGCCGTGCAATCAGTGATAGTCTTGTTCAGAACGGTCAAGGCTTGCATATGGGGCGACAGTGTAACACGGACGGGCCCCTTTGCTTGCTGGTAATTGGGTGAGCTGTTAGCATAACTTCTTGTTTTGTGACGGCTCGTATCTGGATACACTAGAGGAGTTCGAGAATGATCATCCGTGGTATGCAGTCCTTGCTTTCTATAGTTGGAATCAGCTTCGTAATCCTGTCAATGTGTCCTCCAGCCCTTGCCACATCAGAAACAGCGGATCATGGTGGCCACAAATCAGACGTGGAGAAGGATTTGCTCTTGCCGGATCTGTTGGATTCACAACCCGAACCAGAAGACCGCCTGGTTATTTTGCCGGAAATCAAACGCGAGGGAGAACGGTACTTTCTAAGTTCATTTAAGCTGCCCGATAAGATCACATTTGCAGGCGTGTCGGTTCCCTTGGATAACTGGCAAGTGAGAGAGCGGATCGAGTACGAGTTCTATCAGTTTTTGGAAGATCAAGGGGAAAGCATCATTCTTGCCAAACGGACTGGACGGTGCTTCCCTCCTGCAGAAAAACAGTTGGCTGATGCCGGGTTGCCGGACGACCTCAAGTACATGTTGCTAGTCGAGAGTAAATGCATTTCCGCCGCCTACTCGAAAGCAAAAGCGTCAGGTCCCTGGCAGTTCATCCCCTCCACAGGGCGCCGGTACCGGCTGAAGAGCGACTCCGTCCGAGATGAACGTCGCAATCTCGAAATGTCGACCGAAGCAGCCGTGAAATACCTCAAGTACCTCAAAGACTTTCAGGAGAATGATTGGTTCATGGCCATGGCCTCCTACAATGCTGGCGAGGAACGAGTCCGCAAGCTGCTCAAAGAGCAAAACATTGCCGACTATTGGAAGATGCATGGCCCACGCGAGACGATGCGGTATGTCCCTCGTATCATCGCCGCGAAGGAAATCTACTCCCAGCCGGAGAAGTATCTTGGATTGACCAAGAAGGACCTCTATATACCGCTTGAGACCGAAACCATCACAGTCAATGTCAAGGAATCCCAGCGCGCGTTGACCTCAATCGCCGAAGAATTTGGCACCTACCTGCTTGAGCTCAAGATGCTAAATCCCGAGTTTAAGAAAGATCTGCTCCCTCATGGCACCTATCAAATTCGTGTGCCTCGGCAGACCTGTCCTAGCCGCTGCTTCAAACAAGAAAAGACCCCGTAACGCTCATTGCTATGCGACTTCGCCTCCCCTCCTCTCCGGTACGGCCACTTCTTCACAGGCTGATCGCCGCAGGACTGAGTACTGCCGATCCCTACCACGCCCTGCTCAAACACGTCGCGCTTACTCGCCACTCCCTGCGTGTGGGCCGTCGCACCTACAACCTTTCACACATTGACCGTATTGTCGTGGTCGGTGCCGGCAAGGCTTCGGCAAGAATGGCACAAGCATTAGAGACTGCACTGGGGCCAAGGCTGGACGATGGACTTGTCATCGTCAAAACAGGTCACACCCTCGCGACCAAACAGATCACCATCCTCGAAGCCAGCCATCCAATTCCCGATCGTGCTGGTCTGCACGCAACTCAACGGCTTCTGCGTCTGACACAATGTCTGACGCCTCGAGATCTGCTGATCGTGCTCCTGTCCGGAGGTGCATCAAGCCTGCTCCCGGCTCCAGTTGCTGGTGTGACGCTGTCCGATAAGCAGCGCACGACGCGCCTGCTGCTTCACAGCGGTGCAACCATCAACGAAATGAACGTCGTGAGAAAACATTTGTCATTGATCAAAGGAGGCGGGCTGGCCGCGTCAACTCGGGCGAAGATTGTGACCCTCCTGCTTTCAGACGTCATCGGCGATGATCTCGGTTCCATCGGCTCTGGGCCGACAGCGGGCGACCTCTCGACATTTGCGGACGCAGTGGGCGTGTTGCAGCGATATCGAAGCTGGCGTGCCGTACCCGAGGCCGTACGCCGCTACCTGGACCGAGGTCGAAAAGGAGATGCTACAGAAACTCTGAAGCCTGGGTCGCGACGATTGCGTAGCGTGCAACATCACATCATCGGTAACAACCGGATCATGCTGGACGCCGTCGCGCGCGCCGCACAACAGGCAGACCTCCACACTAAGTTCGTCTCCCACCCCATCACGGGAGAAGCGCGCGTGGCAGTGAAGCAGTTGACGGACCTCGCCAAGGCGATTACCGAAGGGCATGGCATCTTAAAACGCCCATGTTGCGTGGTGGCGGGAGGCGAGACCACCGTGACAGTCACAGGCCGTGGGAAGGGTGGGCGTGCCCAGGAATTCGCCGCTTCTGCGGCATTGGAGATCGCCGGTCTCCCCAACACATGGATCGTAGCCCTAGGCACCGATGGAACAGACGGCCCCACCGATGCAGCCGGTGCGATTGTCACTGGAAGCACCGTCGCGCAAGCGAAGAAATTCGGCATTGATCTTCGTTCTTCCTTGGATCGGCACAATACCTACCCTGTTTTGAAAGCTCTTGAATGTCATATCCATACCGGTCCGACAGGAACTAACGTGAACGACCTTTACCTTCTCCTCATGCTCTAGCTACTATGCCGGGGTATGACCTCTCCCATCGTCCTTCCTTTGTCTCAGTGCACCAATCTCGATCTTGTGGGAGGCAAGGCCGTTGGGCTCGCTCGCCTCATTGCAGCAGACTTCTCTGTTCCTCAAGGATTTTGCATCACAACAGAGGCCTATACACAGTGCCTGCATGCGTCAGGGTTTATTGAGCATGAGGAGTGGCAGAAGGCCTGTGCATTATCAGGAAACGAGCGAGCGTTGACGCTAGCCGACTGCCGGATTCGCATTGGACGGATAGAGACTTCCCAACTTGCCGCTCACTGTCTGACTGCGCTCCAAGGTCTTAATCAGCCGCCAGACACTCGCTGGGCCGTCCGGTCGTCGGCCACGAATGAGGATGCGGCTCACCTCAGCTTCGCTGGGCTCTATCGCACTCAGCTCGGCGTGGCGCTTTCAGACATTGAGGCTGCGCTCAAAGACCTCTGGGCCTCGCTCTGGGAAGAACGAGTGGTCAGCTACCAGACTCGGCAGGGCAACCACACAGCCCCGCGAATGGCTGTAGTGATCCAATCGATGGTCGAGGCGCAATCGGCCGGAGTCGCCTATTCAATACATCCCGTGACCGGACGATCGAATCAGGTGACGATTAACGCCGTCCCCGGACTCGCAGCGCCACTGGTCGACGGCACGGTCAAGCTGGATCAGTATGTCGTAGAAGTGACCGACAAAGGACAACCGATTCGGGTTCGTCGACACATGCTTGCCCATAAGTCTGAGCAGCTATTGGTTTCGAGTGATGGACTGCGCACTGAGCCCCTCAGTGGAGCGACCACACTCCAATCGTCACTCACTGATGTTCAACTTTTTTCCCTTGCCGAGACTGTCAAACACATCGAACAGTCCTTTGGACAGCCAATGGATCTCGAATGGGCGTTTGATACCAGACAATTGTGGATCGTGCAGGCCAGACCGATTACCGCCGTCCGCCCTTCCTCCGATCTCACCAATGATGACTGCGAGTGGTCGCGTACGAATTTCAAAGAGACGCTGCCTGAACTGCCGAGCCTGCTGAGCCTCTCATTTCTTGAACGGTTCATGGACGCCTACATCCTCTCGCACTATCGAAGACTTGGATGCCGTATCCCCGACGGGCTCACGTCAGTCCGTGTGCTCAAAGGGCGCCCTTATCTAAACGTCACGCTCTTCCATATCTTAATTGTTCAACTTCGTGGAGACCCCTCCATGAACACCGAGCAAATGGGCGGTGAACCACTGCAGACCATACCACGAGTCCAGCCACTCGGTTGGCTAGCCTTTATCCGCGCGGGATGGATGATGTGGGCAGAGATGCGACGTGTGCAACAGCAAGGCCCTCGAGTATTCGAGGAAATGAAAGCACTGGCCGCAACATATCGTCGTGATCACATTCTCCGCCTCTCAGTAGAGGAACTCGTGCCCGAGCTGGACAAGCTCGGCCCCTGGTTGGAGGACCGTGAAGTCACGTTTGGCATTGTCGGGGGAGTTGGACAATGCCTACAGATTTTCAGTCAATGCCTCCCTCGGTGGCTCGGTCCAGACTGGCAGAGTCTGCTGAATGCTGCCCTCCAAGGGCAAGGGACCGTCATCAGCGCCCAGCAGATTCTTCGGCTCGCTGAGCTCACAGACATCGCCAGATATGAAGCAGTGGCGAACGCATTTCTTATATCCGAACCATGGAACCCATCGACGTTTCGGATGGCTCTCGCCAACACCACATTTCTGCATGCCTTCGCCAGATACCTGGAGGATTATGGCCATCGAGCGGTTGGCGAATCGGATGTGATGGCCCCGCGTCTCGCCGATAATCCGGAATCGATCCTCGCTATCTTGCGATCCCAACTCATCTCCACCGCTCCTTCTCAGGAAACCATTCGCTCGCGCCAAGGCGAGACCAGAGCCGCTGCGCTGGATCAGATCAAACGGCGAATCGGCTGGCGTCTCGACAGATGGGCCCTCTTCTTGTGGTGTTATCGAAGATTGGGCCGGTTCTTTGCTCTGCGTGAAGCGAACCGGCACCACCTCATGTATTACTCAATCGCGATTCGCACCCTCTTGTTGCGCCTCGGAGAACTGCTAGTCGAGCGGGGCCAGCTCAACCAACGTGACGATATCTTTTTTTTGACGATCAACGATCGAGCCGACCTGTTGGCTGGAAGCACGCGAGACTGGAAAGCTGAGATTCGGGCGCGGCGAACTGAGCATGAGCACAACGCTCAATTTGAAGTTCCTGACACAGTCTGCGACTGGGAAACGGCAAGCGAACAGACCATGACCTCTGATAAATCTGAAGAGAACGGCATCCTGTCTGGCCTGCCGATTAGCGTGGGAACCGTGGCAGGTCTAGTTCGAACGATCCGTTCAGCGGCAGATTGGGGCAGGGTGAGGCCAGGGGAGATTCTGGTGGTCTCCGTTATCGATCCCGGCTTGGCTCCTCTCTTCGGTCTTGCTGGAGGCTTGATCGCGGAAATGGGCGGCACACTGTCTCATGGAGCCATCATTGCGCGTGAATATGGACTCCCAACCATCGCCAATGTCACAGACGCCATGACACGACTGGCTGATGGAATGCAGGTCTCCATTGATGCCGGATCAGGGACCATTCGTATAGAGCCATTTCCATAATTTGCCATTGACTAGAGCTGATCGATCCAGGCCTTCTGCTCCTTGACCTTTTTCAATTCCTTGCGTAGTCTTCGCTCAAATTTTGAGTCTTCACGCTATATGTAGAGGCTCCTTGCATTGGGACTTGTGACATGGATCAATCACTCGTTGGCATCATCCCCCTCGCCATCGGTTTCGGGGCAGGACTGCTCCTGGGCGGGGTGTTTGCCGGGCTGTGGATCACCAGTCGTCTCCGACCTCAAGCTCAGCGGGCTGAAGCAATGGTGGATGAGCTGCGAAGACAGGTGGACCAAGAACGAGACGCGATTGCTTCTCTCCGCCACGAGTTGTCCGACGCTCAACACGCACGGGTCACTGCGGAAACAAGAATGGAGGACGCCGCTCGCCAGCTCACAGACCAGAAAGTCCTCATTGATCACACGCGTCAGGAACTCATGGGGTCATTCCAAGCTCTGTCCGGCGAAGCGTTGAAGCAAAATAACGAGGCATTCTTGAAGCTCGCCGCCGTGTCGTTTGAAAGCCTTCACGTCAAAGCAGAGGGTGACTTGGTGCAACGGCAACAGGCTGTCGATGCGCTGGTCCGCCCACTTCAAGAATCCCTGCAACGCTACGATGAACAGTTGCGCTTGTTGGAGCAATCTCGGCAGTCGGCCTACGGTGGATTGGATCAACATTTGAAGTCGCTAGCGGAATCGCAGCAACGGTTGCAGCTGGAGACTGGAAACTTAGTCAAGGCCTTACGGGCTCCGACCGTGCGAGGCCAATGGGGCGAGTTGACGCTGAAGCGAGTCGCCGAATTGGCAGGCATGGTCGACCACTGCGATTTTATCGAACAACCGTCCGTCACGGGCGACGATGGGCGTTTCCGACCGGATATGGTCGTGCAGTTGCCTGGCGGACGCCAAATTATCGTGGATGCGAAGACCGTGCTGTCTGCTTACCTCGATGCCCATGAAGCCCAGAGCGAGGCCCAACAGCTGGAAGCCTTGCGTCGCCACGCAGCTCAGGTTAAGAGCCGTATGGACGAGTTGTCGCTAAAAGCGTACTGGACACAGTTCGACCGTGCACCGGAATTTGTCGTGCTGTTTCTCCCGGGTGAGCAATTCCTCGGTGCGGCGCTGGACCAGAACCCCCGACTCATTGAAGAGGGATTCGCAAACGGAATCGTGTTGGCGACCCCAGCGACACTCATTGCGTTACTCCGTGCAGTCGCGTACGGCTGGCGTCAAGAACGAATGACCGCCCACGCAGAGGAAGCCGGTCGGTTAGGCAAAGAACTGTATGAACGCATGGCGGTACTGGCTGAACATATGAACGACGTGGGCCAGGCTCTTGGGAAAAGCGTGTCGGCGTATAACCGAGCCGTCGGTTCTCTTGAAACACGCATTCTTCCCGCAGCCCGGCGTTTCAAAGAATTGGGCGTCTCGTCGGATCGAGACATCCCGGTGCTGGAGTCGATGGAAGTGGTTCCGCGTAAGACCTTGCCGTTTGATATCGAATGAAGGAGCAGCATGACCAACGAACAAGCCATGGTCGAAGCATTTCACAGTAAGTTCGAGATTGTGGCACAAACAGCCCCGATGGATGTGAGTGAGGAGACGAAACACCTTCGCGTTCGACTCATTCAGGAAGAGTTCGATGAATTGAAGGAAGCCATGGCCTCCGGAAATCTTGCTGAGGTGGCCAAAGAAATGGCAGATCTTCTGTATGTGACCTATGGAACTGCGGTTTCCTACGGGATCGATATGGAACCGGTGTTTCAGGAAGTCCATCGGTCGAATCTGAGCAAAATCGGCGGCTACAAGCGGGCGGATGGAAAATGGGTGAAGCCCCCTACCTATTCACCGGCAAATATCGAACAGATTTTGGAGGTCCAACAGAAGCAACTACCGGCGGAGCGGCTATCGGTACATGATGCCACCGGTGTGCCCCAGAGTTCATGAGAGATCCACACTGCCCAAGTTGCGGAACCCCCTTCGTCCGAGTCGTCTATGACGAGGGAACTATGGAGCGGATTTTGAATCGCTTCAGGATGTTCTCATTCCGGTGCCAACTCTGCACCGCACGCTTCCGTGTCTATCAGGCTCAGCCCCCAGGCCAGACCTCCATCGCGGATCGCCGGCAATACAAACGATTGCCCGTGTCGTTCAGGGCCAACCTCCTCGCAGAGAACGCCAGGCGGATGGACAATCGCGTGACAGATATCTCCATGGGAGGTTGCACGCTCGAGACGACATCAACCTTGCCTCAGGGCTCGTTTATCGAGCTGGTCATCAAACCGGCTTCCAATGAAAAACCGATTAAGATTGGGACGGCTATGGTGTGTTCTTCGCGACCAGAATCGATGGGCATCCGATTTCTCGAAATGGTCGCGGATGACAAGAACCGCCTCAGTCAGGTCATCCTCAGCTTACTGGTTGGACAAAGCCTCCAGACGAATCTCCTCTCGTAAAGGCGCCTCGCTCTATTTGGAAGACCGCCGAGGCAGGGTGACCAAAAGATTGTCGATAAGCCGAACGGATCCTATCCGCACCGCGCCAAGCAGCACGACTCGCGACGTGACAACGGACAGAGGTTCCAAAGTAGATGGATGGCACAGTGCCAGATAGTCGATCGTGATGACCGGTTCTTTCTTGAGAACATGAGCCATCACTGACTGTACGGCTTCCCCATCGGTGACGCCTCTCCGAATCACCTCCGCACCGGCTCGCAGGCTCTTGTACAGTGTGATGGCGCGCGTTCGTTCCTCTTGCGACAGATAGACATTGCGTGAGCTCATCGCAAGCCCGTCTGTTTCACGGACGGTAGGACAGACAACTATCTCCACACCGAGATTCAAATCTTTCACCAACAGCCGGACCAGCGCCGATTGCTGGAAATCTTTCTGCCCGAAGAGCGCGACCTGAGGGCGGACAATTCCAAAAAGCTTCGTCACAACAGTCGCAACACCGGAAAAATGATGAGGACGGATCTCTCCCTCCCACCGTCGTGCGATTGTCGGAAGTGTGACCACTGTTTGAAATCCGTTCGGGTACATCGCTTCCGCAGTCGGTTCAAAACAGACATCGACCCCTTCTTTTCGGCACATCGCGTGGTCGTGCGCGATGGGACGTGGATACTTGGCGAGGTCTTCCTGTGGCCCAAATTGAGTAGGATTCACGAAGATGCTCACCACGAGCGCGTCGCATCGCAACCGTGCCTCCCGTATCAGCGCCCGATGGCCATCATGCAGCGCCCCCATCGTCGGGACCAGCCCGATCCTCACGCCTTCGCGCAGGAATCTCTGGCTCAAAACCGCCATGCCTATAGCCGAGCGAATGATCTTCATCAGTCAGATGGTGAACTACAGGCAGGACGTGACCCGTATCTGGTTGAAGGCTGAGGGAACAGGAGACGCACTTGAGACTGATCCTTGGCCGCCGTCAATAACTGTGCCACCGATTGGTTGAGCGTCGGATGGACCCAGAGTGGATCCAGTTCATTCATCGGCGTGAGGACGAATCGGCGTTGATGGAGACGAGGATGCGGAATGGTCAGCCCTGACTCCTTGATCACATGCTCCCCATAAAAGAGGATGTCTAAGTCGATCGTGCGAGGACCAGACCGATTGTCTTCATCTCGATCAAGTGCCCGTTCAATTTCCTGGAGTGTCGAGAGGAGGCTGCGGGGAGTAATGTTCGTTTCAAGCTGCACCACCCCGTTGAGGAACCATCCATCTCCGGGATCGATCTGGTCGCGTACCGGTTCTGTTTCATACAGCAGCGAGACGCCTTGAAGTCGAGAATGTGGGAGGAGGCTGAGCAACGTCACTGCTCGATCGCAAAAATCGACTCGATCGCCGACGTTCGATCCAAATCCGATGAAGACCGTCTCCATAGCGAGTTAAGAGTGAGAGGTGAGGAGTAAGGAGCCAAACTCCATATCTTTTCGCCTCACCCCTTACCCTTCACTCTCTTGCCAGTTAGAATTAGAATCCCACTTTTTTGATCCGCTCGACCGCTTCCGCTAACCGCTCTTTGGTCGTGCAGACCGTCATGCGGATATAGCCTTCACCCGGTGCGCCAAAGCCGTTGCCCGGCGTCGTCACGATCCCTGTTTTTTCCAGCAGATGGGCGGTGAAGGACGTGGAGGTGTAGCCCTTCGGCACCGTCACCCAGATATAGAAAGCGGCGGGTGGCGCATCCACTTCCAATCCCAGCTGCTTGAGCCCAGGAATGAGCGTATCGCGGCGCTCCTGGTAGATCGTTCGGATGCCGTCGGTGACAGAGTCGTCCAAGCCCAACGCTGTAATGCCGGCCTCTTGAACCGCCTCAAAACAGCCTGAGTCGAGGTTGCTCTTCACCTTGCCGAGGCCTGCCAAAACATCCTTGTTGCCGACGACAAATCCCAGACGCCAGCCGGTCATGTTGTACGTCTTCGAGAGCGAGTGGAACTCCACGCCAACATCCTTGGCACCATCCACTTCCATAAAACTCACTGGGCGCGTACCGTCGTAGTAGATTTCCGAGTAGGCCGCGTCGTGGCAGATGATGATCTGATTGTCCTGTGCGAACTCGATGGCCCGCTTAAAGTAGTCCTTCGTCATAATCACGGACGTCGGATTATTCGGAGAGTTCAGCCACATCAACTTGGCTTTCCTAGCCACATCCTTTGGGATCGCATTCAGATCCGGCAGGAATCCATTGGCTTTTGTCAGCGGCATGATATGCGACACACCACCTGAAAATCCGGTACCGACGGGATACACCGGATAGCCAGGGCTTGGAACCAGCACGATATCGCCGGGATCGACAAAGGCAAGGTGGATATGCCCAATACCCTCTTTTGAGCCGATCAGCGTGAGGACCTCGTTCGCTGGATCAAGCGTCACATTGAAACGGCGTTTGTACCAACCAGCCACGGCTTTTCTGAAAGACAACATGCCTTCATAGGAGGGGTACTGGTGGTGCTTGGGGTCCTTCGCTGCTTTCGCCAAACTGTCGATAATCGGAGTTGGGGTCGGCAAATCTGGATCACCAATCCCGAGATTGATGATATCGACTCCCCGGCCAATGGCCTCCTGCTTCATCTTATCGATCGCGGCAAACAAATAGGGAGGCAGCGTTTTGATGCGTGTGGCAACTTCGATCGGAAAACCGGCCATTCCTTTGGCTCCTTTCGAGATGAGTTCACATTCGGAACGTGACAAGGTTAGAACGTGCGGGGAAGAACCTTCTCACTGTTACACGTTCAAACTGAATGCGTTAGGTTACTTCAGAGCAGCGCCGGCAATCAACGTGTCGGACTAAGAAGATGGCCGATGAGCCGATCAGCCATTTCATGAAGTTGTGGGAGCCGCGGCAACGCGGTGGCTTTGACCTCGTGGGCAGCAAGACGCGCTTTCATCAAATCCGGGGCACATTCTCGGCACAATGAGTCGATACCGACTTCCTCCATTTCCACATGAAAGAGCAGGCCATAGGCACGATCGCCATAACGAAATGCCTGCAGTGGCGCAATGTCCGATCCGGCCAAAGGCACACAATGCTTCGGCAACTCAAAGATCTCTCCGTGCCATTCAAAGACCTCCAAGGATTCTGAGCCAGCCCCAAACACAGGGTCCGTTTTCCCCTCATCAGTCAACCGAACAGTCGTCATACCGATTTCCAATGCCTTGCCTGATCGCACAGTGGCGCCGAGTGCCTTCGCCATAAACTGGCTGCCAAGACACACACCAATCACTGGCTTGTTGGACAGAAGCGCAGATCTGATGAATACGGCCTCTTCGGCAATCCATGCGTCAGAATCGTTCACTGACATCGGCCCACCCATCACAATCAGGAGATCCCCAGTATCGTGAGGTAAGCCTTCCTTCGGGACGAGAGAATACTCAAGGCTCACGCCACGCTTTGTCAGAGCATCTGCGAAGGCTCCCGGACCTTCGAAGGGAACGTGTTGGAGACAGATGGCCTTTGGCATGTACGCGTCCGGCTGAATAATCGTGACTGAGCGTCAGGACCTGGACTTTCGCTACGTGGATACATACACTGTCCCTACAAAGGCAGCAAGAGAAGAATCCCTCAGATAGATAGACGAGAGGCCCGATGCCTACCCCCGCTGCTCAAGCTCTCCTTAGTCAGCCAGTACCTCGGAACCTCACGGACATCGCCTTGCCACGACGCGTAAGGTTTCACTCGTCGCCAGGAGACTGGCGCGACGAAGTCCTCTACTTTCTCCTAGTCGATCGATTCAGCGATGGGCAGGAGGCATCCAGGCCTCTCCTTGATCGGAACCGCCGCTCCACATTTCGGCCGGATGGGCATGATGGACAACCCTGGCGGTGGGATCGCTGGGCTGAATCAGGCGCGCATCGGTGGCAAGGGGGAACGCTTAAAGGTGTGGAGTCCAAGCTTGGGTATCTGCAGGACCTGGGTGTCACGGCACTCTGGCTGAGCCCCATATTTAAGCAACGCGGACACCTCGATACATTTCATGGTTATGGGATTCAGCATTTCTTAGATGTGGACCCTCGATTCGGGACAAGAGAGGACCTCGTTGCACTGGTCGATGCGGCTCACAACCGTGGCATGCAGATTATTCTGGATATTATTTTCAACCATTCCGGGTTCAATTGGGTCTATCCAAGAGGACTCAAGGAGCCTCCGTACAAGCCGTTTCCAGATCACTACCCATTCGGTTCATGGCTGGACCGGAACGGCGAGGAAATCGGGACCCACGTGGCAGATCTTGACGCAGGAGTCTGGCCGACTGAACTACAGTCCATCGAGTCCTATACCAAGGCAGGCGTTGGAAGTCTCGGGGCCGGCAGTTTGGACGACGCCACCGCGGAACATAAGCGAACCGATTTTTTCACCTTGCGCGACTTCGCTCTCAGCACGCGAGGGGTACTCGATCATCTGGCCGCTTGTTATCGCTACTGGATCGCCCTGAGCGACTGCGACGGCTTCCGAATCGATACGCTGAAGCATGTGTCGTTTGAAGAAGGGCGCAATTTCTGTGGGACGATCAAGGAATTTGCCGCCAATCTGGGCAAGACAAACTTCCTGCTCGTCGGCGAAGTAGCCGGAGGTGATTTCGCGCAAGATCGTTACCTCGATGTGCTGGGGCGTAATCTGGATGCCGCTCTCGATATCGGCGGGATGCGGATGACGCTTCAGAATGTGGCAAAGGGGCTAGCCCATCCGCAGACCTACTTCGATGGCTTCGATGCCGGCAATGCGGAGATGGGGTCTCATCGGAATCTTGGCCAACGGCATGTCTCTATCTTGGATGATCACGACCATGTCTTCGGTCAAAAGATCCGGTTCTCGAGCGAAGCGGCATCGGAGGAGCAAGTGGTCGTCGGAGTCGCACTGCAACTATTTACGCTGGGTATCCCCTGCATCTATTACGGAACTGAGCAGTCATTTGCCGGGCCGGAGGAGTTAGCGTGCCAATTTCTTCCCGGTTGGAAGGGTGGTGACCATGCCGATCGGTACCTGCGCGAAGCCATGTTCGGTCCGGAACATCCTCGGGCTGCTGGACAAGCAGGCCTGTCGTCGAGCGATGGATTTGACCCGACCCTGCCGGGATTCGGTCCGTTCGGAACGGCGGGCGCCCACTGTTTCGATCCGAACTTTCATGCCTACCGTCGAATTGCAACCCTCGCTGCCATTCGCCAACGCTTTCCGGTGCTGCGCGTGGGGCGACAATATTTACGGCCGGTCTCGCTGTTCGACGGACCATTCCTGCTGCAAGGACCAGGGGAGCTCGTCTCCTGGTCCAGGATTCTCAGCGATGAGGAGGCGCTGTGCATGATCAATCCCCATGGGACTCAGGCCCGTGGCGGCGATGTCGTGGTGGACGCGGATCTGAACCAGCCCGGCATGGCGCTTACTGTCATCGCGAACAGTATGGAAGCGGGAGGGGGAACATCCGCAGGGATAGCCCATCCGGTTGGATCACAGCTCCCAATCAAGCGCCGCTCCGACGGCGCCGCGTTCGTGGAGATCCGTAATCTCGCACCGTCTGCCGTCATCGTGGCGGTCAATCATCCGTAGGTGCACCGAGATCTCCCCAATCCTATCGACATCACCAGCATGAAGAAATTGTTCATGGCATCCTTCACATGCTCAATGAGGTTCGATTCCCACGTTGACCATTTGCAGCATGCTAGATAGTGTCGTCACGAGACAGCCGCCCAAAGAGCGATGCACCTGATTTGCACGGCAGCCAGGAATGACGCGGTATGTTTGGCGTATCGGGTGGCGATACCGCGCCAGCGTTTG
>JAOUHD010000156.1 GCA_029865345.1 Nitrospira sp.
AAGATCGATGTCTAACCCCTGTATCTGGCAGGCTGTGAGCAGGCGAGTAATGTCCGGCGCCTCCATGAATCCATATTGCACCACAACTCGTCGAACACCCTCCGCGAGCGGTTCGATACGGACATGATGATTGCCGATGACGGTCGGAACGCGGGCGGTCGTGGTGGTGAGGAAGACCAGTTGTTCGTGGAGCACTTTATTGTGCCGAACGTTCTGCACGAAAGACGGCGGCGTGAGGTCGGGGAATTGGGTCAAGTAGACGGCGGTTCCAGAGACGCGATGACCGGGCCGATCCGCAAGGGGAACGCTGATTCTTCCCGGTGGCGCTGTCCTAAGGCCATTAGCGACAACGTGCCCCCTTCACCTTGGTTGTCGGCTTGCATGACGAATAGCAAGTATTTCACAGTGACCACCAGCAGCAGGGCCCAGATGATGAGGGAGAGCAGGCCGATGATCGTCGGAAGTGCCACGGGCAAGCCGTGCGAGGCATGGAAACATTCCCGCAGTGCATAGAGCGGACTGGTCCCGATATCACCGTACACGACGCCGAGTGCCACAAGCGCCATTCCGGCAGTAGTGGATCGCGCGGGCTGGTTACTCATGGGGATGAGGGCAGGGTTGGACGTGGCGGATCACGCGACTCAACGAGTAGATGGTGTGCATGCTGAAGGGATCCTAGCCGGTTCGTGAGGTCAGGACAAGCGGTAGGGGGTGTTCACGTCAACCCCACGGCTTCGCACTGGATGATCGGTCGCTGCGTAGCGGCTGAGCAGTGCACTTCGCACGATCATGACCACCAGATTTTCATCAAGTCCTGAGTCCCAAGGTGTGCTCGATCAGCTCTGCGGCTCGTAGTGCCCCGCCACCAGTCTTGATAGCGCCTCGGACCCGTTCGGCTGCTGCACGGTACGATGGGTCCGACCGCACACGAACCACTGCTGCACGCAGCGCCTGGAGTGTCACGTTCTTGTTTGGAATGGCTTCACCGGCCCCGATCCAGGCGATGCGTGCAGCAATCCCTGGCTGGTCATTTGTCACGGGGATCGCCACCATCGGAACCCCGGTACTAAGCGCTTCGAGTACGGTGTTGAGCCCAGCATGGGTCACCGCGAGGGTAGATCGGCGGAGTAGGTCCAGCTGAGGGGCATAGGAGACCACGATCGGATCCCCGGGGAGTTTGCCCAGCGCCTCTGGAGACATTCCATTCCCAGTCGAGATGACCAATTGGGCGTCAAGTCCTTCACAGGCCTCCGCAATCACCCGAAACATTCCCGCGATACGGTTCTGGAGCGTTCCCAGCGACGCGTAGATCAGGGGTCTCCCATCAAGACGCTCCCAGGGGAATGGAACCGGCTGAGAGTCAGATGATCGATGGAGAGGACCAACGAACCGGACCTGTTTCGGCAATTCACGCCGAGGGAATTCGAAGAGTTCGGGTTGTTGGCTGATTTGTAGCTTGTCGGACCAGATGTGTGAGATGCCAGTTGGGATCGAGAGACCCAGCTTTCGACGGTGGTCTTGAATGCGTGTCATGATGGGAGCATATAGTCGATTCAGCCCCATCCAGGCGATCCGGTTGCGAATCCGCGCCCACCAAGCATCCCGAGGGTACCAGTGAGTAAAATAAGGCGGGATTGCGGGGTCAGGGTTCAGGAGGAGCGCATTACAGACCGTGGCGAAGGGGAGCCCTAACTGGTCGGCGACCGTCCCACCGGGAAACGAGACTTGATCGACCACCAGAGCCGTTACACCAGCGGTGCGTACTACGGCCGGCCCGACTTCTAGAACGGCATCAGCGGCACGTGCTCCGATCGCAAGCGTGTGCTTGAGCGCCGCCCGGTCTTGTAGCGATCCGAGCTTCTGAAACTCGGCCTGGTACTCATCAGCCGGAAAGATGGTCCCGCCCAGAGAGACGGTCTCGAACCCAGCTGTCGCGATCGATGTGGGAGGTTTGCCCAACAGGAAAAAGGTGACCCGGTGTCCACGGGCACGGGTCGCATCCGCCAGCGCCAGCATCGCATTCACATGTCCCGGAGTATTCGGGCAGATCACGCCAACGTGATTCATGATGTGCTCCTTCTTCAGCCTGTTCGGAGTGACCCAGGTTGAGAGTGATTTCTAGCAGGCTGGGATCCATCAAGTTCTCTACGTAAGACACACGGCAAACCATACTCCATGGGCATCACTGATTCAATGCGGTTGATGCGAAGGCAATGGAATCGCTCATGAGGTGAAGCTCATGGCCTCGGCTTCCGTGAGGAAACTGGCGCTGTCATGAATGTGGAGCTGAGTTGCGCTCGTGAGGATGAGATAGCTGAAATGTTTTGAAGAGACGATCGGTATTGCCGAACGCGTGGATTATGGAAAATGATCTGTCCAGAACTCCATCTCTCTCCGTTACGCTGCCTTGGCCGGGCGCCAGCGAAGACCGACGTTCAGGAGTTCTTGGAGCAGTTCCTTGTAGTGATAGTCCGCTTTCTTTGCCGAATCGGCGAAGTCTTCATCCTCCGCGATCTGTGGGTTGGGATTAGCTTCCAGGACATAGAGTTGTCCGTCATCTGCCATCCTCATATCGATCCGCGCATAGCCGCTGAGTCCAAGCGCTCGATACACTTGTTTCGATAAATCCTGAATGTCTTCGGTTTTTCCCTTCGGCAGGTTGTCAGCCTCTCGTGATGTGATGCCGTACTTCTGCTGATACTTCCGGCTCCACTTCACACGCTCGGTTGCGATCCGTTTGGCGTCCTCAGGCAGCTTGTCCATGATGAGTTCCCACACCGGCAGCACTTGCAGCTGGCCGTTGCCGATGATCCCCACGTAGAATTCACGCCCCTCGATATACCGCTCAATCAGGGCGCCACTGCCCACACTATTATGGATGAATGCCACTCGTTCGCTCAGCTTGTCGTCGTCCTCTACGATCGAGGCCTGAGAGATGCCCAATGAGGCTTCTTCGCTGACGGATTTGACGATCAATGGAAAGGAGAGCCATTTGGGCCGCCTGACCGTGCGCCCCTGAGGGACTTCGATGAATTCTGGATAGGGAATGCGGTGAAAGGATAACACTTTCTTGGTCAGCGCCTTGTCCCGTGCCAGCATCAGGCCGCGCGGATTACAGCCGGTGTAGGGGAGGTGCAGGAGTTCGAGGTACGACACGACGTGCTGATCGTAGACGGCGACGCCGTCGAATTCTTCCAGTAGGTTGAAGGCGATGTCCGGCTTCCACTCCTCAATGGCAGAGTGGATCACGTCGAGCTCGCTCTTAACGCCGAGCGGGAGCACCTCATGCCCTAGCTTCTTCAATGTGGAGACGACATCGTGCTCTGTCCGCCACTCGACGGTTTTCAGATCGTGACCGTTCACCTGCTCCGGCGGGACGAGGTCTTCATGCATGAGGACGAGGACGCGCAGTCGCTTCATAAGGCCACCCGATGGCGCCCACTCCGCAAGAAGTTCATGGTGTGGACGGTCAGGAGGATGGTGAAATCAAGTTTGGCCTGCTCTTCTGCTACGGGGACTCGAAGATTCAATTCACGGCATCGCCGGATCATGTCCTCCAGCACTTGATCGATCGTGTATTGATACTCGCCGGTCCAACTCGCGACCTTGCGTCGAACTTCGCGGCGAAACCGATTGAGAAAGGTGGCCGCACTTGGCCTATTTGCATGGTTGGGCAGGTGGGAGAAGAGCCGCTTGAGATCCGGGTCATACTGCGATTGGCGCTCAACCCCATAATGCCTTCGCTTTCGCTCGTAGTGTTCGCGAAGGGTCTTCTTGAGATTGGGAAGCGGATCGATTTCTTCATGTGTGGTGACGGGAGGGGAGATGCCCTGGAGGTTGTTCATGAGGCTATCGACATATCTGAGCTTCTTCAGAACGGGCCAGCCACAGTATCGCTCCTCCCATAGGGAGTCTGGTGTCAGCCAGACGGCAAAGGTTTCAGCGAAGTCTTCATCCGGATGACTCTGCGCATACCATAAATCCAGGTGGCGGACGAAACTCCGGCTATAGGGACGAGGCGAGTAATACATTGGATACTGTTGGGATGACTTGCCGAAAATCTGCTGGCGGGTTTTGCGCCGCCGGATCTTGTACGCGTTCTCGATGGCATGGCCGGCTTCGTGGCGGAGAATGCGCAGGCACCATTCCGTTGTTCCGCCTTCGACTTCGAGCATTTGGGCTAGTTCGAGTTTCGCGAGGCGAGGATGAGCAAGGTAAAAGGGTATCGCAATGCCGGGAACCCCATCGGGCGTGAACCATTCATTGGAGAGCCAGAAGTGTGGGCGAAACAGTAAGTGACGTTCTTCCAGTTCACGGGTCAACTCTGCGATCGGCTGTTCGAGAAACCCGCCCTTGAGTCCGAGGTGCAGATCGCACATCGGGAGATCCAATAACGCGTCGTCGGGCCAGGAGGCCCATGTCGGTTCGTCGTGGCCGACAGACGGAGTCTTGAGCACGTCGGAAACTGTACGGTCCATGAGACACGCCATCCTCCATAGGGCCTGTCGGTATGGCCCATGAAAAACTATAGCATTCTCTGTTCAAGCCGCTGGTGAGGCTGATGTGACTGATCTATGAGGAGCGAGAGGAGGAACAAATTGTCCACACCTGTTCCAGTTTGAACTGGGATTACGGTTTCACGAGCCCTCGGTGTCCAGGAAACTGTGAAAGTCGTGCCATCAATGCCGGTACGGATGCCCAAATGTGGTCGATGACCGACTCTACATAATCTCGGGCCTGGACGAGATCACGCTCCCAATCTGGCAGAGCTTCGTGCAGGTCGAGAATCGGGGTTTCTTCGCCGAGTGACACCTCATTGAAGAGTGGAGCGGTCAAACCGAATTGCCGCTGAATAAACTCACGATGGTTCAGACTCATGGCAATAATAAGATCAACCCGATCGATCAGCTCCTTGGTCAGTGCTTGTGGAATGTGCGCAGAAGGGTCGATGCCTTTCTGGATCAATGGGTTACAGACCACCAGGGGAACCGATTGAGGCGAGGCTTTGATGCCAGCCGATTCCACTTGGTAACAGGATTGTGGGTCGCTCTGTGCCCGGACCGCATATTCGGCCGCTACGCTGCGGAACACGTTTCCCGTGCAGACAAAGAGAATGGACTGCCTCATAGGTGGTTCGTCTGCTCCATGTACCAGCGGACGGTCGACAGGACAGCTCCAGAGCGTCTACAATCGCGCCATGCCTATCTCTGCCGCCGCCACGCCACGTCGTAAACTCGACGAAGAAACCGAGAAGCTTCAGACACGCCTCTGCCGCCTGGTGGGGCAAGCGATCGCTGACTATCGCCTTATTGAGGACGGTGACAAGGTCATGGTGTGTCTGTCGGGCGGCAAAGACAGTTATGGTTTACTCGACATCCTCCTCGTGCTGCAACCCCGCGCACCGATCCATTTTGACCTGATTGCCGTCAACCTCGACCAAAAACAGCCGGGATTTCCGGCGGAGGTCCTGCCAGATTATCTGACCAGGAGAGGGGTCCGCTTCCACATCGAGTCACGCGATACGTATTCGATTGTGAAACGACTGATTCCCGAAGGACAAACGACGTGCTCGTTGTGTTCGCGCCTTCGCAGGGGACATCTCTATCGCATCGCCAGTGAGCTGGGAGCCACGAAAATCGCGCTCGGGCATCATCGGGATGACATAATCGAAACGCTCTTCCTGAATCTCTTCTATACAGGGAAGTTGAAAGCGATTCCACCAAAACTGCGTTCAAAGGATGGACAGCATCTGGTCATCCGTCCGCTGGCGTTGGTGAAAGAGGCCGATCTTGCACGATATGCGGAGCTGAGAGAATTTCCCATCATTCCCTGCGACCTCTGCGGCTCTCAAGAGAATTTGAAGCGAAAGAAAGTGAAAGCATTTCTTCAGCAATGGGAGCGAGAGTCGTCTGGCTGTTCCGACAGCATCGCCGCGGCATTGACCAACGTCGCGCCCTCGCTCTTGATGGATCCACGACTCTTTGACTTTACATCGCTGACAGCAGAGGCTGATCCTCAGCCGGAAGGCGATGCGTGGTTAGATCAGGAACCCATTCCTGACCAGAATGAAGTAGTCGCGTCTTTGTCGACCGAGTTGCTTCATCACCCCTGAATACGTTTTATCACCGTATCCCTCTGACATTTTGAGTGCACCGCCGGTCCGCCGACAGCTCTAGCAGAATGCTGAAAAAGTCCTTCAGCGGTGTTCTCGCATCACTCAGAGGCTCAACGTACCGAAGCGTACGCCTCGCCCCTTCGCTCGCTGCGGCCTTGCTGGACGGCCTTTTTGAGCATTCTGAGATGTAGAGTGCCAGAGGTCTTTCTGTCATCGTGCAACGGTGCGCGAGGCAGAATCCGAGTTTTTCAGCAGACTACTAGATGACGGATGAGCGCGAGGATGTCGCCGACATACTTCCCCATGTGGTTTACTCATGGCACCAGCAGGATTCTTTGAGGAGTTGAGCAGACTAGAAGAAACGGCTGGAGGGGCTGGCTCATGGAAGGATTCCCGTTCAGATCGGGCCTACAGTCTGATCATTAAAAATTCTTCATGAATTCCCAATCAGCTCTTCATAGTTCGAGGAGTATGCTTTATACGGGGAGAAAGGGGGTGAGCTCTATGACGACGGTACTTCTTACTATGGTCGCACTGAGCGCCGTTGCAGGGGTGATCTATAGGGTGACAGTGGGTTTGAGGACGGTCAGATTCAAGCAAAATTCCCATCTCTGTCGCGTTATCGGTGCGCTGGGGTTTCTGGCGATCCTCCTCCCAGGCTTCGCCTATGCGCATGGCAAGGTGGCGATGGAGGAAGATCCCTGTGTGCAACGGGTGGGAGGCAACCTCGTCCATTTCAACGCCTATCAACCACAACATGCAGCAAACGCCCAGTACTGCACGGAGATTCCCGCTGCAGGCGACACGTTCCTCGTGGTCGACCTGGTGGATCCGAGCCTGCGCACTCTGCCGATGGGGGTCCGAGTGGTCCGGGGACTCAGCGAGACCGCGGACAATCAGACGGTCGCCGACTGGCCTCCGACCACGCATCCCGATGGAGTGGTCAGAGGCGAAGCGACGCTGGCCCAAGGGCTCTACACGCTCATCATTACGCCGGAAGGGCTGAGCTCCTCCTCGTATCTCTTACGGGTGCAGCAGCTCGACTCTGCCACGCTTGCACGACAGGCCATTGGGCCCGTCACCCTGCTGCTGCTCCTCGCCTTGCTTGGCTATGAGTTATCGAAATCCACGCACTGGAGGAACTGGCGGGGCTTCGATCATTCATGAAGAGTTTATCGATGCGGAGGTTCGTCTAACAAGGAGGTCACATTATGGCCAGTGAGAGAGCGTATGACATTTCGCAGTGGTACGATTCGAAGCCGGCGAAGCTCGGCTGGTTGGGGATGT
>JAOUHD010000157.1 GCA_029865345.1 Nitrospira sp.
GGATTTGCGATATTGCTCGAATGGGATTTCTGCAAAGGTCTGTTGGTGCATGGATGCGTCTCCCGTTCAGTGCTGCATTCCTCATAGCACATCACCAACGGGGAATAAATCAGACCTTCCCTAGGAGTGAGGAGATGGTTTGGCAGCAAAGAGAACCGTGTGCGTGGCAGAGACACGGAGTTCGACGGCGGTACCTTCCTGGTAGACGCAGGTTGAGCTTTCACTGCTGTGGATGAGCTGCCCGGATGGGAGCTGGATCGTGTAGAGATTTTCAGACCCTCTGAACTGGCGGGCCACAACCCGAGGTTTGGCTGATTTATTGGGCATGAGCTGGATGTCGTCCGGGCGGATCATGACAACGACCGTGCTTCCCTCAGGACTGTTGAGCGTATCGGGAAACTCTCCCAGTTCGGTATGCACTCTGCCTTGTCGAATCTGTCCGGTGACAAAGTCGGCTTGGCCCACAAAATCGGCCACGAACCGCGTGGCGGGGAGATGATAAATCACCTCCGGGGAATCCATCTGCTCGAGCACTCCCTGATTCAGAACGGCGATGCGGTCGGCCATGGCGAAGGCTTCGTCATGATCATGCGTCACGAGAATGGTCGTGGTTTTCATCCGGCGTAACAAGGCATGGACTTCCTGGCGCATACGGCCCGCCATATCGGGGTCAAGGTTGCTGAACGGCTCATCGAGGAGGAGCAAGACAGGATTCTGCACCAGCGCTCGGGAGAGCGCCACTCGCTGCTGCTGTCCTCCCGACAACTCATGCGGGTAGCGTCGGTCGAGCCCTTCGAGGCCGGTCAGC
Organism: Nitrospira sp.; assembly: GCA_029865345.1. Taxonomy (GTDB): domain Bacteria; phylum Nitrospirota; class Nitrospiria; order Nitrospirales; family Nitrospiraceae; genus Nitrospira_D. Next base: position 809 of record JAOUHD010000157.1, read on the forward strand.
CGCAGCATTTCTTGAACCCGACATGTCCGTTCCGCCCGTGACAGATGATGAAGCCCGAAGGCGATGTTCTCGGCGACGCGCAGGTGTGGAAAGAGGGCGTACTCCTGAAAGACCATGCCGACACGGCGGTCCTCCGTCGGAATCGTTTCCAAGGACGAGGAGACCAACCGGCCCGATAAAAAAATTTGTCCGGCCCGAACTGGTTCAAAGCCGGCGATGGCTCGTAGCACGGTTGTCTTGCCACAGCCGGACGGTCCGAGCAAACAGAGGATTTCGCCTTCTCGTGCAGAAAATGAAATATCGCGGATTGCCGGTCTGCTGGGATCATAGGCACAGGACACAGAACGGAGTTCCAAGATGGAAGGGGCCGGCGTGGAGAGGTGGAGGTGACTTTCATGCCGGTCGGCATCCACCTGTGTCATGTGCAACTGTGTGTTCATAGCGATGTTATGCGGCCCGCCAATCACGGGACAGCAACAAGGCGAGCGCCGGTAGGCCAACGAGCACGATCAATAAGGCGGATGGGGCCGCGAGTTGGTAATACTCTTCACTTGCTTCCAGCCAGACACGGATTGCCAAGGTGTCAAACCCCACCGGTCGCAACAACAACGTCGCCGGGAGCTCTTTCATCGTCTGCAAAAAGATCAAGACCCACGCCACGATAACCCCGTTGCGAATGAGGGGCAGCGTCACGCGACGCCAGGTTTCCCGAACGGTCAGACCCAGGGTGCGGGCGACTTCTTCAAGATTCGGGGTAATTTGTTGAATGGACGGTTCGAGTGACTGGAGCCCAGCTGGGAGATAATGCAGGACATAGGCGACGATCAACACGAAGACCGTACCATAAAAGAACGGCAGGACGTTGAGAAAGAGGACCAATACCGCGAGTGCGGCGACCGGTCCTGGCAGGACATAGCCGGCGTACGCAGCTTGCAGACAACCAGTATTGAGCCAGGTTGGTTTTCGGCTGGCGAGGTAGGCGAGAGGCAGCCCAACCAATACGCCGGCCGTGGCCGCTAGGGTTGACAGCAGGGCGCTGTTCCAGACGAAGCCGAAGAAGCGGGCATCGAGAATCGCTTGGGCTTCAGGGGATAGACTCCATGTTACCAGGAGAGAAACAGGGATTCCAAAGGCCAAACCGATCACGGTGCTCAGGCATGTCGTCAGCGCTGCCGTGTGCCACCATCCGCACTGGATGCGTTGAGGCGCTCGAAAGCGCCCGCTGGTCTGGTAAAACCGGCTCTTTCGGCGAGACCATCGTTCGGTCAACAAGAATAGGAGTGCCAGGATGACTAATAGGATGCTCAGGATACTTGCGGCCTGGTTGTCAGATCGTCCGGTCATTTGCTGAAAGACGGCATAGGTCAAGGTTTGATAACGCAGCAGAGAGACGGCGCCAAAGTCGGAAACGACGTACAGGATAACAAGGGCAACGCCGGCAACGATAGACGGGCGTAGCAACGGAAGGGTGACGAACAGCATTCTCCGAAGTGGTGATGCGCCACATGTGCGGGCGACTTCTTCAAACGACACGTTAAAGCTGAGGAGTGCACTGCGTGTGAGCAAGTAGACGAAGGGGAACGTGTCGAGTGCCATCACAAAGGTAACGCCCCAGAAGCTTTGGGGTGAGATGATCCTGGCGTGAGGTCCGGCGATCATCTGCCAGAGCTGTTCTGCCGGACCGCCGAATCCCAAGAGATAGTTGTACACATAGGCTAGGACGTAGGTCGGCATGGCGAGCGGTAGCACAAGCCCGACTTCCCACAGTCGGCGGCCGGGGAACTCAAATCGTGTGACCATCCAGGCGGTCGAGACGCCGAGTCCGAGCGTCAGCAATGCCACGGCGCCCGCCAAGGAAATCGTATTCCACAATAGTTCCGGGACTCGAGTGGTCCAGAGCCGATGCCACACCGAGAGATCGGCCGACAAGGCGAGGGTGGTGACATAGCCGAGAGGTAGCAGGATCAATGCCGCGCTGGCCAGGGCGGCGAGTTGGAGCGGTGAAACAGCTAATCGGTGTAGGGCAATCACGGGGCGCTCGCGCGGTTACCGCATTCCGACTTGTTCGATGAGCAGTAACGTCGGCTCTCGGAGTTCGGCGAGCTTGGTCAATGGGACTAAGGCTGCCCGGAAGCTCTTCCGTTCGGGCAGCGCCGGATCTGCTTTCACCTCTGGATGGAGCGGGTACTCCTTGTCGAGGTCGGCGAACATCTTCTGGCCGGCCTGCGCCACGAGAAATTCCACGAGCAATTTGGCGTTCTCCACGTGGGGCGTGTGTTTCAGGATGCCGATGCCCGCCACGTTCATGATGGCGCCCATGCCCCCCTCCTGTTGATCGGGCATCACAACCGCCAGCGGTGCAGCCGGTTGTGTGGCGAGATGCCGATAGACGTAATAGTGATTCACGATGCCCATGGTGACCTGACCCTTGGCGACGGCATCAACGATCTGCGAGCTTTTTTGGTAGACCTGTGTGCCGGCGTTATCCCGAAGCCCTTCGAGGAATTTCTTGGTGTGATCGTCACCGAGACTCGCGCGAATGACCGACACCCCTGCCTGCAAATATTCGCTGCCGGCGTTAGGAATGGCGATTTTGTCCTTCCACGTAGGATCCGCCAGATCCACCAAGGACTTGATCTGATCAGGCTTCACCAGTGTCGTGTTGTACACAACAACCCAAAACCGGCCTGACAAGCCGATCCAGCTGTTGTCTGCTGCGCGGAATTGAGGAGGAATGGCCCGTTCAACTTCCCGCATGTTCAAGGGGCGGAAGAGTCCCGCAGTGCGTGCCTGTTCCAAGCTGCCGGCATCATTGGTGATGAAGAGATCGGCGGGGCTGCGGTCTCCTTCGGCCTTCATCCGGTTCACCAACTCAGTGGTACCGGATGAGAGTAACTCGATGTGAATCCCAGTCTTTGCCGTGAAGGCATCCAAGACCGGCTTGATCAATCGTTCGGCCCGTCCAGAATAGATGGTCAACGTGTCGGCAGCAGAGGTGATGGCCGGCATGACCAGCCAGAAGAGCATCAGGAAACAGGTGGCTGAAATGCCTAAGGCCCTCCGTTGATGGGCAAGGGCTGTGATACGAGAGGAACGTTGAAGGACCATGCGCATGATTGAACCTGCTATTTCAATGTGAAGTATGGGCTGAGTTGAAATTGATAAACCGTCTCAAGAAGGATAGCAGAAAAATCCCCAGAGGTCAACGTGTGATCCCCCGCAACAAGCTGCGGGGAGCGTCATTGGCGGCAGGGGGAGCAGAGACCGTAGAGCTCAAGGCGGTGGGTTTGGATTGTAAAGCCGTTCCGTGAGGCCACCTCTTCCTGGAGGCGCTCGATGTCGCAGTTCTCGAACTCCACAATCTTTCCGCAGCCGGTGCAAATGAGGTGATCGTGGTGGCCCTTGTGCGAGATGTTGTCGTACTGCGTTTGAGTGCCGAAGTGGCGGGCTTGAGCCAGACCGGCTTCGCAGAAGAGGTTCAGCGTGCGGTAAATGGTTGCCAAGCCCAGGTGCGGATCCTTTCTGGCCAGTTGGTGGTACATCTCTTCGGCTGTAATATGTTCTTGCTTGAGAAATGCGTCGAGGATCAGTTCACGTTGGCGCGTGAATTTCAGCTGGTGCTTCCCGAGGTGCTCCTTCAGGACACCCATTTCTTTGACATGTTTGGACATGGTGATGAGACCGATCCTCCTGGAGCCGGGATTAAAGACGAAATTACGCGGCGGGTCAAGAGTGATTCTGCAAACCGATCTGAAAATCTCTCCGCCTTTGACGGTTGCGTTTCCGGCTGGTTATAGTGAAACCTTCACGATATAGAGCGAGGAGACTGTGAGAACGCCCAACCAGATTGCCGTCGACCGTACCCTGCTCTTGTACGTCCTGCAACTCGCTGAGCCACTTGGTCAGCTGAGCGATGTCAAACTGCAGCAGCTGTGTTTTCTGTGTGAGCTTCAAACCTTTGCCAAAGGCCTGAAAGCGTTTCATTTCGAATTCTTTCGTTTTGCATATGGAGCGTTCAGCAAGGATCTCGATAATGACCTGACCTCCCTCCGCCGAAAAGGCCGGATCGAAAACTTCACGGTATCGGATCAGGCAAAGGAGGAAGCGATTCCCTTACTCCTGCGTGCCATCGAAGGGGAAGAGGCCAATGAAAAGGTCAAGGACATCATTGATGCCGTCGTCGCGGCCTATGGACCACAAGACAGCGGTACCATCACGAACTCCGTCGAGTCGGTTCAGCTGAGCACACCTCAGGACCCTGAGCTGAAGATTCCCATTCGCGATATTGTGTTCCACACCACGCTGCTCGTGCCGCATCGGATCGAGGTGCAAGCTGAATTTACGTTGCCTCCAGTCATCGTTACACAGCTCAACACCGTGCTGGGGTATGACAGCCGACCGGTCATCGATGCTCAGAGCTGGTAGATCTCGCCGTACTTCTTTTCCGCGTAATTGAGAAAAGGTTCGGGACTCACCGTTGCCCCCGTCACGCGCTGGGCGAGGTGGGCCGGCGTGAACATGCGACCCCAGCGGTGAATCTTCTGTTCGAGCCACCGGCGCAAACTTAACAATTGGCCTGCCGCAATCTCATGCTCCAGATTCGGAATCTCCAACTTGGCCTGCTCGAAAAATTGGACGGAGTAGAGGTTGCCTAAGGTATACGTGGGGAAATAGCCGAACGCCCCGAATGACCAGTGGACATCCTGTAACACTCCGTCCGCGTCAGAGGGTGGAACGATACCCAAGTAGTCCTCCACCTTCTGATTCCAGATGGCGGGTAAGTCTTCAGGCTGAATCTTGTCTTCCACCAGATCCTGCTCGATTTCGAATCGCAGCATGATATGGAGATTGTAGGTCAGCTCATCGGCTTCCACGCGGATCAACGACGGTTTCACGCAATTGATTGCGGCATAGAACTGGTCGATCTCCACGCCGCGCAACTGTTCATGAAAGGTCTGTTGTAAAATCGGATAAAAGAAGCGCCAAAAAGGCTGCGAACGACCCACGCAGTTTTCCCACAGACGAGACTGACTCTCATGAATACCGAGAGAAACCGAGTCACCCAACGGCGTCCCGAAATATCGTTGATCCAACCCTTGATCGTACAGCCCGTGCCCGCCTTCATGGATACAGCTGAAGAGGCAGGATTGCAGTTCATGTTCATGAACACGGGTGGTGACGCGCACATCGGTTGGATGAAACGACGTGGTGAAGGGATGGGCTGACAGATCCAGACGGCCACGCTCAAAATCATAGCCCATCGCCGTCAAGACCAGCCGCCCGAACTCCAGTTGTCGAGCCTGGTCATACGAGTGGTGCAACACGCTATCGTCGATCTTCACCCGGCTCTGTGCGATCTTTTTCAGCAACGGCACCAGCCGGGCCTTGAGTGCAGTAAATACTGGTTGGAGATTCGCAATGGTCGCGCCTGGTTCATAGACATCCAACAGGGCGTTATAGGGTGAGTCCTGATAGCCGAGATACTGCGCTTCTTCACGCTTGAGCCGGAGCACCGTTCGAAGGTTCGGGAGGAACATGGAAAATTTGTTTTTCGTTCTGGCCTCAGCCCACACTTGCTGGGCAAGCGAACATTCTCGGCTCAGTGCCACCACGAAATCCGACGGCAGTTTCTTCGCGCGGCTGAAATCCCGCCATGTTTCGCGCAAGAGCGAGCGCGCCGGTTCGTCCCAGCTGTCTCCGGGTTGCTCGGCCGCCTGGCCCGTCGCCGGATCCACCCATTGTGACAAGAGCGTCTGCATGTCCGGCGAGACGAGCTTCTCATGGGCCAAACCTTGGAGCACGGCGATCTGCTCAGCTCGAGCTTCTCCACCACCGACCGGCATATAGGTTTCCTGATCCCATGAAAGGACCGAGGCTGCACTATTGATGCGTTGAATTTCCAGCAGTCTGGTGGTGAGGGGTTCTAACGTGGCGAAGGTTTTCAATTCGGCCTCCAGGTCACTGTGCTAAGATTCACGTCCGTGATTCGGTCGTCGCAGTGTACGCAACGGGCGGCGCGTTTTTCAAATCATCCAAGGGAATTCTAATGAACAGGCTGGTTCCATCCGAGATCGAATCCTATGCCGAAGCGCATTCCATACCGGAGTCGTCAGTCTGTCGAGCGCTGCGCGAGGAGACCCAGCGGACCATGGAGTATCCCCAAATGCTGGTCGGCCCACTGGAAGGGGCGTTTCTCAAAATGATGACGCAGTTGGTGGGTGCCAAGCGGGTACTCGAAATCGGGATGTTTACCGGCTATAGCGCCCTCTGCTTTGCTGAAGCTCTACCAGAAGATGGAACAGTCATCACCTGTGAGATCAACGAGCCATCAGCGGTGGTGGCTCGACGCTATGTTGCGCAGGCACAATGCGGGAGCAAGATCAGCATCCGAATGGGCCCCGCGCTCGACACGATGCGGACGCTCTCTGGACCATTCGATCTCATCTTTATCGATGCCGATAAGATCAATTATCTCAATTACTACCGACGTGCGCTCGACCTGCTC
>JAOUHD010000024.1 GCA_029865345.1 Nitrospira sp.
CGCAGCAGGAACGCCGCTCCTGTTTCTGCGCCTGCAAAGCCGCCTGACCGTATCTGGTCTTGATTTCATCTTTGATCGTCTGTGCGTCATTCATGATTAACCTCCAATCAAGAAATGTTGATTTGTAGGGGCTAAAAAATCAGCAGCAACGTTTTGAAGAAACCGCCGACCTTGCCGCCTTCTTGAGAGAACCCACCAACTCTTCCAGCTCTTCCATCGCCTGAGGACTGAGCGAGTAATACATCCACCGCCCCTCCCTGCGATCCTCGACCAGCCCCGCATCCTTGAGTACCTTGAGGTGAAACGACAGACGCGACTGCGCGGCTTTCATTGAATCCATTAGTTCACAGACACATTGTTCTCCCTCTTTTAAACAGTCCAGCAACTCCAAGCGAGTCTCATCCGACAGGGCGTGAAACAGCGCAACCGCTTTCTTGGTCGAGAGAGCACTGGCAACCATGAGTGAACTGTATAACAATAAATTTTGATGAGTCAAGGGCCGATGACAAGACGAGCTACGTGAGTCATACGACCTGCGGTTTACAAAATTCAGATAGCCCTATCTCAGACAATCTAACCCCACAAGAAACAACAACTCAGGACTCCCCCGACATGGGGCGAGATCGGGCTGTTTTGTCCTGTCCTGGTAGCAGCGTGGTAGCAAATATCAAAGCCGATTGATCGGGATAGTGAAAGCATCTACTCTTCTGGCTTGGGACGCGAAAATATCCTGAATATTTAGTACCGGAGGAGGGATGCTAGGAACAGATTGGGTGCAAAAGGCGGAATTTCAGATCGAAGCATTACGAAAGGCTGCTGAGATTGAGTTACATGCAATTCGATGCGACTTTCCCAGTTGGCAGAAGGATGACGTTAGGCAATGCGCGATATTGAGGTTGGGCACGATCCTTTTTGTTCCAGTCGTCAGCCTTTACACGATGAGGGTTCATATGTGCGATCCCGCATGGTGGGAACAATATGCAACAGGAACTGGGAGTGCGCTTGCCGCCCCGGGTCGTACAGCTTTTGATCGAGGGATCAAAGGTAAGCTTATCCTGGACCTAGTCGGAAATTTAGAACATTCATTTCGTCTAATATTAGGGCAGCTTGATCCACACAACAAGGCTTCGAAATTTTGGATCATCTGTCAATGCTTGTTCAGAAGCAAGAAACCGTATCTGAGCAGTATCCCAACTGATTGGGAACCAACTATGAAGTTACTCAGGTTGATACGTAACACCGTTCACAATGCTTGGGCGCATTTCCCAGAGAACGGAAAAGATGAAACCGTTGTCTTCAGGGGCGTTACTTTTCAGTTTGTTGTGGGACAACCTTTGACTTTCATCAGCTGGGATTTGCTTGGGAACATTTCCGAAAGCGTTTTAAAAATCGTTACTGCAGTGGTGCGAGACGCAAACGTCACTTGTCTTCCTCCAATAAAGGACTTTGGAATAGAGCAAGTACCGCCAGCGGAGCATAAAGGGTCTACTTGACCTGCGATTTCTTAGACCGCAGGGTAAGAGGTCCAAAAACCCCCTGTTCGGATCCATATTTCTAGACCTAGATTCTTAGCAGCCCCCTGGGAAATGGGAGGGTCTTGTCTGCTCCACCGCACGATACGACACAGCATTTGTGAGGGATTTCCCCCTGTGATACGCTAACCACACGATTTCGCTGACCACAATCACAACGTCGAAGGGGACTCTCATGAAGATGCTTCAGATTGTCTGTGGGAAGAGGTTAGAGAGCGAAATCTTGGCCATGTTTAAGAAGGTGGGGATCAAAGGATACACGGTGATCTCAGGCGTGGGAGGCAGTGGTGTGACCGGGACCGTCCCCGGTGCCAACCACTCAGCCGATCCCGACGCCCATACCAATACACTCTTCATGGTCGCACTCGGATATGAAGCCACCTTTCTGCCACAGATTGTAGCCGCGCTGAAAGAGCTTCGCGCTCAACATATTCAAGGACATGATGACCGTGAAATCCCGCTGAAAGTCTTTCTCCAACCCTGCGAGATCATCATTTAGAACTCGTACTCCCTGTTTGTTCGATCATCACGTTCTAACCCGTCCATTCTTTCCATGAGTAACAAGAGAGGTCTGATCTCTCAAGTTCTATCATTCGCTCTGCTCTCTCCCCTCTCACATGAACTCCCCGTATCATCTCCGGATCGATGGACCCATCTACGACTTTGCAGTAGACTTGTCCCTACTAGACCCGTGAGACTACCTCGCGAGGTTTCCCGTGTTGGCCACCGCTGACTGACTCGTAAACCATTGCGATGCCGCACTTTGAAACACATACCATACGCCGCATTGGATGGCTCCGTGCGGCTGTTCTTGGCGCCAATGACGGTCTTGTTTCCACGGCGAGTCTCGTCTTAGGCGTCGCGGCGGCAGGCGCGAGTTCAACGAGTATTGTGATCGCTGGCGTGGCAGGTCTTGTGGCTGGTGCCATGGCAATGGCTGCTGGTGAGTATGTTTCGGTGAGTTCGCAAGCCGACACCGAGCGCGCGGATCTAGATCGGGAGCGCAAAGAGTTAGCAGCAAACCCGGTGCAAGAACACCGGGAAATGACCGCGATTTACGTTGCACGTGGGCTCGATGCAGAACTCGCATCCAACGTCGCAACCCAGCTGATGGCACATGATGCACTCGGCGCGCATGGGCGTGACGAGCTGGGTATATCCGACATCGTCACCGCACGACCGGTTCAAGCCGCACTGGCTTCGGCTGTCACATTTTCCGTTGGCGCTGCCCTCCCTCTCCTGGTAGTCCTGTTGGTGCCCATCTCTGCGCTTATGTGGGCTGTTTCTGGAAGCTCGATCTTATTTCTTGCACTCTTGGGTTCCCTGGCTGCGCGCGTCGGAGGTGCTTCCGTGATGACCGCTGCCGCGCGGGTGACCGTTTGGGGCGCCTTGGCCATGGCCGTGACCGCTGGGGTTGGAGCTTTTTTTGGGGTTCCCTCCTGATCCCTGCCATTCCTGATCATTGAAACATTGCGCAAAGCCATTGCCAGCAGGTGACGCCGATCTGGTCTATACGGTTGGCTCTATGAGAATTTTCCGCAGCAGCTGAGTGCAATCAAAGCTTCAGGCCCGGAACTCTTTACGGCAACTAATCGATTATGGACATTAGAAACCGTGTTCCCTTAGCGTTATCCTATTTTTGGCTTCCCAATAGCTCGTCCTGTCACCTCATGCACGCCTCCTGCCACCAGATGCTGAATGAGATTGTAGAAAATGATTGGCACCATGACGCGGGGATAGTCGGCGAGGACGAGCGACGCTAAGACCAGCCCAGTCCCGTTGTTATTCATCCCCAGTCCATACATGAGTGAGACGCGATCAGCATCATCTACCTTGAACAATCGACTCAACCCATAGCCAGAGGAAAAGGCCGTGACACAGAGGCCCGCGGTGATAGCCAGCGTCACCGCCAGAAAGTCATAATCTCGGTCCGCGATGGCTTGAGGAAGGGACACCGATCCGTTCGAGTAGTTCAACAGCAACAAGACAACTGCATTGATCAGTTTGATGAACGGCATAATGGCCGTTAGTTGCATTTCAGGCGCTATGAAGCGCACCGCAAGGCCCAACAGGGAAGGCAATACAATCCAGAACCCCAGGAACGCTCCCGAGCCATACGCAGCAAGATCGTGTATGACCCTTTCATATTCCTCCGTGGCCATCTCACCGAACGTATGGAGCGCGATCGGCGTCAGGACGGGACTCAATACGGTCGAGGCGAGGACCAATCCCAAGCTCAGCGCCAGATTACCATTGGAATTCTGGGCCCAGGCGGTTGAGGCCCCGGCTATCGGCATGGCAGCCACTAACGCCAGCCCGACGAGGATGTGTTGGGCTTCCTCCGGCTCGTACCACAGCCGCATGATTAGGGTGACCAGAAAGATATAGGCCATGGGGATGATGAGATTGGCGGTGAGCCCCGCAAACAAGACCCCTGTCTTCTTGGCCAATGATCTGAGGTGCGCAGTCTTGACCCCCAACCCTGCATTGAACATCAAGGTGGCCAGCAAGAGCAGGAGGAGAGAAATATGCATGGTCTCATTGACGATTCGGAGATCGCCGAAACTGACGTTTCGAATCCAGAGGCCGGCGGTTGGCCAGATGGCAGAGAGGGTGTAGACGCCGATCAAAAACCAGAGCAGGTGATGATGGATGAACTGGGACAAAGAGCGAAACGTGAGGTTGCGGCTATCCATGATGTATTTCAGTATCAGGTTGGCTCAGACATGCACTATCGTGGCGCCTGGCCGATGATGTGGACTTTGGGCCCGTTCGGCAGCGGGATCATTCTGTCGCCCTTCACTTCGGCACCTAGCGCCCATTCAAATATCAAGAGAACTGGGGCATGACTATTGACTTATTGGTCTATGCTGCGCGGTGAAGACAGTGGTTGGGCGTCATTGTTTGGCCATTCAAACCCTGGTTGGTAAACGACAAACGGGGAAACCTTCATTCCATCAAGCTATCGCTAGAATGTATTGAGTGTTCAGAGCCTCGGTGGCGCGCTGTTATGTGGATGGTCTGGCGGCGGGCTTCCACTCCGCTTTTCCATGCCCATGTCGACCCAGGATTCGAGTCTCACCTCGTTACAGGATGACTTCGCAGGGTTGCAGAAAGACCTTGAGCGGGATTTCAAGGCCACGGTATCCGTGAATATGCCTGCCATGGATCTCTTTCACGGCGTTCAGCACCTGTGTCATGTGAATGTGATCATCTTCGAGCGCGACCATGAACAATGTATTGCGATCGATCGAGCCACCGGTTCCGGAGACCGTCCCGGTCTGCCCACTGCCTCCCACACCCTTGATCATCGTATAGCCCTTGATCCCCAGGTTCTGAAACAGGGCGAGGATCTCCGCTTCAAGTTTCTCCCCACAGACAACCTGCAGCATCTTCATGATCGTTCTCCTGGGCCGTTGTGCCGTTGACCGGCCGGTCCTTGATAGGGCGGTCTTCCGCCAGGCTATGGTGTTCGGCCACGTTCTGACAGCGCATGCCGTGCTCAAACGACGAGGCAGAAATCGGGGTCAGCGTCAGATGTCCGGGGGTGAAGTCAGGCCCAGATGTGAGTGCCTTCGTCTTTCTGTGAAGCATACCGATTACGGAAGATAGCCCAAGACATCCTCTTCACGAACGAGCACCAACGCTTCATCGTCGCCCTCCACTTCTCTGGCGGCGTGTTTTTCGTACAGGATACGTTCGCCCGGCTTGAGGGTGGTCTTCACAAAGGTCTTCTTCTTGACCTTTTCCTTTGAATCCTTGTCCTCGACAAAGCGGCCAGCCCCCACGGCAAGGACCTCTCCTTCCTGCGGCTTCTCTTGCGCGCTGTCCGGAATGATAATGCCGCCGGCGCTCTTCTCGCTCGGTTCGCCGGTCCGGATCAAGACCCAATCGTGCAATGGTTGTAAGTTCATCGACATCTGTCCTTTCATTCACGCGTGGAGTGTATCGGCTGGGTCTACAAGACACATCAGAACGCTATGCCGACACGCGGCATCAGCTTAGCACGTCTGTCCTAGGAGGAACAAAACCATGGTCTTGAGTGTGTCTTAGACCGGGTTCTGTGTTCACGCACGGCTCCCGCGTACACATGGAGTCGGCTCTCCTCACCTGCTGCCCCGCCGCCCCTTGCCTCTGGCCGATGTGCCGTCATCGACTATCAGCTCTACAGGGGCCCGATCACTCGTAGTCCCTTACGCCTCCTGTTCGCGCACAAACTGCCGCGCGCGACGCAGGTCGTCGTGACTGCACAGCTTCAGCTCCAGCAGCAGATGCTCCAACGCCGCAACCCGCGCCGTCACCTCCGGCAGCACAATATCGATCCGCTCCGTCAACTCGTCCAACCGGAGGCTGAGTCCGGATTCCGTACTGTTCCTTGCCGTAGCCTTCGTCGCGCGCCCGCGGGGTGGGCGTCGTCTCTTCGGACTCCGAGTCTTCTTCTTGATAGGCATCGCATTCCTCCTGGTTATCGGACCGCTTACATGTGCCACAATAAGAACTCGTTACCTCATGGTCAGCACCACGCGACAGCGGGCCTTTCCGCTCAACATACGATCGTAGGCGGCCGCTGCCTGTTCCAGCGGGAACGTCTCCACCATCGGACGGATACCGGTCAGGGCACAAAAATTGAGGGCATCTTCGGAATCTCGTGCAGTACCTGACGGCCATCCCTGAATCGTCCGGCGCGCGCCGATCAGTTGAATCGGTGTCACGGTCATGGGATCAGTCGACACTCCAAGGACAACAAGCTTGCCGCCGACCCCCAAGCCGTCGATCATGTCCGACATGGCTTTGCCGCTCGGCGCCGTGGCCAGAATCACGGCTGCTCCGCCGAGACTCGCCAGTTCCTTCGCCGGATCAGTTGTTTCGGCATCCAAGTAGCGCTCGGCTCCCAACTTCAAGGCGAGCGCGGCTTTGTCCTGGCCTCGCCCAATAGCCACCACGTGAAAGCCCATCTTGTTGGCAAACTGCACACCAAGATGGCCGAGACCGCCCACCCCCTGGACAGCCACCAGATCACCGGCCTTGGCTCCGCTGTGACGCAAGCTGTTGAACGTCGTGATCCCAGCGCAGAGAATCGGCGCGGCTTCTGTGGGTGTCAGCGTATCAGGGATTGCAGCCAGCGCCTCGGTGCGCGCAATCAAGTACTCCGCATAGCCTCCATCCTCATGGAAGCCTGTCACCAGGAACTTTTGACAACCGAAAAAATCGCCGCGATGGCACGGGGCACATCGGCCACAATGCCCCCCATGCCACCCCACCCCGACACGCTGGCCTTTCTCCCAGGCCACCACTCCGGCACCTACCGCATCGATCACTCCCGCCACCTCATGGCCCGTGACGCGCGGATAGTGGAGTCCTGGCCAATGGCCTTCTTTGACAAACATGTCACTATGGCAAATCCCACAGGCTTGCACTTTAATGCGAACGGTGTTGGGTTTGGGTTCCGGCACCGGACTGTGGGCGATCTTGAACGGGCCTCCTGGCGCCGTAATCTGTACGGATGTCATAGGTGTCATCAGAACCTCCTTGGCTGGCAACTCATCGAGCGTCTCTCGCAAAACTTGTGCACTCCACGTTGGTGCCAGTACATTCTTGCCACCTTGGGCTTACTGCTGTCTCGGCACCCGGCCGATGATATGAACCCTTGGCCCATTCGGGAGTGGAATCACTTGGTCATACTCGGCTTCCCCGCCGAGCACTCATTCAAACAGTCGCTTCGCGTCATTCAGTTCAGGCTCGTTTTGGATGCCGTACTGCTCTTTCTCCATTAGTTCATCATAGAGCCCGATACAACCGTGAGAAGCGGGATAGCCAGGTAAATCACGTCCGTGAATCCAGTAGGACACACCTTCGCGATTGATATAAAACCTGAGTGCATAGTTCATTGGATAAGGTCGGTTCGTACCTTCAATCATATAGAGACAGGATTTATGGGCCCGATGCGCAGCGGTCAGACGAAATTGTCCCACCGGTGTTGGATTCTTGACCTCTCCAGAGGCAATGGGCATGGCAAAGCGAAGAGATCCATATTCATAGGCCCCGAGAAATTGTTCAGAGAGATCAATCAGGACGAACTGTTCGTCCAATTCTGCAGACGGATAAGAAAGGGGTAGTGGCATAAATGCTTGCAGATCATAAAGCTGTTTGGGGACTTTGATGGACCGCCCAGACTGTGCATGGCGCCGGTCGATGCGGTTGAACCGAACCACGTCGATCCAGTGCTCGCCGAAAAGCTTCTCCAACGATTCGCCCGCACGGAGCGTTCGGCACTCCCATTCTATAGTCGCATCGCTTGGATAGATGATGCTGCAGAGATCCCGATACTTTCGAGTCGATTCCGCCTCAGAGCCAGCGGAAAGAAGGATGATTGTCGACGCGAGTATCAGATGTGTTCTCAGGCGCTTTAATTGACACCTCAGTTGCACGCTTCTTAAAATCAAGACCAGTGCTGGGATGCCTTCATATAACCGAACAGCAAATCCCGTCTGGCCAAAATCCCCACCAGCTTGTTATTCCTAACCACCGGAACGCGAGTCAAATAGCGATCTTGGAATAGATCGGCCACTTGGCCGAGTGTTTGGTCCTCCGTCACGGTGACGGGATGGACCGACATGATTTCCGTCGCGAGAATCTTTCGAAGATCGCGGCCCTCGATCATGGCTTGCAGCAGATCGTATTCGGTGACGACCCCGACCAACGTGCCATCCTCTTCCACGACCGGAAGACTCCCGAAATTGCGGTGGGTCATCATATAGGCGATCGTCGAGGCATCCGTGCGCGAGCTGCACCGCGTGACGGCGTCCTGCATCAACTGTCCCACCGTCAAGGTCTTCGGATCGCAGGCCTTCAGAAAGAATTCGGTTTGTCTCATACGCTCCCCCCTGTTATCGTTTGCCGCCAGTGGCGAGATAAGTTCGCAAGACATCGCGTCTTGCGATGATACCGACCAATTTATCCTTGTCATCCACAACAGGGACGCGAACCAAGTCGCTTGCGCGCAGCACATGGACCAACGTTCCGAGCGTCGTTTCCGGCCTGACTGAGTAGGGGTTGGAAGTCATGACATCTTTCGCCGAAACAGCGCCAAGCCGATGACCATCGTCGACGGCCGCCAGCAAATCGTGCTCGCTGACGATGCCAGCCAGCTTGCGACCATTTTCGACGACTGGGACGGCCCCAAAGCCCTCGATCATGAGCGACGCAATCACATCTCCCTTCGTTCTCAGACGAACGGACTGGACTTCCTTCTCCATGACCTGACTGACTGTCATGGAATCGAAGTCTTTGACTTTGACGACCTTACCCCTCTTCGCCTTTTTCGTCTTTTTCATCGTTCCTCCTTAGGTCCTTCCGATAGGATTTGCCCCCTCGTCGTTACCAAATATCAGTCCTCGGCAATCCGAATGACCAAGCTCCGATTCTCTTACTAGCGAAGATAGGCGACACACTCGGTACCGGGCTCGATCCTGATCACTTTGAGCCGTCCAGAAGCTCGAACTGACGCTATTCACCACAGTCACATTTCCTCTCTGCTGCAAAATGCCTCAACCTCCCTCTGAACCTACACACCGATTCTCTTGATAACTCCTTGAAAGTTGAACAAGTTTTCTCCCGTTATTCTCCATGTCACAGGCACATCCAATGCAGTTCTGATACCCGCAATCATCTCGACATCGTGTCCATCACGAAGGAAAGGAATCAGTCATGCGGATTTTATGTGCGGTCGATGGGTCGGAACACTCGCAGTGGGGAATCCAGGCACTCGAAGCTCTTGCGAGCCGAGAGCCTGAACACATCACGTTACTTCACGTCGTCGACAAGCCGGCTCTCCAAGCGCTCGCGGGGAAGAATCCCGTCCGAGAGCGTCGAGCACTCGCCGCCATGGAAAAAGCAGGTGGCATTATTCTTCGAGATGCCGCGCGATCAGCCCGCGTGGCCCTGGGTCAGGCAGCCACGGCACCACGCTCAACCATCCAAACCATCTTGGCTCATGGCCCACTGGCGAAGACCATCGCCAGAGAAGCGCGTCGCCTGAAGGCGGATCTGATCATCTTGGGATCGCGCGGACTCAGCGATATTCAAGGGTTCTTACTGGGAAGTATCTCTCGCCAAGTTGCCTCAATGGCTCCCTGTTCCGTGTGGATCGTGAAACAACCGACGCACAAACTTCTCCATGTCACGCTTGCCGTCGACGACTCCAAACCGTCACGGGCCGCCGCGAAGTTTCTACGATCCTACCTTCTTCCAGAGACCGCCACCGTCACGATTCTCTCTTCAGTGGAGAGTCCCGTCACGGACTTTGCCGCCCGCTACTTATCCGAAGCGCAGCTGGCCGAATTGACGAAGCCGGTCATGGAGCGGGCCGCCGCGTTCGTCAACAGCGTACGGAATGCGTTCATTAAAGATGGCTTTCAGGTCGTGACGCAGGTCAAGATGGACCACGTCATCGAAGCCATCGTCAAACACATAGAGGCCAATCGCGACGAGCTCTTGGTCATCGGATCTCGCGATTTGACCAAGAGCGAGCGGCTCCATCTCGGCAGCGTGTCTGAAAGCCTGTTGAGGCATGCCCCCTGCTCCGTGCTGATCGTGCGAGGAGCCCGTGCCTGAGTTCAGCCATCAGGACATTCACCAGCTTCCGATCGAAGAGGTGCTGAAGCGGCTGGAAACCAGCAACGGTGGTCTGTCTTCCGATGAGGCTCAACGGCGATTGGCTCGATACGGACCGAATGTTCTCGTCGAGCCTGGTCACTATTCATTGATTCGAGGATTCCTCCACCAGTTCACCCACTTCCTGGCCATTTTGCTCTGGGTCGCCGCCGCCCTCGCGTTCACGGCAGAATTCATGAAACCCGGCGAAGGGATGGCCACGCTCGGCTGGGCGATCCTCGGTGTCATTGTCATCAACGCCATCTTTGCCTTCTTTCAGGAATACAAAGCAGAGCGCGCGGTGCATGCCCTCCATCGCCTCCTCCCTAGCAGGGCGTGGGTGCTGCGAAGCAACCAGCCACATGATGTGTCGCGGAGCGAGATCGTACCGGGTGACGTGCTCCTGATTGAGGAGGGAGAACAAATCCCTGCCGACGCCAGGCTCATCGAAGCGACCGACATGCGGGTCGACGTGTCCTCTCTCACGGGCGAATCCCGACCGAAGCGGCGAACAGCGGAGCCGGTGGCCGATGGGCATCTCCTAGACATTCCCAATCTCGTCTTTGCCGGCACCCCCGTGCTCTCCGGCAGAGGTCGGGCGGTGGTGTTCGCCACGGGCATGCAAACGGAATTCGGCAAGATCGCCCGCCTCTCCACAGGAGTGGAGACAGGCCTCAGCCCTCTGCAGAAAGAAATCGTGAAAGTCACCCACGTGGTCGCGCTACTGTCGCTCGCGATGGGTGGAACCTTTTTCGCCATCGGCATCTCCATGGGCTTGGGTTTCTGGATCAGCGCGATCTTTGGGATCGGCATCATTGTGGCAAACGTGCCGGAAGGACTGCTCCCCACAGTGACGCTGGCCTTGGCCCTGGGTAGCCAACGCATGGCCAAACGCCATGCGCTCATTAAACAGCTGACATCCGTGGAAACCTTGGGCTGCACCACCGTTATCTGCACGGATAAGACGGGGACGCTGACCGAGAACCGGATGCGCGTGGCTCGTTTCTACATGGACCATCTCGAAATCGAGGTGCAGGAAAGCTGTTTAGTGATCGCCGGACGCGTGACCAGCGCAATCGAGGCCGAGGAGTATGCGCCGCTCTTCGACGCGATCATTCACTGCCACAATGCCAAGCGCGTGCGGAAAACCGGCGGCCGTCCCATCGTGACAGGGGATCCGACCGAAGTGGCCCTGGTTGAGTTCGCACTGGGTCACGGACTTCTCCACCATGACCCGTTGCCCCGGATGGGCGAGCTCCCGTTCGACGCGGATCGGAAGCGCATGGCCACCCTCCATTGGCGTGAGGGCCAGCTTGTGGCGTTCGTGAAGGGAGCACCGGAATCGCTGATGCCCCTCTGCAATCAGATACGCCACCAGGGTATTCGCTCGCCGATGAGTCAGGAAGACCGCCAGCGGATCATGGCACAAAGCCGTACCTTTGCGCACCAAGCCTATCGGGTCCTGGCTGTGGCCATGCGTGACATTGAGCAAGGTATCGAGAAGCTGGACATCGAGCAGGTGGAACAGAACCTGACCTTCCTCGGGCTGGTAGCCATGATAGACCCTCCGCGCCACGAAGTACCGGAAGCCATTGCGCGCTGCCGCCAAGCCGGCGTCCGCGCCATCATGATCACCGGCGACCATCCGCTCACAGCCCTGGCCATCGCCCGCCAGATTGGGCTGGCACCGAAAGAGACCCCCACCGAGCCGGACGGATACTGTCCCGTCATCGAAGGGCACCAGGTCGAAACGATGAGCGACGAGGCGCTGCGTCGGCTCCTCACGCCCACTAATCCCGGCGAGCCCGAGCCGGTCTTTGCGCGCATGGCGCCCCGGCACAAGATGCGGATCGTATCCACACTCAAAGAGATGGGCGAAGTGGTCGCAGTGACCGGCGACGGTGTCAACGACTCTCCGGCCATCAAGAAAGCCGATATCGGTATTGCGATGGGCATCGCCGGAAGCGACGTGGCGAAAGAAACGGCGGACATGATCTTGCTCGACGACAACTTCGCAACCATCGTCAACGCCATTGAAGAAGGCCGCGCCGTCTACGCCAACATCCGCAAATTTTCCACGTACGTGCTGGCGAGCAACGTGCCTGAAGTCGTCCCCTATCTGGCGTTCGGCTTGTTCGGGGTTCCACTCGCCCTCACGGTCCCACAAATCCTCGCAGTGGATCTGGGGACCGACATGGTTCCAGCCTTGGCTCTGGGCGCCGAAAAGCCCGACACCGACATGATGGCAAGACCGCCGCGCCCGCGCACGGAACGGTTAATGAATCTTCCGCTCCTCCTGCGCGCCTATGTCTTTTTGGGCCTGATCGAAGCCGGGATCGCCATGAGTTCCTTCTTTTTATTGCTCCTCACACAGGGATGGACCTGGGGCATGCCGCTCGACTGGTCCGATCCGCTCTACAAACAAGCAACCGCCGCCACCTTCGCCGCCATCGTCGTCGCCCAGGTGGCAAACGTGTTCGCCTGCCGCTCAGACCGTGTGTCGCTCGCCCGACTCGGCTGGTTCACCAATCCATTGCTCCTCTGGGGAATCGCAATCGAACTCGTCGTCCTGGTATTGATCCTCTATACCCCCTGGGGCAACGCGATCTTTGGAACCAGTCCTTTACCTCTCTGGATCTTCGGCGCACTCGTGTTCGGGGCACTGGCACTCTTGTCGGCGGAGGAGGGCCGGAAGTTCATCGTAAACCGTCGCAATCGTAGGATTCATACTCATACCGAAACCACCCAAGTCACGAGCGCATCATGACCACTGATCCTCAAGCACCCAAACCCTCTGTTCCCGTGACGGAAGTCCTTCCACACCACACCGCCGCTGCACCAGCGTATCGACAATCCGAGCCCTTACCTGAGCAGAGATTATCGACGACAGTGATCTCGCTCCCTGTGCGATCACAGCGATCTCGTCTACCGTGGCTGATCGGCATCGTGGTGGTCATGGCCGCTGGTGGAGGGGGACTGTGGTACTGGTTGACCTCCGGCACTCCGCCTGTCCCATACAAAACAGCCCTCGTCGATCGAGGCCCGATCACGGCAATCGTGACTGCGACCGGTACCGTCAATCCGGTGATCTCCGTCCAGGTCGGCAGCCAAGTTTCCGGCAAAGTGTCGCAACTCTTCGCCGATTTCAACTCCAAGGTCACGAAGGGGCTAGTTCTGGCGCAGATCGATCAAAAATCGTTCAAGGCCCGCTTGAGCCAAGCACGCGCTGCCGTGAAGAGCGCCAAGGGGAACCTCGCAAAGGCCAACGTGTCGGCTACACAGCGCAAGCGGGAATTTGATCGCATGGCGGCACTACGACCGCAGGCGTTTGTCTCGCAAGCGGACGTCGATCTCGCTGAAACCAACTACCGAGACGCGGCAGCCAACGTCGAGGTCCTGCAAGCACAGCTCGATCAGGCCCAGGCGGCGTTGGCCTCGGCAGAATTGGATCTCGGCTACACCACGATCTACTCACCGGTGGATGGCATCGTGGTGTCCAGAAACGTGGATGTCGGTCAAACCTTGGCCGCAGCCTTCCAGACACCGATCCTCTTCGTGATCGCCCAAGACCTGACCCAGATGCAGGTCAACGCGAACGTCAGTGAATCCGACATCGGAGGCGTCAAGGAAGGCACGGAAGCGAATTTCCGCGTGGACGCCTATCCCAAACAATTCTTCGAGGGTGTGGTGACACAGGTGCGCAACGCCCCCATCAGCATTCAGAACGTCGTGACCTATGACGTGGTCATCACCGTGAGCAATTCCGAGCTGAAGCTAAAGCCGGGCATGACGGCAAACGTGACAATCGTCACGTCCCGCAAGGAACATCCGCTGCGGGTGCCGAACGGCGCGCTGCGATTCCGCATGCCAAACGTACCGCTCGACAAAAAAGCGACGCGAGTCTGGGTGTTGGACTCCGATAACCAACCCCGTCAAGTGGATGTCACAAGCGGCATTGCAGACTCACTCTCCACTGAGATTGCGGATGGTGTATTGAAGGAGGGAGACCGCGTCATCGTAGGTATTGAGACAGAGGAAGAACAGGCCCAGAAGAAATTGCCGCCGGGCTTCGAACCTGGTCGGGGGATGAGATGAAGGAGTGCAAGAAGTGATCAGCTCTCAGCTTCGGATCGGATGTAGAAAGGCTGACGGCTGATAGCTGACAGCAAAGCGCGACCTATTATGTCTTTTTTCTGGCTTACCCTCGTTTCCGCCCTCCGCATTCTCCGCCGGAATCCTTTGCGAGCCGGGCTGACGATGCTGGGCATCATCATTGGTATTGGCGCCGTCGTGGCGATGGTCAGTCTCGGCCAGGGGGCCTCAGCCTCCGTGCAGGCTGAAATCTCGAGCCTGGGAACCAATGTGCTGATTATTGTCCCGGGAGCCACCACGGTCGGCGGCGTCCGCGGTGGGCTCGGATCTATTTCGACCCTGACGGTTGAGGATGCAGAGGACATTGAGAAGAAGGTCGCAAGCGTCACCGCGGTGATGTACGCGACTCGCTCGGTCCTTCAAGTGATCCGAGAAAATAAGAATTGGAGTACGATCGTCCTCGGAACGACTCCTGTCTTTCCTGATATTCGGAGTTGGCCTATTGCCGAAGGAAACTTCTTCACGCAGTCGGACATGGATTCAGCCGCCAAAGTCGTTGTCTTGGGGAAAACCGCAGTCCAAAACCTGTTTGAGGCAGGGGAAGAGGTGGTAGGAAGCGAGATTCGCATCAGAAATGTCTCCCTCCGGGTCATCGGAGTCCTGGCGCCAAAAGGCCAATCCATCACGGGCCAGGACCAAGATGATTTGGTGGTGCTCCCCTTCTCGACTGCTGAACGCAAGGTCTTGGGGACGAAATTTCTGGGAACTGTCGGGATCATCCTCGTCGCGACTCACACCAGGCACGAAATCCCCGCAGTCGCCGACGACATCAAGGATCTGTTGCGCACGAAGCATCGACTGCACCAAACAGAAGAATACGACTTCACGATCCGCACGATGGAGGACATCGCGAAGACCATCGCCGGCACAAGCCAGACCATGATGTTCATGTTGATGAGCATCGCCTCGATTTCACTGATCGTCGGCGGCATCGGCATCATGAATATCCTGCTTGTGTCGGTGACGGAACGGACGAGGGAAATCGGATTGCGCATGGCTGTCGGTGCCAAACGCGCGCACATCTTACTGCAGTTTCTTATCGAAGCGATCATCATGACGGCAATCGGTGGAGTGCTCGGCGTCGCCGCAGGCATCGGCATCTCCTTGCTGCTCACCACCATGATCGGCTGGCCAACCATCATCAACACAGAAGCCGTGGTAGCCGCGTTTCTTTTCTCTGTCGTCGTCGGGCTGTTCTTCGGCCTCTATCCGGCAAATAAAGCGTCGAAGCTGAACCCAATCGAAGCCTTGCACTATGAATAGTCGCGAGATGGATTTCTGGAGTATACCGGCGGATGAACTCTTCGGCCGACTAGGTTAGAGACGGGAAGTAGGCAAGAGTCGGTCGATACGATCCCGCTACATCGTGAGCACGACGGCCACCTCGCCAGTGCGCCGGGCGACCCTCAGTGCCACTTCGTTTTCATGACGATCGAGTACGAGGTCGAGGCTCGCAGTTCCAATCCTGAGGTTCCGCAATTCGACTCGTTCCAGGAACGGTGGGAGAACGGGATGTACGAACTGCACGAGGCTCCGAGTCCCATCGATCTGTAAACCCAAGCAGGCTTGCAATGCCTGAAAACCGGCACCAGCCGCCCAGGCTTGCGGGGCACAGGCCGTGGGATAGCGTGTCGGACTTTCTCCCGGACGCCGGGAAAATCCGCAGAACAACTCTGGCATTCGGTGGAGGTCGAGAAACAGACTGGCGTCGAAGAGTCCGGTGAGGATCTTCATCGCCCCTTCTTTATATCCGTAGGCCGCCATGCCGACTGCAATCATGGCGTTGTCGTGAGGCCACACAGATCCGTTGTGATAGGACATGGGATTGTAGCGCGCCTCCGATGTGGCAAGTGTTCTGATGCCCCATCCGCTGAACATGTCTTCGCGCAACAGAGCTCGGGCAGTACGTCTACCGCGATCCTGCCCGGCAATACCGGCATAGAGACAATGGCCCGCGTTCGACGTACGCACGCAACAGGGGCGCCCCTTTCCGTCCAAAGCCAGGGCATAGGAACCGAGCCTTTCACACCAAAACGCGCGCTCGAACCGTTCGCGAAGCGACTCGGCTTCCTTCACCAATCGATCGGCGTGATCGATATCTCCCAACGCCCGCGCCACGTCTGCCGCCGCTCGTTTGGCTCGATACACGTAGGCCTGAACCTCGCACAGGGCGATCGGTCCGTTCGCAGCCGTTCCATCCGCATGAAAGACAGAATCATGAGAATCTTTCCATCCTTGATGCACGAGTCCATTGGCAGACTGCCGCGCATAGGTGGTGAAGCCCATGCCGGTCGGGTCGCCGTACTGATCGATCCACTGGAGAGCGAGCTGAATATGCGGCCAGATGGTCGTAAGAAACTGGCGATCGCCGGTACGTTCGTAGTACGCCCCGGCCAGGACGATGAAGAGCGGCGTCGCATCGACGCTGCCGTAGTATTTCCCGAAGGGGATCTCGCCCAGAGCCGCCATCTCCCCTTGGCGCGTCTCATGCAAAATCTTTCCAGGTTCTGCATCCTGCTCAGGTCGAACATCAGTCGCCTGTGTCACAGCCAGAAATCCTAACACCCCTCGAGCAAACAGTGGATTCATCCACAACATCTGAAGCGCGGTGATGATGCCATCTCGACCGAATGGCACGCTGAACCAGGGAACTCCGGCGTAGGGATAGAGTCCCTGCGGGGTTGCTGAGATCAACATGTGGAGATCAGCTAATGATCGGTTCAACCAGTGGTTGAATTGTTCGTTTGCCGTATAGACATGGGCATCATCGGCTTTGTCGCTTTGCAATGCCCGATCCGCCTCATGGCGCGCTCGGGCATAGGCGAGTGATTTTCGGTTCCGTTGTGGCTCGACTTCACAAGCGATGGAGATCTCCCATATTAAATTTGCGTGCGAAGGAATGTTCGATTCGATCACGAAGCCGTCAGCCGTCACCCGTTTTGGTTCCGGAGAGCATCGGACAGACGTTCGGCGAATGGTCCCATCAAGACCTTTGTACCCAAACACCAGTCCAGCTTTAGAGCAAAGAGTCTTGAGACGCGACCCACGACGTGGCCGCTGTCGACCTCTCGCTTCGAAGAGGTCAGCGAAATCCGTCTCCAGGATGAAGGTGAGCGAAAGGGGAACCTTCGTGGTCCCGTAGTTGTGGACACGAATGCGCTCGTGACAGGTCCCTTGCCATAGAAATCGTGTGCGGCACACATGGAGCATGCCGCGCGGGATAGGCCGTTGTCCGTCCAATATCAAATCCGGGTTGGTGAGGTCGCCGGTGAAGAGGGCATTGTCATCTTTCACTGTGGCACTCAGGAGCATTGGACGCTGCGCCTGCAACAACAGTTCGAACCGCGACAGGAAGCGTGTGCCTTCGTGGTAGAGGCCCTGCGGACCGGAGAGCGCGTGGTGAATATCGCCATAGCGATCAAACACCGCAAAGGTCTCTCCCTGTTTCAAGACCTCTGTGCGCCCATCGGCCAACGAAGATGATGCACGTATATAGTATTGATCATTCCAGCGGATGATGTCGTTCATGAACTGGTTCCTTTATGTGTTCGCACTCACTCGACTCATCCGTGTGGCCCCCAGCGCCGTCAGCAAGAGAACCAGTGCAATCCCTAGCAAGCCGGTTTCAGGGCCCTGGTGTTCCGTGATCCATCCGAATGCGGAGATCCCTCCGATGGCTGCAGTCATCGCCCCGGTTCCATATAGGCCTAACACTCGACCGACCATCTGCCTTGGCGCGAGCTCTTGAATGATGCCCCACGCAATCGGGGTAAACGCGCCAATCCCACAGCCGATCACTCCCATGAGGAACCCGGCGAGATACGGATCAGGCGTCACGGTCAACGCACAGAGCGCTGCACCGCTCAACACACTGGTGGCCATGATCAGACGCATTCGATCCTTGACTCGCCACTCCGTCACCCACAGGAGTCCAATTGACGTAACCAACAATCCGACGCCGAGCGCCGACCAGAGATAGCCGACCTCGACGGGTCCCAGCCCAAGCATCTTCCGAGCGAATACTGGGAAAAGCGCATTCAGCGCACTGGTGCCGAACGTATAGAGAGCGGCGATGCTCGTCAAGAGCAACAATCTTGGTTGAGTTACGACGCTGTAGCGAAATCCTTCGATCAAATCTTGCAGCATGGTCGACTTGGCCGTAGGTAAAGGAACAGTTGTGACTGGGTTGCGGAAACGAACCAGGAGAAGAAACGCAGCCGAAATCATATAGGTCGCGGCGTTGAGACACAGGACCTCTTGTGATCCATACGCGGCAATACCGAGCCCGCTAAGCGCCGGACCGAAAATAATACCGAGACTGGTGGTACCTTGCAGAAGCGCATTAGCCGCCGTAAATTGCGTCTTCGGCACAAATGCCGGTATCGCGGCCGTGAGAGCCGGACCGAAGACTGCCGTGGCAATTGCATGCAGTAGAACCAACACATACAACACCGATACCGTAAAGGAATCCACGGGGATGAGACAAGGAATCAACCCGATCAACAACGCACGCAACACATCGCTGGTGATCAGGAGCACCTTTTTCGGAAGACGATCGACATACACGCCGATGAGAGGGCCAAGAACAATCGGGGGAATCGTCTGTAGCAGCCCAATGATAGAGGTCTTCAGTGGTGACCCGGTGACGGCATAGACAAACCACAGCAGGGCCAGCTTGGAGACACCGTCGCCTATTTGAGAAATCAGTTGTCCGGACCACACGAGTCCGAAATCACGGGTCAGGAGGAGTGGACGATTCTCGACCAAACCGTTGCTTGCTTGCTCCGCTGTGGTGGGAGCGCCAGCCAATGAGCCGGATCGGCCCTGCATCAGCTCTCACCCTCCAGCCGTATCTTCTCGGTGTTCACAGCTCGAACACCCGGCACTTGACGAGCTGTCTCGGCAGCTTCCAGTGCGATAACCTGAAACCGCACAGTTCCGTTGAGCTGGACCACACCATCCTCGGTCTTCACCTCGAAGTTTGCCGCTTTCAAGGTAGCGCTCTTGGCGAAGCGTTCTTTAATGAGCGCCGTCAGGATTTCATCCTGTTTCTTTAGCAACGACTTTGCCAAGTCCTTGTCCAGAATAATTTTATTGATGACAGTCTTCACGCCATGAACGATCTGCGCAACTTCCGTTGCAGCAGCCTTTTCCTCTTCACTGGTAACACGCCCGCTCAGGGTAACCGTTTGCTGATCGTCCTCCGCCTCAATCTCGTAGTGGAAGAGCCGTGCATCTCCCATCAGTGCAAGCTTGACGGACAAGATCAGCGAGCCAAGCGCTTTCTTGGGCGTCTCTTTCTCCTTCACTGGCTCTTTCTCCTTGACCGACTCCTTCTCTTTGGTCGGCTCCTTCTCTTTCACCGACTCTTTCTCTTTGGCTGGCTCTTTTTCTTTGACTGGATGCTTTTCTTTGGCCGGATGCTTTTCCTTGGCCGGTTGTTTCTCCTTGACCGGCTCCTTCTCTTTCACCGACTCTTTCTCCTGTGCTGGCTCCTTCTCTTTGACTGACTCCTTCTCCTGGACCGGTTCTTTCTCCTTGGCTGACTCCCTCTCCTTAGCCTCCGGTTCAGGCAGCCCATCAGCCTTGATGGGAGGAACGAGCTGTGATGGCATTTTATGTTCAGATGATGGCTTGTGCGGCGCCAGCTGACTGTCGGAATCGGCTTGGTGGTGCTGCGGACGTGGCGTAGGCTTCTCCGGCACGACCTCTTTGTGCTCGGTCGACGTGTCCACCTTCGGCGCAGGAGCAGGCTGCGGCTTGGCCTCCGTCGCACCTTCTTTCTCTTGCGTTTCAGAGAACGCTGAACCCACACCTATCGGCGCCAGTACCAACACATTCAGACACAGAACAATCAGCGCTCTCGACGATGTGATCATCGCGCGAGTCCTCCTCGTGAATAACACTCCTGAAATTTTCTCAGTCATTGTAACTCGCTCATGCTGCTCTGTCATCTGCGCGCAGGTGAGAGATCCCTCTCTCGTCAGGGAACTGCTCCGACTGACGCGCCTCCGGTTGAGCCGGAGGCTTCTGTCTTGTCGTTCAACCAGGCCGTGAGGTCCGGTTTCTATGATTGGGCAGTGCTTGGTTGCGAGGTAAAGGAGCTGGATGGAGAAACGGCCAATCCCCGGGGGTGTGCTTTATAAAAGCTGAATAGCCACGCGGTCGCAGCCGTCAGAAGAAGAATGAGACTGATCCCTCCTAAACTGGCGGCAGGACCGATGTGATCGGCCGCCCATCCAAAACCAGCCATTCCAGCCATCGAAGAGGCCATCCCCCCCGTTGCGAAGCTTGTAAAGACTCGCCCGAGGAGATGCTCCGGCGTCAATTCTTGGAGCATCGTCCATACCAAGGGCGTAAACATGGCGGTGCTTCCCCCAATCACCGCAATCAAGACTCCGGCGGCAACGGGAGTATCGAAGAAACCAAGTGCGGCAACAGCAATGCCGCCGACCGCCAAGGCGCCGGACATGAATCGCAGACGCCAAGGTACGTCGCCCTGCGCAATCGATGTCAAACTGAGAGACGCGAGCACCATCCCGACGCCCAGCGCCGACCACAGCCATCCAAGCTGGATGGGACCCACGCCAAGCACCTCTTTCGCAAAGACCGGCAGGAGAAAGATGAAGGCACTGATGCCGACACTATAAAGGGTGGCCGTCAACATAAGAAGCGTGACGGTCTTCTGTTCGACGAACACGAAGCGGAAACCTGCCATCAAATCGCTGGTGATGCCTTCCGTCAACCCTTTACCTGCAACACGGAAACGGTCGATCGTTTCATGCACCCGAATGGGGAACAGGCAAAGCGCAGAAATAAAAAATGTGGCCGCATCGACATAGAGGACGTTTTGCGCTCCGATGAGCGCGATCCCAAGGCCGCTGACGGCAGGACCCACAAGAAGCCCTACGTTGGTCGTCGTCTGCAGTAACGCATTGGCGGCAATCAGCCGCTCTTTGGGCACAATGAGAGGAACCGCCGAGGTCAAAGCCGGCCCGAAAATCGTGGAGAAGATTGCGGTGGCAAACACAAGGATGTACAGCCGATCAAGCGACAAGGCCCCCATGGCAAAGAGCACCGGGATCAAGAGCACCATGAGGGTTCGGAGAAGATCGACCCCGATCATCACCGGCTTCTTTCGAACGCGATCCAGATAGACACCAATGAGCGGCCCAAACAGCAAGGGGGGTAGTGTTTGGAGCAGTCCAACCACCGCCATCTTAAGCGCCGAGCCGGTTAGGTCATACACAAACCAGAGCAACGCGACCTTATTGAGGCTGTCGCCGATCTGAGAGATCGTCTGACCAGCGAACAAAAAACCGAAGTCTCTCGTTTTGACCAACTCCCAGCCTCGAGCACGGCTCGGAGTGGAACCAGTCCCTTGTGAATGAGTACGTACGTCAGACATGCTAGCCTCGTCCAAGAATCTTGTGTGGTTCGACAGCGAAGGCGTGTGCGGCTTGCGCAGTCCCGTCTTCGAGAAGACGTTCATAGAGCGCCACATAGTCGCGTGCCATCCGCTCCGCCGTAAACCGCTCATCAAAGGCCGCCCGACATTGCTGTCGATCAATAAAGGAGACCTGCCCAACTGCGTCCACCATTTCGGAGACCGTCTCACAAATAAAGCCGGTGACGCCGTGATTGATGATCTCAGGAATCGATCCGCGTCGATAGGCTAACACCGGCGTTCCGCAGGCCAAGGCTTCGATCAGCACCAACCCGAAAGGCTCCGGCCAATCGTAAGGACACACCAACGCCATCGCATTGCCGAGAAAGTCGTCTTTCTCAGCATCGGAGATCTCTCCAACGAACTCAATCAGTGGATGGTTGAGCAACGGTTCAATCTCAGCTTCGAAGTAGTTCTGGTCGGCCGGATCGACCTTTGCCGCAATCCGCAAGGGAAGGCCGGCGCGTTTGGCGATTTCGATCGCGTGGTCCGGACGTTTTTCAGGGGAGATCCGCCCCAGAAAGGCCAAATACCCTTGCGCCTGAGGATGAAACGTATAGAGATTTCGAGGAAGACCATGGTGGATAGTCGCCGCCCAGTTGGCCCAAGGTAGAGGTTTGCGCTGGGCATCTGAAATGGACACCAAGGGCATTTCTGGGAACTCACGAAAGACGGGTACCAATTCGGGAAGATCCTGACGGCCGTGCAAGGTCGTCACAACCGGAATACTGTTCCTCCGTGCCAGCGGGAATCCGATGAAATCCAGGTGTGAATGAATAATGTCAAAGCCCCTCGCTGCTCCAAGGCCCCGTTCCTGAAGCATCATCATCGGAGCGTCTCGGTTGAAGATGCCGGTATTCAACCGGAGAGCCTGTGGACAGATGGCTTCAAGCCGCGCGGTTGTTTCTGAGTCGCCGCTGGCAAATAGCGTGACGTCATGTCCCTGGGCAACCAACTCTTCCGTAATATACGAAACAATTCGTTCCGTACCCCCATACAGCTTGGGCGGGACGCTTTCCCACAACGGAGCCACTTGTGCGATTCTCATGAGTCTTCCTTTCTTCCTCTCGTAGGCGACTGCGCGTGATCAGTCGTCGGCTTGTTTATGATTTCGTTATTTATAAGGGCCAGTTCGGACTGTGATCGTCGAATGATCGGCTGAAGGTTGCATACCAAAGTCTCGATCGGACACGTGAGCCGTTGGTGTTGCTGGTTTGTCCATCATTCATACGAGACATGCTACTCACCACAGCTTCTTCGGCTCAACGGACAAAACTTCTCGGAACGAGTCGGAATATGTCCAGTCCTGGACGCTTGACTGAATAGTGAGCCTCATGGTTTGCACCCACTAGGAAAACCCCGCAGCTGACTCGACGTGATCCAAGCGTTTTACCAGCAACGAACATCGATATCACCTCACGAACGGGACACCGGGAACACGTCCCCTCCTGTGGCGATTTCGGCAGGTCCATCCCCACCGAACGATGCCGCAAGAAAGGCGTTTCTCGCGGAACATCCTACTGGCCGATCCGCGCTGCCTTGACGATTTTCTCTCCTCTGATCTGCTCCAGGAATCGATCGGGGGGGACTGCCGGTGGAACGATCCGTACTTCCTGCCAGCCTTCGCTGACGGCTCCCTTGTGACCCTGCTTTTCATAAACCCATTTGTCGATGCTTTCCTGACTGGTCCCATCGCTGAAGGTCACCCAGAAGAGAAACGGCATCTGCTGCTGAGTCGCCTGGAGGCTGTCAGCCATTTTCAAGAGCCGCTCAGGGCTTGGATCGACAGCTTTCGATGCACTCGCAACTGCCGTCTGCAACTTAGTCTTCAGCACCTGGTTATATTCTTCCAAGCTGACGACTTCTTTGGAGAGCCGATGATTGTCCGCTGTAAGATTCTGGATAGCAGCTTCCAACTGCTCCTGCTCGACCCGCCCTCGGCTCGCCATCTGGCGTGTCTGGCGATCTGTCTCGCGACCGACCGTTTCCAGCCGCTTTTCAATCTCCTCCCGGACAGTCAGCACATTGGACTCGAAGGACTCCTGCGTAGACGACAGCTTGACTAAGGCCTGTTGCAGCTGCACCACGCCTTTCTGTTGAGACCCGAGCGCGTCATCAACCTTCGCTTGCATCCGTGCCAGCTCACCCAGCTGTTGCTCAAATTTTGCCATGTCAACGGCCGGAGCGGGCGAAAGAGTTGCTGTTTGAACAACCGGAGATGGCGTGCGATCCGATGTCCTTCCTGTCGTGATTCGGTCAGCGACCAACCCAACGACAGCAATTGCCAATAGCGCTTGCGTGAAGGCAACCGTTCGCATTCCATAGGCCAGTGCCGGTTCCGGACGGCGGGCTACCACTCTATCGGTAACATCAGCAATGCTCTTCCAGGCGCGGCTCCAGAAACTTGGCGCAGGAGTGAACAGCGCACTGAGCGTTCCCCCTTGTGCCAGGTTGTGAACGGAAAGCTCGACGGTATCAGCGGAAAGCCGGACACGGTCCGTTCGATATCCACACTCGGGAGCCGTGAGCCCCCCTAAGAGCGTTCCGTCTTCGGCGCGAAGCTGTACCGTCTCGATGTGATCGACGCACTGGACTTGCAACATTGCACCGATCCCTGCGCTTTCAAGCTCTCCAACACGCCGCTCATTGACATAGACCTGTATAGGATCCGACCAGCTACGAATCTCGGGCCGGCTGTTCAATGATTCAAGGAGTTGGGATCGATACGCTTCCAATTCCTCTTCGTGACCCATAAGAACCTCCTCACCTTCCTACTGCATCTAGGCACCCACTAGCGCGCCCCCCCTACGGTCGCACCTGCAATTCCAGACGCGGTTTTTCGCCGGTCAAAGATCCGCTGGATCCCAGCCCCCAGGCCGTTTGCATGCAATCGAGACAGAGCGCCAGATGCCAAATTCGATAATCGCAGCCATAGCCTTGAGCGAACATGTCTCCCCATTGAGATCGCGAAAGACAGGGGTAATGATCCGGTTCGCTTTTTCGGTAATGCGCCTGCGCGACTCGGATCAGTCGCTCGGCCTCACTGTTGAATCGTTGACGTTGACGCTGCTGCTCAAGCTCGGCCAGCTCTGCCTTCGTGAGGCCCACCTCATCCATCGTGCGCTGCCAACCGCTCTCACGCCATCGTCGAAAATTCTTATAGATACGCTGGCTCTCCAACCCATTGAGTCCGGTCACCGCGATGACGTCCCCCGCGCCCCATCCATAGGAATGATGATACAACGCGATCAGCGCGTCACGACTGACGACCGCTCGCGCGACGAGCCCATCGAGAAATCGACCGAGCGGCCGCAGCAAGTCTGGGTGATAACAAAATGGCTCCGGCTTGCTGTGCTGTTTGGCCACCAAGGAGTCGAACAGAAACAACGGCCGACACGGAACTTCGCTGCGTCCATACACCAGAAACCGTTCGAGATATTCAGAACCCCAGCGCAACGCGAATTTCTCATGTTCGATGTCGTCGTTCCATTGGCCAGTCTCCCGCAAAAACCGTTTCGTATAACCCGTCGCCCGATCCAAAAGAATTGGTAAGGCTTGCGAGACGACTTGATCGAACTCATCCGATGTCGAGACCACCTCTTCCAGGCGGTTCACCGTTGCCATACGATCAGCCATCACGTGGCTCTTACTGAGCGTATTGTGCATTCTCGTCACGGCCATTGTGCCTCCATCGACACCGGAGAGCATTGGACAAATACTCGCACTCGCTCCCTCGTTTTGTCCATTGCTCCGATCCTCGCACTCCTGGTA
This sequence comes from Nitrospira sp., assembly GCA_029865345.1. GTDB lineage: Bacteria > Nitrospirota > Nitrospiria > Nitrospirales > Nitrospiraceae > Nitrospira_D. Next base: position 25,555 of record JAOUHD010000024.1, read on the forward strand.
CGAGGCTCCCGTTTACGGTTTTTCCAGGTGGATCTGGACTAGCAGAACGGTAATCCAACCATTCAACGTTCTTTAACACCTCTCGCTGCTCACGAGGAGCAGGCTTCTTACCCGACAGCGTGATCGTGCCCCTTACCCTTCGTCCGAATGTCATCACCGACGAAAAAACCTGGCCATCACAGGCCCTACCTCAATGTTATGGGAATCAAGTGCTGAGGCCGCATCATCCAGGCAACAGGGCTCGACAGTCAGAAGCATGGCGCTTTTAACGGTCATAATCTAACCAGAACGGGGTGAGTAATTACTAGTGGGGAAGGGATATTGATCCCTACTTCTTAAGAGGTATGGAGCTCCGGCAGAGCTAGAACAACGTGTAAATAAACGGCGCGACCGCAGATCCTTGCGTGAGAACGATCAGCGTCCCTAACAGCAGCAACACCAGGAAGATCGGCAACAGCCAGAACTTCTTCCGCTCTTTCATGAAGGCCCACAATTCGGTCAGAAATTCTCCCATACTTACTCCTTTTATGCCCTAGAATTGATTGCGCATATGTTGAGGTGACCGCGGAGCTCTTACCACACGATACGTCGTGGTCTCCTTGGCCAGGGCTCGATGCATGGAATCTTTGCCCATCAGACGCATCACAATACCCATGGGAGTAATGAGAAGATAATAAATAATTCCGAGGATGATCCTCGTGTTGATCGCCCCGAGAACATGGCCGACCTTCATCCAACCATGGTGGACCTGTTTCAAACTCTTAGGGACAACCGCACCCAAGAAGATCAAAAGGCCACCGAGAATCATCGCCCAGAGGCGAGGCGACTCACTGCGAAACACGACAGGCCAGAGCCCAATCACCGCGAAGACCCCACCAACTAGAAGGCCGAACTGGCGTAACTCCTTCGGCATAGGTTGTGAGTTCTGTTGTTGATTCATTCCATACCCTCTTAATCGAGCTCGAATTCTTTTTGCCAGTTCGTGTCGTTCTCCAGCGGCTTTTGCCGCGTTTTGTACAGGACACAGTTCTCCAGCACGAGCACATCCATTTCTGTCCGCATGAAGCACCGGTACGCATCCTCTGGTGTGGACACAATCGGCTCTCCACGAACGTTGAAGGAGGTATTCACCAACACAGGATAGCCGGTTTGTGCTTCGAACGACTTGAGCAGCCGATAGTACCGAGGATTGGTCTCCTCGTGGACCGTTTGAATCCTGGCAGAGTAGTCCAGATGGGTGACGGCGGGAATTTCTGACCGTGGAACGTTCAACAGATCGATCCCCCAGAGACCAGTCTGTTTGGCAGGCAGCGGTAACCGTTGCTTCTCCTGCACCGGCGCGACCAGCAGCATGTAGGGGCTATCCGTGTTCATCTCAAAGAAATCCGATACACGTTCCCGCAGGATCGATGGCGCAAAGGGTCGGAATGATTCACGATATTTGATCTTGAGGTTCATCACCGACTGCATCTTGGTATTTCGGGCATCACCAAGGATGCTTCGACCGCCGAGCGCACGGGGCCCGAACTCCATCCGGCCCTGCAACCATCCGACCACTTTTCCTTCGGCCAGATCCTTGGCCACGCGATCGAAGAGCTGTTCGTCATCGAGCAATTCATAGGGGGCATCAGCCTGTTTGAGGAATTGTTCAATTTCAGCATTGGTATGTTTTGGCCCCAGATAGCTCCCCTTCATCCGGTCAACGCCCGTCGTGAGCCTTGGCTGACCATCGTACTGGTGCCAGGCAGTCAGCGCAGCACCCACCGCTCCACCCGCGTCTCCAGCCGCCGGCTGAATCCAGATCCCCTTGAAGGGGCCTTCCCGTAGAATCCGCCCATTCCCTACGCAATTGAGCGCCACTCCGCCGGCCATGCAGAGATAGTCGACCCCGGTCTCACGGTGCAGGGTTCTGGTCACACGGAGCATCACTTCTTCGGTGACTTCTTGGATCGAACGGGCCAGGTCCATCTCCCGTTGCGTCAACTTACTTTCAGGCTTCCGTGGGGGCCCGCCGAACACCTCATCGAACTTACCCCCTGTCATGGTCAATCCGGTGCAGTAGTTGAAATAGTCCATATTCAACCGGAATGTCCCATCAGGCTTGAGGTCAAGCACGTGATCATAGATCGCTTTGACATATTTGGGTTCGCCATACGGGGCCAAGCCCATCACCTTATACTCGCCTGAATTGACCTTGAACCCGGTGTAGTACGTGAAGGCTGAATAGAGGAGCCCCAGGGAATGGGGGAACGGGATTTCCCACAGCGGTGTGAGAGAGTTGCCTTCACCGAGCCACGCCGACGTTGTGGCCCACTCCCCGACTCCATCCATGCAGAGAACGACCGCCTTGTCATAGGGCGACGGATAAAACGCGGAGGCCGCATGCGACTCATGGTGCTCGCCAAACAGCAACGGTGGGAGTTCGGACTTCTTCATCTCTGGAGCCAGGGCGATGAATTCCTTGGCCAGCAGATTCCGGAGAAACAATTTTTCTTTCAGCCACACCGGCATGGCCGCCACAAACGACTGCAGGCCCTTCGGGGCAAAGGCCAGATAGGTTTCGAGTAACCGCTCAAATTTCACGAGCGGTTTATCATAGAAGACGATATAGCGGACATCACTCAGGGTGATCCCTCCTTCTTTCAAGCAGTAGGCTACGGCATGAGAAGGAAAGCCAGGATCGTGCTTTTTTCGGGTGAACCGCTCTTCCTGCGCGGCCGCAATGATCTCTCCATCCCGAACGAGGCACGCTGCGCTATCATGATAGAAGGCTGAAATTCCGAGAATATGACTCACGGCCTCCTCATTCACGCTTTGCTGATCCCTTCAACCTCATCATCAACTCCGCCCTCTCCGCACGTGATCCCGCCCACCTTCGGCGTGCCGCTACTAAGCACAGGCCAGACCTATCTACCGGAGGGAGGTCTCAATGCAGGCGTGTAATATACACAGGTACAGCGTGACTACCTACCCCCCATTTGGCAGAAGCATCATCGAGCATGGCGAAGCCAAGCAGTTTTCCTCGCAGCCATAGGACCTCTAAGATGCGTGGGTTCAGATCGGCTCAACGCATTGCGCGCCGTGAAACAGATAAACTCGCCCATCAGAGATCTCAGCGTCCCCCCGAGAACTCGGTCACAACCAGGATTTCTTCCGTTTCTGCATGAGCGCCCACAGTTTCCTACCCACCTCCTCGATGGCAATGTCTACTGTGACCGAGGACAACGCTCAGAGTTGGTTGCTCCGAAACGAGAGTCAGTGGTGATACTAGCTGGAGCCATCGTTCGCAGGGCGCAATTTTCTGGAACCGGAAGGAGATTGAGCTAGGATATCTTTCACAGCTTTGTAGGCACACTTTGCAACCGCTGCATTACCCTCTGCGGTGTAGTGGACATCGGGACGGTACAGATTGGCAGGGTTCACTTTCAGGAGACAGGGGGTCGGATCGATGTAGTCGATCCCGGCCCGTTCCAGCACCTGTTTCCCTAAGGAGTTCGTCGAGCTCGGATTCGTCAGCTCGTTTCCGACTGGGAGGAACACGACGAGTGGGATCGAACCTTCTTTCTTCACTGACTGAACAAACGCTCTTATGAGCTTTGCATTGAGCTCAATTTCCCCTTCTGAGAGTAGAGCGCTCGTCTCGTGCAAACGGGTGGCCCAGCTCACAAACAGTCGAACGAGGTAGGATTTATTCCAGAACCGGTCCTCCCAGTCGCTCGCCTGGTATTGTGGTTGTAATTCGATGAGGGGCAGTTCGGAAATCGAAGTTTGCGCAAAAATACTCTTGGGGTTCGGAAGAAATTCCGTCACCTTCACCAGCTCTCCGTCTCTCAAGGTGAACCGAGGTTTTGCGAACGGGGAGTTCCATCTGACATCACCGAGGAACGTATAGACCCAGAGGGTTCGTCTCACATTATGGGTGATAAAACTAAGAAGGACGACCTTCGGCTTCCGTGGGCGGACATCCTTTTCATATCGCAGGAACATTTGGCCTATGCCATATCCCGGCACACCGAAGTTCAGGACTCGGAACTGCGAACCTAACAACCGCCCCAAGTAAAACCCATAGGATTCGTCGTAGCGCACTTCCTCACCAAAGGTGTAGGAATTGCCCACCAGAGCAATATCCATCTGCCCAGTATTCCTGGCAAACGAAACGCCCTCACCCGGAGCACGCAGTCCCCCTGCGCTGGACCAATACATGCCGTTGCTACTCGAACTGTTGGGCCGTAACGTCCATCCCAAATCGGGGTCATACATGTAAAAAGACGATGGACTCTCTGTCTGCTCGGCATACTTGAGATAGTAGCGTCTGATCGCCTCCCAATCCTTTGCCTTCAACACCATGGTGCCAATGGCTTCATACCCGAAATACATACGAACACTGAGCCTCACCGCGATCTCACCGGTGACCAGGATCAGCAGGACGCTGATCAGGTTCATCGCCACCATCAGGCGGAAGCTGTGGAAGGATGATCGCCGGGCAGCCATGTAGCTACGCATAATGATCGCGCCACTGATAACTAACGCGCAGAGGGCTACACCAAATCCCATGCCTGAAAGGTGGGAGAGAAACTCCTCAACAGAGCTCTCGCCTTTCAGGTACCCCCCGAGTCCTGTGGCCACAAGAGACAATTCAAAGATGAAAAGCGAGACAAGCACAACCACTTCATTTTTTCGAGAACGAGCGTGATCAATTACGATATCCATTGGCAGCCTCTAAACACATTGCGTCACTGGTACTCGAGGACTGGAGAGGGCTCCGCAAATTCGGACAGTGTGATAAATGGTATCACGAAAGCCACCAGGTGGTGGTGAACCAAAGGAACATGGCTCCTGCGTCGCACGAGCCTGCTCTCACCGCTATTCTTCAGGGAGGCGAAAAATTCCCCGCTAGGGAAGGTCTGATTTATTCCCCGTTGGTGATGTGCTATGAGGAATGCAGCACTGAACGGGAGACGCATCCATGCACCAACAGACCTTTGCAGAAATCCCATTCGAGCAATATCGCAAATCCACC
>JAOUHD010000025.1 GCA_029865345.1 Nitrospira sp.
GGGTCTGGCCCCTTAGACTTAATCTAAGTTGGACATCAAAGGAGTGACTATGGGCCACAGAATCCTGATGACACTTCTTATGTTTTGCGCAACCTCATCCGCTGCCGGGGAAATCACGCGGGAATGCCAAGGCAACATCGAGAGCTTCGATCGCAAGATCGAAAAGGCCGGCGTCTCCTACAAGCTCTGGTACGAGCTTTCTGACTCAATCGCAAAGGTTCGTTTCGCCGGTCGTGAGTTTGAAGTGAAAGCTGAACGAGGTAAATCTTGGAAAGGCCTCTGGTTACAAAGAATGGACAAAGACCTGTACTTTTCCTATCTTCCGGATGAGGGAGGCACTATCAAATTCCAGCTTGAGCCGAATCGCTGGTATTCGGGCAACTGTTAGAGAACTCATTCCAAACATTTCTGTCGAGGGGACAGTTTGCAAGCTGCACTTGCATCTGGCCCTTACTCCAAATGTTAGGTTTCTTGGGTTATGAGAGATCTATCCGCGCTCAATTCAGAGATCCTATTGCGAGCGCTTCAATTTTTCTTCTGCGGCGGATTTGCAAATGAAAGGCAACCTGCTTAATGGTTAGGGGCCATAGGAAATGAAGGTCTATCGCGTCGTTGTTCCCAACGACAAGTTGCTTGGGATGCCAGAAACCGAGCGAGTACTGCTCGTTCAACTTGGGCATCTGTGTAACGAACTCAGCTTTTTCAGCAAGCTCTCGGTCTTTGCGAGCGATCTAAACGCGGGGGGTATGGAGCGCTACGCGATGGTCACACAATCGATGATCATCACACGTGTGTTCATTGGGAAGATCTTCGAGGCGTGGCGGATGATGGAAAGGGACTTCTTTGGCTCCCGGCTTTCGAGGGAACTCGGGCCCGCTCTATCCCAAGACGGGAAGGAGGCTCTGTCCAAGCTCAAACGGTACTTTGGACAAAGTAACCTGATTTCAACCATCCGAAACACATACAGCTTTCACTATGGTGCTGACAACATCGAAGCAACTCTAAGGACTCTGCCAACAGACAAACCCCTGGAAATGTTCCTTGGGGAAAATTACTCGAATACCCTCCACTATTTCTGCGAAGAGATCGTGTCGACCGCAATGCTCGGTGCGGCTAGCGAAACCGAGCCACAGAAGGCCATGGACCAGATCATTGGAGAGCTTGTCGAGGTCAGTGGATACCTGATTGATTTCACGGGCCACACAATGGCTGCAATCTTCGAGCGGCATCTCGGCAAGTCCTGGGAGGACTTCGAAACTGAAGACATCGAAGTGGATACGCCTTTCTCGCTCGAGAAGTTCAAGATTCCGTTCTTCATTCACCGCGACGGGGAAGATGGAACCTAGCCCCGGCGTGAACCAGAGCGCCCAAAAGCGTCGCTCTCTGGTTCCCCTCGCTCTTCGTGCGCCGGTGCCCGGTTACGTTGAACGTAGACACTCCTAGACAATCGTGAGCATCTACGCGACACTCTGGCGTCTGAAGTTCCCGCGGCATGGGGACGTCCACACCGGATGCGAATGGGTTGAAGTAACGGCGCAAGGAGTGCCACCCCACATTGGCTCTTCGACACCGGGACTCGGTTATGAGGACGGAGACCCGTATGCTGATTTTCTGCCCCCAGCCCTTGCCACGGATCAGGAAGGTCATGCTGAATTCATGCGAGCTGTCGTGATTATCACCGAGGAGACGGTGAAGGGAACTGCGCGACATCCGCAAGAGTATTCGAATTCGCTCCTAACTCTTGACGGGAAACAGTATGCGAGCATGACATTCGACAAACTTCACAACTGTATTTGTGATGCACTGCGCGGGGATCGACCGCGACTCGTCATCGAAGCAATTGGCCAGGATGGTCGGCGTTCGCTTCACTTCGAAGATGGGAGATCTCGAGAAGCAAACTAGGGTCGGATCTTGCTTTGTTCATTACGGTATGATTGTTCAATCCTCGTCGCGCAACCACGCCATATCGAATTTGCCGAGATGCCATGCAAATCCCCGTGGCATGTTGGCTTTGCTCCTGAGACATGGATAGAAAGAACAAGCCCACGCACTTCAAGAATATCGACGCCCTGGTGAAATCCGGTGGCGAGGTCACAATCGGGAGGATCGGCCCGGTACGCTGCGGTGCGACCGCCGCCACTGAAGACCAATCGCTCGCGATGCTTGTACGCCGACCTGGGGAGTCCTTGCAGGAACTCCTTGACCGCCTCGATAGGGCAATTGTCAAAGCATGGGACGAGGAGGAATACATCGACGAGATCAACGGATAAAGGTTCTAAAACCGTTCGAGGAGAAAGAGTCTGAGCACTCTATGCCTGCGAACGTTCGCCGTGATGTCGTGTCACAATGCGATTCGAGTTTGTAGTGTCAGACTGACCTTCGACAACGATAGAGCTTCGGCATCTCCTTCGTCTAAGCACCACCTCTAAGGCATCGCCTTCCAAATAGCCCACTCCGCGACAGATAATCGAGACAGCGTTTGCGGCTACCAGGACTATCGCAGAAGATAACGACAAGGGAATCACATCAGTTGCTGAAGCGCGTTGCTTCTAGGAGACACGGTGGAACTGCTCATCATATGCATCGCAGCATTACTTGCTTCCGCCCTCACGCTGTTTTCCGGATTCGGGCTTGGCACGTTGCTGATGCCGGTGGTCGCCCTGTTCTTCCCGCTGGACCTGGCGATTGCCATGACGGCCATGGTCCATCTGGCCAACAACCTATTCAAGATCGGGCTGCTCGGACGGAAGGCCGATTACTCTGTGCTGCTGAAGTTCGGGCTACCCGCAGTTGCGGCAGCCTTTGCGGGAGCTGCGTTGCTAACATACTTGGGGGAAGTCCAACCACTCTATGAATACCAGGCATTGGGGAGCAACCGGCAGGTAACGGCACTCAAGCTGATCATCGGTGCACTCATCGTGTTGTTCATTATCTTGGAACTCTCCCCGACATTCTCGAAGACTGCGCTCGATCAAAAATGGCTCCCGTTCGGCGGCGTCATCAGCGGGTTCTTCGGCGGTTTGTCGGGACATCAAGGGGCCTTTCGCAGCATGTTTCTGATCAAGGCGGGGCTTGAGAAAGAGGTGTTTGTCGCCACGGGTGTTGTACTCGCTGTTATGGTCGATCTGTCTCGCATGGTCATCTACGGTGTCAGCGTCTCGGCTCATGGTGATGCTGTTGAGTGGCCGTTGGTTATCGGCGCCAGCATCTCTGCCTTTGCCGGGGCCTACGTCGGGGCAAAGATGCTCAAGAAGCTCACGCTCCGATCGGTCCAGCTAATGGTTTCAGCTTTATTGATTGTGGTGGGAACTGGTCTGATCATAGGTGTCTTGTGACCCGACGGTGCGGCCTTTCTCTACGACTTGATGCGCTCGACGTAGCCAGTCAACTCGATAGAGAAACAGTTTGGTGTCAGGCACGAGCATTGACGACTACTGCAAGAGCAGTGTGAACCAATATAAAAGTGGCTGGGCCTATTCAGAGGATTCAGAGAGGAGTCAAGGACGGAGCTATAGACTCTTAAGGTCTGCAAGGCAATCTGTATTCAATCCACAATGATAACTGAGCATTTCACGGTCACTGACTCCCCACACCTCACTCGTGAATCTTTTTTGATCCAGCCCTGGATCGATTCCAATTCAGGTCTCTTTCTTGATCTCCTTCCCAAAACCTCCAATCGATGCGTATGTCGCTCAATAATTAGCACGCTCCTCTCTCTTGCTTCAGGTACAGACTTTGCTGAGTGCGCATATCACTGCATGATGGGTCATTCAGTGAGTCGCACACGTACTCATCACCATGGAGATGTTCAATGAAACGTCGCCAGCAAGGAAAGTCTGTCATGTTATGGGTCATTGCAACCTGGTTTCTTAACTCTGTCGGACTAGCATCAGCCGCTGGAGTATGGCAGGCAGATTTGGCGGTGGACCTCAGGGCGGGGGGCTGCCATCAGGCCCCCGGTTGTAGCTCACAAGAAGGAGATTCAGATGGATATTGAAGACATGATTTCTGCCGTACAGAAAAAGCTGGGCGTGCAAGTTGATGGTCGAGCCGGCACAGAGACTTGGGGCGCCATCTATGCCCACATTGTCAAACCAACGATTCATGGAGCGCCTCCCGCCGAGGCAATTGAGGCCGTCGATGCACGAAGTGAGAAGAAGATCGCAACGTTACTTCCCGAAGTGCACCCCAATGCACGGGCATTGGTTCAAAAGGCCGCGCAAAACGGGATACAGATCAAGATCATTAGTGGATTAAGAAGTTATGCCGAACAGGACGAACTGTACGCACAGGGTCGTACAAAGCCTGGCCGTATCGTCACGAAAGTACGAGGCGGATACTCAAACCACAACTTCGGTATTGCGTTTGATGTCGGAGTCTTTGAGGGCACAAAGTACCGTAGCGAGTCCGACAAGTATAAGGCTGTCGGTGCGCTGGGGATGGACTTGGGGTTTGAATGGGGAGGCAACTGGAAAACCTTCGTCGATCAACCCCACTTTCAGCTTCGTCCAGAGTGGGCCATGGATATCACGGAATCTGAAATGTTGGCAGAGCTCCGAGATCGCAAAGAGAATGGGACGCCTCTGTATGCATAGTCGGTGATGGCATCCCCATTCAACTGGATAGTCTCTATCCTATAACTTAATGCCTGGTATGCGTATTGGCTTATTGAGCAATGAAGTGGGAAGCGAAGACAGACAAAACCCCTGAGTCTGAAACGTTGCTTGCGCCGTCGATTGTGCGCGACGGCGAGGGTTCTTGTGCTGGAACGGATGACTGAGGACTATCGACTCTTCCCTACAGCTTGAGGCGTTCAACGTAGCCGGTCAGCTCAACATAGCCGTTGCCTTTGATCGACTTCCCTTGTCTGGTTCCCGTTACGGCCACGGCTCCTTCCCAATAGGAGACCTTGGTGCTGCGCGAGGTGCGTAGTTCCTGATCCGCAAGCAGCGGCGTAACCTCCAGCACTAGGCCGAGCGACGGGAATGTCAGCTTCCATCGGCTGGGATACGTGGCCTTGCTATCAGGGCTGGTCCAGGTTGCGGTGGATTCGATCTGAAAGTCGGTCACCTCCAGGTGTCGAGTGCGTCCATCCGGCGACACGGCGGTCCCGCTGGAAGCCAGATCGGACGAGCCATCTTTCCGTCGCATCCGATACAGCATGAGCTCGGTGTCGTCATCCAATTGGATACTGAACCAGTCCCATCCGACTTGATCCGTCCCGAGTTCAGTCGACCCGAATTCATGGTCCATCCAGGTGAGACCCGTCACTTCGAACTGTTCGCCGTCGATCGTCAGGCTGCCCGTTGTCACGAGTCTGGTAAACGAATAGTAGTGAGAGGCTTGACTGACATCTTTCCCCTTTCGGCTGATACCTGCTGCGCCGTGGGTGACGAGAGGCTTGGCCGGTTGGAGTGTGAGGGCGAGCGAATGGGTTTCGTCGTGGGCGACCACGGTATGAGAGCCGGTCGAGTCCGTGGCAGCCTCCGCGCGCCAATCATCGATCCAGACGCGAAGCTGCGATTCGTCGGCACCGGCCTTCCCCAACCCCTCCCGGCTGAACTTTTCCGAGAAATGAAATCGCTTCCCGTTGATATCGGTCACGGCAAAGTGGGCCAGATACAGGTGGCCGATCGACCATTTTGACGGCAGAGTTTTGATTTCGTCAGGCGGCACCCCCCGACGGAAGAAGGTCAACTCAAAGCCGAACGACCGGCCGTTCTTCGACTGCAGATGGCCTGTGTAGTACCACCACTCGGTTCGATAGCGAGCATGCGATCCATGGTCTCTGGGAAACTCGTACCGATAGCCGGCGGTTGCCGACTGAAATGGTATAGGAGCGGAACTTGCGGCGAGCGCCGTCGGCAAAGTCACGCTCAGCAAGACAGGGACTACCATGAGGATCCGTCCCCAGTCTGTCAGACGCTGTCTTGCATCGTCAGCCAATCGTAAGTAGATCACGTAACCTGAGCCCTCCCGTTGTATCGGTTATACCACGCGTCCAACCCATGAACCAATCGACTGTCTCAGAGCGATGTTTTGTATTTTTCAACGACTCGTCACCGAGCAAACGGCGTTGACAATTTTCACACGTGTCAGCTATCGTGAGCCATGCAGACTGATCATGAGCGAGGGCCGTCTGATCGGAGTTCGTCCAAACATGTCGAACCGTTTCCAATTCCAGATCGCCTTCCGGTGTTTCCGTTACCCAACGTCGTCTTTTTTCCAAGGACGTATCTGCCGCTCCACATTTTTGAACCACGCTATCGCCAGATGATCGCTGATGTGACAATGGGTGGTCAATGTATTGCCATGGCGCTTCTGAAAGAAGGATGGGAGCCGGACTACTATGGAAATCCGGCAATCTACCCCGCGCTATGCATCGGACGGATCGTGAGCGTGCAACCCTTGCCGGACGGGCGCTCCAACATCTTGTTGCAAGGGCTCGAACGGTGCGAGATTTCCGAAGAACACTTCGACAAGCCCTATCGCGAAGCGACGATTCAGGTCACGCCCATGTGCTCCAGCGAGGGGCTGGCCAAAGGCGTTCGGCGAGCGCTGGTCGATGTGCTTGGACGGTACCTTCAGGCGAGAGAAGATAGTGCGGCGTGGCAAGGGTTTTTTCGTGAAGAAGTCAGTGATGAAGTCTTGGTCAATACTCTCTCAACCTATTTGGACTGTACCCCCTTGGAAAAACAATTTTTACTGGAAGCGGATGGGCTCCACCAACGAGCTCGTCGATTGAACGATCTGGTTCAATTCATGCTCCACGAACCTCACGGCATAAAGGGCTTGGACTAAATGGATCGGACCATCGCAATCGACGTCAGCCATCTGAGCAAAACCTATGACAGCTATAGGGCTGTCGATGACCTCTCGTTCCAGGTCTACGCAGGAGAGATTTTTGGCCTGCTGGGACCGAACGGCGCAGGCAAGAGCACCACGCTTCGCACCCTCATCACGTTACTGCATCCGACATCGGGCGCGGCGACAGTCATGGGGTACGATACGGTGCGCGATGCCGACAAGGTTCGGACCCTCATCGGGTACGTGCCACAAGAACGCGCGATCGACCGGTTCCTCACCGGACGTGAACACTTACAATTGCTGGGCGCGCTCTATCATCTGACGAAAGAAGAAGCGGCCAAACGCATCGCCGAACTGCTCACACTGGTCGAACTGGAGGCCCATGCGGACCGGCCGGCCAAGACCTATTCCGGTGGGATGAAGCGCAAGCTCGATATCGCCTGCGGATTGCTGCCTGACCCCAAAGTCTTGTTTCTCGACGAGCCCACACTCGGCCTCGACGTACAAAGCCGTCTCCGGATTTGGGAGTACGTTCGAATGCTCAAAGCCCGTGGGATGACGATTGTGATGACGACCAACTATCTGGATGAGGCCGATCAACTCTGCGATCGACTCGCGATTATCGACGGGGGCAAGATCAAAACGCTAGGCTCACCAGTCGAGCTCAAAATCGCCCTCGGTGGGGACATTGTATCCCTGACCTTGAAAGAGACCGACCGGATTCATTCATTAGAGTCCGAGCTCAAAGATCGTCCTGCGATCAAGGCCGTGCGGGCAACCACCAAGGGTTTGGATATCAGAGTGGAATCCCCTGAAAAAGCATTGCCCACCATTCTCGAATCGGCCAATCGATTAGGTTGTAGCATCGAGTTTATTCAATATAACCGTCCGCGCTTGGACGATGTGTTCATCGCACATACGGGACGGGCCATCACCGAATCTATCCCGGAATCCGAGACGGCCTAAAGGAGTCATGTGGCGCACTATTGGCAAGAAATCAGCGCGTTGACAATGCGGTGGGTTCGGCGATTGAGCCGGGAAAAATTCAGCATGCTGTTCACCTTGGTGCAGCCAATGCTGTTCTGGCTTATCTTCTTCGGAAACCTGTTTCAACGGGCCGCAGACACCCAGGTCATGCAGGCTCCCAACTACATCAGCTTCCTCGCGGCCGGGGTCGTCGTCATGACGGTCTTGAACAATGGCTTGGCCGGCGGGGTCGATCTGCTGTTCGACAAGGAAAACGGGTTCCTCGAGCGGTTGATGTCCACGCCGATCCATCGAACCTCCGTCATCCTGAGCCGCTTTATCTTCGTGATGGCGATCACGTCGATGCAGGTCCTCGTGATTCTCGGCGTGGCGTACCTCTTTGGTGTTCAACCTGCGACAGGCCTTCTCGGCGTGGCGACGATCTTGCTGATAGGCATGATGTTCGGGGTCGGTCTGACGGCCATCTCCATGGCGATGGCCTTCTCCGTGAAAAGTCACGGTGATTTCTTTTCCGTATTGGGATTTCTTTCGCTGCCGATGATTTTCCTCAGTTCCGCGTTGGTCCCGCTGACGGCCATGCCAGGCTGGATGAGTTTCCTGGCGCAATTCAACCCGATGACCTGGGCGATCGATGCCGTGCGGCCTTTAATTCTGTCCGGCTGGACTGAAGCCTTGCCACACGTCGGAATGGTGGTTTTGGTCATGGTTGTGTTCGATGCCCTCTGTCTGTACGGCGGGGCCAAGGCGTTCCGCCGTGCCATGGGGTAACCTTATCCCGAACCGTGGATCGCTTGACTGACGGCGGGAATCCGTCAGATCATGATCTCAATGCCTCCAGACGTCAGCCTGTGCGCGACGGAGAGTCGTAGGAGATGATGCCGGAGAATCAAATTCGTGCGCTGATTCGCCTGTTGTCCGATGAGGACGACCGAATTGTCCGTACCATCAGCGGGAGGCTCATCGATATCGGCCCGTCGGCCGTCCCGCTTCTCCAGGAGGCGGAAATTGAGCAACCTGAAATGGCCGATCGGATCGCGTCCGTCCTAGAGGAAATCCGAGGCAGCAAGCTGGAGGATGAACTGGCGAGCCTAACGTCCTCCACGGACGACGCGATGAACCTCGAAGCCGGCGCCTTCCTAATCGCCCGCTATGCCTATCCTGCCCTTGATGTCGCTCGCTATCGTGAACAGCTCAATACCATGGCTGACGAAGTACGAGCGCGGATTGGCTATCGAGCGTCCGGTGAAGAGGCTGTCAACGCACTCAACCGGTACCTGTTCACCGAACAAGGGTTTAAGGGAAACACGAAAAACTACTATGAAATTGAGAACAGCTACGTCAACTGCGTCATGGATCGGCGAGTCGGCATTCCCATCAGCTTGTCAGCCGTCTATCTCTTGATCGGACAGCGTTTGGCACTCCCGCTGTATGGCGTCGGCATGCCGGGGCATTTCTTGGTGAAGTACGAGTCTGATCGCTATAAGATTTTCATCGACTGCTTCAACGGTGGAGCCTTGCTCACCGAAAAAAACTGCGCTCGCTTTCTGACCGAGGCCGGATACGGGTTTGATGAGAAGTATCTCCAAAAAAGTCCGGTTCAAGCGATTCTGTCCCGCATGATCAAGAACCTGTTGGCGATCTACTCCAAGTCGGGGGAAGAGGGAAAGACCGCTCGCCTGACAAAATTCATCGAGATCTTGGGCGGCGCTCCCCGCGAAGAAGGTCTTTAGTCTACACTCGAATCGTCAGGAGATCCTTCCCCTTCCAAATCTTGCCACCGTACTGCTCGGCCGCTTGGCCTCTAACGTCGTATCGATCCGCAATCGGATAGAAGTGCGAGAGGACAAGTTGGCCTACCCCGGCCTCCTTCGCCACCTGACCACACTGTCCAGCGTGCAGATGGGCGGGGCCAGGCTTGTTTGCAGGAAATGAACAATCGAGCACGGCCAGGTTGGCATCCGTGCATAGTCGGATAAGCGCATCACAATATTGTGTATCTCCAGAATACACGATCGCCTTCCCCCGGTACTCGATCCGATAGCCGACGGACGAGAGGTCTGGTACGTGGACGACTGGTTTGGGAACGATACGAGTTTCTCCGATCATGAACGGCTTGCTGGATACCTCGCGCAAGGTCACGCGGAATGGAGCTGAGTCAAAACTCGGGAAACTGCGCATGATCGACCGGAGAAGGCGGATGGTGCCTTTCGGGCCAATCAGCGTCATCCCTGGACGATGGCCTCCTCCATATTTGGCATAGATGATCGCATCGAAAAAGAAGGTGATGAAATCAGAAAAGTGATCGGCGTGAAAATGCGAGAACAGGATGTGCGTGATCCGATGCCGGTTCACCCCGGTTTTGATCAGGTTCATCAAGGTACGGGGGCCGAAATCCAGTACAATATGTTGATCCGTGCGCACAAGATACCCGGCTGCCGCCCGCATAGGGTGCACATTGGTTCCAGAACCGAGAATGGTCAGACGCATGGCTTATTCATCCTTCTCATCCCTCAAGCTCCGAAAGGATAGCTTCTGCCTCGATCAACTCAGGATTAGAAGCTCGTTCGGTAAGCTTCGAACAAACCGCTTGCAACGCACTCTTTGCGGCATCCGATCGGCCCAGTTTCTTCAAGAGTCTGGCCATACTCATCGAGGCTCGAAGTTCGAGCATGCTTGCATGCTGGTCCTGCGCGATCTTCAGGGCTTCGGCAAAACACTGCTCCGCCGCGGAAACGGATGGCTCGGACTGTTCCAGTAACAGTTCTCCTTTTAGTCGAAGCAGTTCCGCTTGCCAACACCGTTCTCCCTGAGAGTGAACAAGCTTCTGCGCCTCTGACAGTGCAGCCAAGCCTTCATCAATACGTTTCTGCCGCAAATATACTTCTGCGAGCAGAGCCAACGTAAACGTGTTGTTGAGACTCGCGCCGGCGGCTTGCGTAGCGGAGAGGCCCTTCACGAGCCTACCGAGACCTTGCTCTTCCCCCTTTTCAGCCAGAGCCCAGCCTTGCAAGGATGTCGCCCACGCTAACGTCACTTCAAATGAGTATTTGGTGGAAAGGGCAATGGCTTCTTCAGCGAGGACCAGGGTTCTGTCCGCATCGCGGATGGTGGCATAAATCCAGGAGACCGTCGCGAGGGCAAAGGCCAGCGTGAAGGGGTGTTCCAACTCTCTTGCCATGCCAATGGCCTCCTGC
Source organism: Nitrospira sp. (assembly GCA_029865345.1). GTDB lineage: Bacteria > Nitrospirota > Nitrospiria > Nitrospirales > Nitrospiraceae > Nitrospira_D. Next base: position 10,989 of record JAOUHD010000025.1, read on the forward strand.
GACAGCGCTTCGACCTGATCGACCTCGCCCAATATCCATAGCGTTCTGGCAAGGATGATTCTCGCGGTGATGCCAGGATCCTGAGTATAAGGTAGAGCCTGCGAGCGGTGCCTATCAGGATCATACAGAGCCTTTGCGGCCAGCAAATGGGCTTTGGCTTCATCGAACCGCCCGAGAAAGGAATAGGTCGAGCCGACACTCTCGTGCGCACGAATCAGCATATCCGGGTTGTGCTCACGCTTCGCCTGAGACAAGAGATGTTCAGCCAGGTCGCACGCTATTGGAAGAGGCCCCCTGACCAGATGGAAGACCCATAACCCCCAATGAGCGAGAAAGTGATGCTCAGAGTCGCGGTCCTCCTGGGAAAGTTCCTTTGCCCTCAGATAATTTTGCTCGATCTCCTGGGAGGCGTATCCTTTTACCGTCATCATGGGGGCTCCACGTGCGATGAGGAGTTCCAATTCCAATACATCGCGCTCCGTACCTGCGGGCACATCTTTCAGCAACGTCAAGGCGCGATTGAAATGGTTCAGCGCTTCGACATTGGCTGACCGATCCGCGTCTCTTCGGGCTGCAAGACGCCAATGCGTGATGGCCGGACAGGTCAAACCTGCCTGTTCAAAGTGGTAGGCCAGGAGTTCCGGTTCCAACTGTACGCGCTCAGCGAACTTCTCTTCCAGTGTTTGCGCAATGCGGGCATGGAGGAGTCGGCGAGATTTCTTGGGAAGCGTGTTGTAGGCCGCTTCTTGAACAAGCATATGCTTAAAACGATAGCGCGACAGCGATCGTTCGCCCTCTTGCAAAATGAGCCCTGAAGCGACAAACCGATCAAGGGCACCGTTGAGCTGGCTGTCCGTTATCCCAACGGTGGCCCGCAGCAGCTCATAGGTAAATTCCCGTCCGATTGCGGCTCCGATCTGAACAATTTCCTTGATCGGCCCTAATCGGTCCACCCGTTCCATGAGCAACGCTTGCAGACTGTCCGGAATGGCCATGTCCTTTAACGGAGCCTTGAGGGTAAATGTGTCGGTTCCCTCAGCCAGCAATCCAGTCCCCAACAGACTTTTCGTTAACTCTTCGATATAAAGCGGGACGCCGTCGGTCTTCGCCAGAATCGCCTGCTGCACTTCCGGTGGAAGCACCTTTCCGCCGGTCATCGTTGCAATCAGCTCGGCGCTCTGCCGGCGCGGAAGCCGACTCAACGTCAGAAACGTGACGTGGCTGTATTCCGCCCACACAGGCCTGAAGTCCGGCCGAAAGGTGATCAGCAACAACACGCGCATCTGCCTGATCCGGTCGATGATTCGGGTCATGAGGTCCAGCGTGGTTGGATCAAGCCAATGGGCATCCTCTACGATGAGCAATGCAGGGAAGCAATCCGCCAGCTTTTGCAGGTACTGCATGAGCGCTTCTAGAGTCATGTCCTTACGTTTGTCGGGTGACACGGTCAGCGGTGGATGCTGAATATCTCCACTGATCGAGAGCAGATCCGCAAGCAAAACAACCGTGACGCGGTCGTCCAGCCCGCTGTTGACCGCCAGGATGTCGAGCTTCTGCAGTTGCGTGGGGGCACTGTCCTCACTGGTCAGCCCCGCCGCCTGACGCAGATATGTAATCACTGGATAGAGCGCCGCATTGGTATGGTAAGGTGAGCATTGAAATTGAATCGCCTGATAACGCTCCTCGGCAAGCCGGTCACGCAGAAAGCGGACCAACCGCGACTTGCCGATGCCGGCCTCACCACCGAGAAGGACGACCTGTCCTTCACCCTCTACTGCCTCGCGCCAGCGACCCAAGACAAGCGCCGTTTCGTGCTCTCTGCCTATGAAATCGACTAGTCGGCCAGATCGATACGACTCGAACCGGCTGCCCGACGGTTTGGCACTTAGAACCTGCCAGACCTGGACTGGTGTCTCGAACCCCTTGAGAGAGACAGTTCCCCCATCAACACACTCGAACTCGCCCCCGACAAGACGCTTCGTCACCGGATCAACGATTAATTGATTCGGCGCAGCCAGTCCCTGGAGACGAGCTGCTAGATTCGGAGTTTCACCGAACACCGACCGTTCCTTGGCGGTGTCTTGTCCGATGAGTTCCCCTACGATGACGGATCCAGTCGCAATCCCAATTCGCACCGCAATTTCGAATTCCTGATGAAGAAGAGAATCACGAGGCAGGGCCTTCACTAGCTCCAGCACGGCCAGTCCGGCATGCACCGCACGCTCTGCATCGTGCTCATGGGCATGGGGGTATCCAAAATACACTAATAGTCCGTCACCCATGTATTTTGCGATATAGCCGTTGAATCGGCTGATCGCTTCCCCACAGGTATCGAGAAAACGTCGGACAGCCGCTTGGAGGTCTTCAGGGTCCAATCGGCGAGCCAGCGCCGTCGAGCCCACAAGGTCACAAAACATGACCGTCAATTGGCGACGTTCCGCTTGATCTCGGCCAGCAGGGAATGGCTTTGTTTCCTGACCGGTTAAAACAGGCAGAGCCTCCAAGCCATTGCCTTCATGGTTTTGTGAGAGTTGGCCGATGGCGCGCAAGAGTTTTTTTCGATGGCCCAATACAACGCCCAGTGATGTCAAATCACCATCATTCAGTTCGGGCAAGACGTCCCAGGTAATGGCGTTCTGCTGAAACGCTTCTCGATAGCGCTCAAGGCCAAGACTCTCCAGCCATGCGGATACGCGATCATCCATGATCAACACCGTCTCAGATAGGTATTCAAACGCTGATCACCGAGGGGGAAAAGATGGGCGATGCCTCTCTTAGAGACCGCGGTGGCTTCATTGATAGTGACCATATGACAAACGGCTCGACGAAGATTCTCCTTCAACCTCTTGTGGAATAAAGAGAGTATCGGTTCATCTCCATCGGGTGTCCCTGATCGCCTACCTACTCGAGCGAGTGATTCTGCACTCGATCAAGCGCGAAGAAAACGGACCAGCATGACACGTCGCCTGGCACTATTCTGAGGCAGATCGCTCACAATTATTGATCGTTTTGAGTCTTGCCGGTCAGGATGCAATGGAGTATGGCTTTCACGACAATCGCAAGTCAATTATTCAGGACACGGACGGACGAATCTTAACCTGATCATCACTTTACTCCGGCAGAAGCCGTCTCGAAGACGATTCGTTGACGACCAATCGACTCCGCTCGTATGATTTCTCCCCCATGACCAAACAACCTCAGCAGGGGCAGATGATCCCCGTCCTGTTTGTCGTTCTGATCAGCCTCATCATCGTCGCGGTATGGACCTGGAAACGGCTTTCGGTCGAGGCCCAGGACTATATCGTTGATCAGGCGGTGCCGATGGCTACGATCGGTCTTGTGGCTGTCGGCCTACTGTTCATTTTGCTGAGGTCGCTCTACCGCCGCCACGAAAAGTCTCGTGAGCGAGCCAGACTCCTATCGCTGTTCGAGCGAGAAACCGTCCAGGACAAACGACTTGACCTTGCGTTTACCTTGCTTGAAGTCAATGCGTATGGCGTCGATGGGCTTCAATCGGCCGTGCCAGCCTTGAAGGAGCTGTTTATCACCACCCTACAACGAGCGTTGGGTGATAAACAGCATCGCATCAGGGGCATGGCAGCCAGTCATCTGGGGGCGTTGCAAGATCTGTCGGTGGTGCCGCTCCTCGTGAAGGCCCTGGAAGATGACCACGCCTACGTGCGTTCCTGCGCCGCGTTGGGGTTGGGGCGGCTGCGGGCCACCGATGCACGTGAGCGGCTAACGTTCGTGATGGAACATGATTGGGATCAAACCGCAAGAAGTCGAGCGAGGGAAGCACTGGACCGGATGCGGGAGTGACGATCATGCGGTTTGCGGCTCGGCCTATTCCTGCATCCACTCAATCACAGCAATCTCAGGCCGGCAGTTCAAACGAAATGGGAGGAACGACCACCCTAACCCTCGGTTGACGTACAGCCTGTGTGGGCCGGATTCGTGCCAGCCGGCCACACGGCCATTGCACCCGGGAGGAAGCCAGAAAGTGGGAATCCCTGGTACTCGCCATTGCCCCCCGTGACTATGGCCACAGAGAATTAAGTCAACGGCATGATTGGCATCCACATAGTCGAGGATGTTGGGAGCATGGGCAAGCAGCAACGTAAAACGAGACTCGGCGCGAGGCGGGACACATCGAAGATCCGCACGATGTAGTGATGGATCATCGACGCCGACAATGGCGAGTTCTCCCTTTCCCGCTGAGACGATGGCACTCTGGTTCACCAGCAGCGTGATCTTGTGTCGATCGGCAAGTTCGGCATATTGTGCAACCGGCACACCGCTGTAGTGGTCGTGATTCCCCAGCGTCATGTACACAGGCGCAATGGTGCGGAGCTGTTCGAGGAATCGAAAGAGATGGGGGAGTCCTTCGGGAACGTTGAGCAGGTCCCCGGTGATGAAAATCCAGTCTGGACGGAGCTCATCCACGGTCTGTACGATGCGCTCGTGCCGCAGGCAATACCGGTCAATATGCAGGTCCGTAATATGGACGGCACGACCAGTCAGAACTCCATGCACCTGCGTGTACCGTGTCACCTCATGCTCTGCAAGGCCGAATTCCCAGTCGGGAATGAGGCTGAATAGTCGGTAGAGGGGATGGCCGAGACAGTAGCCGATAGAGGCGCGCGCGCGATCAGGCCATGACACCGTCCGTCGCCGGCTCATTCTGCAACCTGTCTCTTGCCTGATCGTTTCCACATGGACGGGAAAAGTATACCATGGGCTTATGTTTCACCAGATTTGACAACACCTTTGCGCTATTCATGGTCAGTCCAACGAAGGAATACCTGTGACGCAACCAATCGAGCCCTTCCTCACTAGCAACGTGCCTGGAATCGGTGGACAAATCCGCACCGTGCCCGAAGACTTTCAGGTCGAGGAACGGCCGCTCTACCTTCCTTGCGGGGAAGGTGAACATCTGTACATCACGATCACTAAGCGAGGCCTCTCCACGCCGGATCTTGTTCGCCGACTTTCCTCTACATTAGGCGTGAAGGCTCAGGCCATCGGCGTGGCAGGATTAAAGGATTCACGAGCCGTCACCACTCAGATGGTGTCGCTGCAAGGAGTCACCCCGGAACAGGTATCTAGCCTCAAGACCGATGACTCAATCTTGAGTCTTCAGATCCTCGGGCGCCATCGTAATCGGTTACGAACCGGTCATCACTCTGGCAATCACTTCCGTTTAGTCATCCGTAATGTCGCCGATCACGCGGCTGAAACCGTGCAGGCCGTTCTTCAACAGCTGAGCACACGCGGCGTGCCCAACTACTTTGGCCCTCAACGTCAAGGAAAGCGGGGCGATAACTACGAGGTGGGCGCCGCACTCCTCCACGATGCGCGCCGGCGAGAAAAGATGAACCGTTCCCAGCGCATCTGGTACCTCAACACCTATCAGTCGTTTTTATTCAATCGCATCCTCGCCCGGCGCATCGATCAGATCGATCGCCTGTTCGTCGGTGATTGGGCGACAAAACTGGAGAATGGCGCCTGTTTTCAGGTTGAGAATGCTGAAAGCGAACAGCCTCGCGCAGATCGTTTTGAGATCAGTCCGACCGGCATCCTCTTCGGCTCACGCGTGTCCTGGGCGAGTGGCGAGCCTGGTGGAATCGAAGAAGCTGTCATTGCTGAAGCAGGCACAAGTAAAGAGAGTCTCGTCGCCGCCGCGAAAGCTTGTGGATTCCGTGGCGAACGCAGAGCGTTCCGCATCCCCCTCACTGAACTTGAATGGTCACTCAGCGGTGATGTCCTTACCCTATCTTTCAGCCTCCCTCCCGGCGCCTACGCCACGAGCGTACTCCGAGAACTGATGAAAATATCCCCCACGAATGCGTAGTTCCTCTCATTTTCTTTCCCCTGCCATAGCGGGTGGTACTATATGTTCACATCCATTGAGGACGGCTGTGAACCACTACCAAGAACGCGTATGCCTTCAAGGCCACATTATTGACTCCCTCGTGCTCGCTAAGGTGCTCGATCTCATCCTGATGATGGGAGGAACCTTCGACCTGGAGGACGTGCACATCGGCAAGACCAGGGAGGAACCGTCTCATACTCGTATCCGGATCCAAACTGCTTCAAGAGCGCTCCTAGACGATATTTTGAAGGCGATTCAACCACACGGCGCCTCGATCGAACATGAGGCCGACTGCCGTACCGACGGTGCGCCCGCGGATGGGGTGTTACCCGATGACTTCTATGCCACGACACACCTCCCCACCCAGATCCGGCTCAACGGTCAATGGTTGGACGTCGATCGAATCGAGATGGACCTCGCAATCGCAGTCAGCGAGGCAGGCTTTGTCGCCCAGGCCGTGCCGATGGGCGAAGTTCGTCGTGGGGATCAAATCGTGATCGGTCGAGAGGGGGTGCGTGTCATTCCCCTCCAGCGGCCACGCGAACGAGACGTCTTTGGGTTCATGGAGTCCCAGGTCTCGGCTGAACGGCCCCATGGCCATATCATCGCCGACATCGCAACTCGGATGCGTCAAATGAGAGAGCGACACAGAGAGAGGCAGAGCGACTCACACGTCTTACTGGCCGGTGGACCAGCCATCATTCATGCCGGTGGGCGTGAGGCGCTGACCTGGCTGATCGAACAGGGGTTTATTCATATCCTGTTTTGTGGGAATGCGCTGGCTGCTCATGACATGGAAGCTGATCTGTTCGGCACGTCACTCGGCTACGGGCTGACAGCAGGGCGCGCAGTCCCGCATGGCCATGAGCATCATTTGCGGACCATCAACCGGATTCGAGCCATTGGCGGTATTGAGGCGGCGGTCACGTCGGGAATGATCAAGCAAGGAATCATGGCAGCCTGTGTCCGCCAAGGCGTCCCGGTTATCATGTCTGGAACGATTCGTGATGATGGTCCCTTGCCCGGAGTGATCACGGATTCCGTTCTGGCACAACGCGCGATGCGCACCTTGATCCCCGGCGTTGGACTGGCGCTCCTCGTCGCCTCGACGCTCCACTCCGTGGCGACGGGCAATCTTCTTCCGGCAACCGTTCCCACAGTCTGTGTCGACGTGAACCCGTCGGTCCCAACTAAGTTGGCCGACCGCGGGAGCTTTCAGGCGGTCGGCCTCGTCATGGATGCGGCATCGTTTCTGTCGGAACTTGCCAGGCTGTTGGGAAAGTCGACATGAGTCGCCTCCTCGTCTGTCCCCCGGAGTTTTTTGGGATTGAGTATGAAATCAATCCCTGGATGCGGCTTGCCAATCGCGTAAATCACGGAAGGGCGATGCGACAGTGGCATGAATTGATGCGAGTACTCGAAAAAGACGTGGGCGTCGTACTCGAACGAATGACTCCCATTCCTGGGTTGCCCGACCTCGTATTTACGGCCAATGCCGGCATCGTGGTGGGACGAACCGCTGTCGTGAGTCGCTTCCGGTACCCTGAGCGCCAGCCTGAAGAGGCTCATTTTGAAGATTGGTTCCGTGGGCAGAGCTATGACGTGGTCAAAGTAGAAAAAGAGCTGTATTTTGAGGGAGCAGGCGACCTCCTGGGTTTTCCAGAATACTGGTTCGGTGGCTATAGGCAACGATCGGATTTCCACGTCTTCCCGGTTCTCAGTGAGCGTTTTCACCGAGAAATCATTCCCCTCGAACTTGTCGACAGCCGCTTCTATCATCTGGATACCTGCCTCTGTCCCTTGAGCGGTGGCGAGCTCCTCTATTTCCCTGCTGCCTTTGATCGCTATGGCCAGGCAGCGATTGCAGAACGGATTCCTGACAAGCTGCGTCTTGCCGTTCCGGAAGATGAAGCCCTACAGTTCGCCTGCAATGCTGTCTGTGTCGGGAAACATGTCGTTCTCCCTGCGGGATGTCCCACCACTCAGGCCTGGCTCCGTATGCGAGGATATGAAATCCACACAGCTCAGCTCGATGAGTTCATGAAATCCGGTGGGTCGGCCAAGTGTCTCACACTCGCGTTGGACTGAGAAAAGTCATCGGTCAATCGATGAACGGACACGAATTTATTCTGATCAATGACGAATGACTATTGCCCAATCACTTTTTCCTGAACAGAAACGCGCCATACATGCCGGCAATCGCGATCGTAACGAGCTCAATGGTCAGAAGCATGCGGCTCACAACAGCGTCCGGAGTTGGTGGAGAGAGGATGAAATACATGCCGAGAAACTCCGGGGTCTGCGTCGGCGGTGTCTCCCATGGAGGGAACAAGACAGCCAGAATGAGCACGACGACCATCCCGTAGAGTACCGCGAGATTGAGTTGATCTGGTGCCGAGGTGTTAGAGGGTTGAGTAGCCGGCCGACTATCCGATCGGTCGGCGAGTCGTCGACCGCATTGGATACAGAAACGGTTGATCTCCGGTTGTGACCGGCTGCAGGTTGGGCAGGCTTGCATAACGCGTACAAACGAAAGCTGGAGTAGTGAGAGCCTAACATAAAAAGCCACAGTAATTCCTGGTTCAGTGATCAGGATCAGGAAAGAAGTTTAGAAATGATAGCCGACGCCGAAAGAGACGAGGTGCATTTTGTAGGTGGCATCCGTGCCAAAGAAGAAGGGAAAGAGTTCCGGGTTGTCTGCGAATGCAAAGCGTGCGTAGTTAAACTTCCATTCTGCAAATGCAGTCAGGTGTTTCGTAACGTAGTATTGGAGCCCAGCCTTAACGTTGAGTCCAAGTCTCGCATTATCGGACGAGGAACTGGGCGAGTCTGGCGCCAGTCCTTCCCCACTGATTCGAGCAAAGAAGATTCCAGGTCCAAAACCGATATATGGTTGCAACCTGGTTTTATGATAGCGAAACATAAGATTAAAAGGCGCCACAGTCAGGACGCGAAGGTGTGCACCTTGAAGAGTTGCGCTCGCTGTTACGCCGGGGAATGCGGAGTTCTGAAAAGTATGAGCTTGTTGTTCGATGTGGGGAGTCGTGTGAAACACTTCCGCTTCGAGACCGAACCAACGAACCGAATCAAAGTAATGCCCAACTTTTCCTCCGAACATGAAGGAGGTGGAGAGATCGAGATCGCTGTGAGTCGTCCCTTGAACGAAAAACTGCGAATTGATGTCGACGTTCGTGAGACCTCCACCCAGAGAGGGTAAAGCAACTCCGAATTGCCCAGCAACGTAGGTTTCACCATGCGCAGTGGGAACAACAAAAAATAGGGACGAAAACAACAGCGCTGTTGCAGAGATTCCTGAGGAGACTCGTGTCGCATGCCAGCGTTTCATCGGAATCCTCTGGATTGCCTGTATATATGCCCACCTTCCATCTTATGACTTGACCAGGTAGTGGCGAAGTTAATTCTAGAATCCTGACAAGGGACGAACAGGCCATCTGCCGTTCGCATGGCGCAATCCTCATTCATTGACAGATACTCGATAGCTTCTTATATAATCCGTCTTCCCAAATGGATGGGTGATGATTTCGCCATGAGGCAGATTCGCTTATGCCGGCCACAATCAACAAGTTCGGCGTTATTGGAGCTGGAGCCTGGGGCACAGCCCTGGCCAAACATCTGGCCGAAAAGGGTCTGGAGGTTCGCCTCTGGGCCTATGAACACGACGTCGTCAACGCCATCAACACCTCTCATGAAAATCCTGTCTTCCTGAAAGGTGTCCCTCTTCCATCAAATTTAACGGCCACTTCCTCACTGGTTGAAACCGTACATGGCTGTGATGGGGTTCTGCTTGCCGTTCCTTCACACCTAACCCGATCCGTGTTGCATCAGTTGGCACCCTACATCTCAGAGCCCCTACCGTTCGTGTGCGCAACCAAAGGCATAGAAGAAACCACGGCCAAATTGATGACCCAGGTCATGGAGGACGAGTTGTCGCCGGCCATGCGCCGCTTCCTCATGGTGCTGTCTGGACCCAGTTTCGCCTCCGAATTCAGCATTGGGAAGCCCACTGCCCTGTGCCTGGCTGGCTCCGATGAACAACTCGTGCGGCAGTTTCAAGGTGCCTTGATGACGCCTGTATTTCGTGTGTACGCCGATACAGATGTCATCGGCGTCCAACTCGGTGGAGCCCTAAAAAATGTCATGGCACTAGCTGCCGGTGTAATCGATGGTCTGAACCTCGGACTCAATGCCCGCGCGGCGCTCATTACTCGAGGCCTGGCTGAAATCATCAGGCTCGGCGCTGCAATGGGAGCCGATCCGCGCACGTTTTATGGACTGTCCGGGGTCGGCGATCTGGTCCTGACCTGTACAGGTACACTCAGCCGAAACCATTCGGTAGGCGTTCGCCTCGGCCAGGGAGAAAAGTTGGAGACAATTTTGGCAGGCATGCAGGCTGTCGCTGAAGGCGTTCGGACGGCACGTGCCGCATTAACATTGGCTCGGCGCCATCAGGTCGATATGCCGATCATACAAGAAATTCATTCCGTCCTGTATGACGATAAATCTTGCAGGAAGGCCGTGACTGATTTGATGGAGCGGGATGCAAAATCAGAGAAGGGGTGGACATGAATCCGGAAGGACTCGAACGGCTGTTGCAGCAAGTCCGTCAAGGCGATGCCACGGTGGAACAGGCACTTCAGCGCCTGCGGTCACTGCCTTTTGAGGATCTGGGCTTTGCCTCCGTCGATCATCATCGGTCATTACGACAAGGGTTCCCCGAGGTCGTCTTGTGTGAAGGGAAAACCACCGCGCAGATCATCGCCATCGCTCGGGCGCTCATTAAGAAACAAGGCCCGTTTCTTGCCACTCGTGCCAACCCATCGGTTGGGCGAGCCATTCGCCGCCTGGATCGGCGAGCACAGTACTATCCCGATGCACGCCTGGTGGCGATTCGCACTTCCAAGCAGAAACAACATGGGCATATACTCGTAGTGACCGCGGGAACGGCGGACGTGCCCGTGGCGGAAGAAGCTCGTGTGACAGCAGAAGTGATGGGCAGCCACGTCGAGCGACTGTACGATGTCGGGGTTGCGGGTATCCATCGACTGCTCGGCAAGAGAGATCGGCTGTTCGATGCGAAGGTCGTAATCGTCGTGGCTGGCATGGACGGTGTCCTGCCGAGCGTGGTGGGAGGGCTGGTCCACTGCCCGGTCATTGCCGTGCCAACCAGCCGAGGCTATGGTGCGAGCTTCGGAGGAGTCGCTGCGCTGCTGACGATGCTCAATTCCTGCGCGGCGGGTGTAGGCGTGATGAATATCGACAACGGATTCGGCGCGGCCTGCCTCGCACATCGGATCAATATGTTGGGAGTAGAGAAATAGACGCGGGAGAAACAAATGAGCCTCTATTTCACTTCCAGTAGGCCTCGCTTCGGCCAGGCGACCATCACGGTGCGTAACCCTTTTTCTCCATTGGCCAACAACTTTGTCCGCACTTCATACGAATAGATGCCCACCCCGGCGAGTTGTTTTCGGTGATCCTGGCCATCCCACGCAAGTTCGACGGACACCTTCGATCGTCCTGTCTCCCCATCCACGGCTGGAGGGACTTGGATGGGCTGTCGATACGTGAGAAACCGCAGTGAGCTCTTCGACGGAGAACTAATGAGCGCGGTCACCTCCAAAATCGTGGATCCATCCACTTCTTTCGGAAGCTGTACCGTAACGGAAAACTGAAGAGGTCCGTTACCCAGAGCATATGGTGTCGGGGTAATGTTAAGGCCGACAATTTTAAGCTGAGGCTCGGGTCTGGGAGCGCGGGGGGGCTTCACTTTCGAGAGGCTGTCTGCTGGAAATACGGCCATCAGAGAAGCACACAGGGTGAGCAACCCGAGCAGACGTCTCAGATGATGGAGCGTATTGGACGATTTCAACAAAAACTCTGAACCATGCTTTCATGAGTGGAGGGCGTCACGTCCGCCACGATGCCACTTGACCATATTCCTAGGGGAATACCATAGCACCCCTGGGCTGTCAACGAAGCGTCGAGAATGAACCAGCGATTGCCGTTCGTCCACGCCTTCGGTAAGATGTCCGGTCATTTTGCGCATCGCATGTGAGGAACTGAATGGGCCGTCATTTGCATTTCGATTGTTTCTCCGGGGTCAGTGGAGATATGGTCCTGGGCGCATTAGTGAGCGCAGGGTTACCATGGATTGACTTGGTCAAGGGCCTCAAAGGACTCAAGCTTACCGGCTACACATTGCGGAAGCGCGAGGTACATCGTGGCGCACTCCCGGCAATCAAGGTCGACGTGATCGTTCAACAAGGGTTTCAACGGCCGCTGACCCTCACTCGCATTCGAAAGATCCTTGCCGACAGCACGTTGCCAGGCCCGGTCAAGGAACGGAGCCGGTTGGTCTTTGATCGACTGGCTGAAGCTGAAGGAGTGGCGCATGGTGTCGATCAAAAAGATGTTCACTTTCATGAAGTCGGGGTGGTCGATTCGTTTATCGATGTTGTCGGTGGCGTGCTGGGGTGCTATCTCTTGAACGCCACCCGAGTCACCGCGTCTCCGATCAATGTTGGGGCCGGGTCGATTCAAACCTCACACGGACTCTTACCGGTTCCAGGACCCGCGGTGGCGGCGCTGGCAAGGGGAGTTCCGATCTACGCCGACGGTCCGCGCTGTGAGCTTGCCACCCCCACCGGGGTTGCGCTGCTTCTGACATTGGCGTCTGAATTCGGCCCTCTGCCGACGATGAGAAGTATGGCCCTGGGCTACGGGGCCGGCGACCACAATCCAGACGGGTGGCCGAATGTCTTGCGCCTGTTTGTGGAGGAAGAGCCCACGTCGGCGGCCAATCAGACCGAGCGGATGATACAGATTGAGACGAATCTTGACGACCTCAGTCCACAAACCTACGAATACATCATGGAACAGCTCTTTCAGGTCGGTGCTGTTGATGTCGTACTGGTTCCCGTCATCATGAAGAAAAGCCGGCCAGGAATTCTGCTGAGCTGCCTAGCCACTGAAGACCGGACGGATGCCGTGGTCGAGGTCCTCTTCCAGGAAACGACCACGCTCGGAGTGCGGCTTCATGAGGTACGCCGACGGGTCCTCACCAGGCGATTCGTCCCCGTCACGACCCAAGGTGGAGTCGTTCGCATGAAAGTTGCCGAGATCGGCGCCGGATGGGAAAAAGCAGCCCCCGAATATGAGGACTGTAAGGCAATCGCGCAACGAACCGGCCGCCCTCTCAAGACGGTGATGGAGGAAGCACTAATGGCCTATCGACGAGGACGCAAAAAGACGAGAATCACAATGGCGCGAGGCCGAGCATGACCGTGCTGTACTACGTGCTCCTCTTTCTCGTTTCCGTCGTGGTCACACTTGGTGGTTGCGCACTCTTTACGAACGCCATTGAATGGTTTGGCAAGCGGCGGGGTATCTCCGAGGGTGCCGTCGGCAGTGTCTTTGCCGCCATCGGCACGACCCTGCCTGAAACCTCGATCCCGATCATTGCGATTTTCTTTGGCGATAGCCATGAAGAGGTTGAGGTTGGCTTAGGTGCCATCTTAGGCGCCCCGTTCATGCTCAGCACACTGGTGCTGCCCATTCTGGCGATTCTTCTGCTGCTCTATGCCCGGGCTGGCAAGCGGACGGCTCAATTTCACCTCAACTATCGTGAAGTGTTGACAGACCTCACATTTTTTATGATCGGCTATTTTATCGCTCTGGGATGCGCCTTCGTACCGTCCAAACTGATTCACTTCATCGCAGCTGGTGTATTGGTCTGTTTGTATATTTACTACATGAAGCTCAAATTTGCACCGGCTGATGGGGAAGAAGGTGGTGAGCTGGAACCACTGATTTTCGACAAGCACGCAGCCACGCCGTCCTATGCGATGATCGGATTTCAATCATTCTTGGGGTTAGGGGGATTGATATTAGGCGCCCATCTTTTTGTCATGGCTGCAGAATCGATGGCCGGCTTGTTCGCCATGTCGCCGTTGATTTTAGCGCTCCTCATCGCGCCGCTCGCCACCGAGCTACCCGAGATGTCCAATAGCTTTCTCTGGCTCTATCGCAAGAAAGACCGGCTCGCCGTGGCCAATGTTACGGGCGCCATGGTCTTTCAAGGCACCTTCCCGGTTGCGCTGGGGTTGATCGGAACCGAGTGGGTCATTGCATCATCTGCATTGACCACCATGATCTTAGCCGTGCAGGCGGTAGGACTCTGTCTCCTGCAAATTCTGATCGGAGGTCGGTGGCGACCGTGGCTACTCGCCGCCGGGGCGGCGTTCTATATCGGCTATACGGTGCATCTCTATGTCAACTGAACCGCGATCACCTCACACACATTCCTCATCCTCCCAACTCCCCTTGCTGGGAATCACGATGGGAGACCCGGCCGGCATTGGTCCAGAAGTCATCGCCAAGGCGCTGGCAGGCGCTCATTTGCGTAACGTCTGCCGGTCGGTTGTCATCGGATCCCTTCCCGTCATGGAGCGAACGATCAAGTCACTGAAGCTCAAACTGAACGTAGTCCGAGTTCACGGGCATGACCCGATGGCGCCACGTAGAGGAACGGTAGCGGTACTGGATCCACTGGAGACACCGCTGCGACGCTTCAAGTCCGGGATTGCCGCGGCAGAGACCGGCGCCGCTTCAGTCGCCTTCATCAAAAAGGCTGTTGAGCTGGCTCAGATCGGCTGTATCGAAGGTATGGTGACGGCACCCATCAACAAAGAAGCCATCAATATGGCCGGCTGCCGGTACCCAGGCCATACCGAGTTGCTGGCTGATCTCACACAGGCGAGCGAGTCAGGCATGATGATCGTGGGCGGGCCGTTACGCATCATGTTTGTCACGACACACGTCGCAATCAGAGATCTCTCGGCGCTGCTGACCCAGGCCAAAATTGAAAAGGCGATCCACTTGGCTCAATTGGCGCTGACGACACTGTTTGGCATCAAGCGCCCCAGGATAGGAGTGGCTGCCCTCAATCCGCATGCCGGTGAGCATGGATTGTTTGGCGATGAAGAAGCTCGAATCATTCTCCCGGCATCACGCGCCACCCAACAACAGGGCATTCTGGCAAGTGATCCCTTGCCGGCTGATACGCTGTTTGGGAAAGCTGCGAAAGGGTCATTTGACGGCGTCGTCGCCCTCTACCACGATCAGGGTCTCATTCCCCTGAAGCTGGTCGCCTTCGGCACCTGCGTCAATCTCACCGTGGGCTTGCCGATCATCCGCACCTCAGTGGATCATGGAACCGCGTTTGATATCGTCGGGAAAGGGGTCGCTGATCCCGGAAGCCTGATTGAGGCTATCAAACTGGCTGCCAAGATCGCTCAGAATAAAACAGCGGCAACTCCGATCAAGAAGGGACGGACCAAACGTGTTGCTTGATATTTCGAAGGGCCTTGCCGTGGTTCGGCGTCAGATTGACGAATTGGAGACGCTTGAGAAACAGACACTTCAAGACCTGAATACCGTCGCTGGAACGGAACGAATAGAAAAATGGAAAGCTCGCACAGTCGCGTCTCTCACCAATTCCGTAGGCGATCGGGAAGGACAAATCTTCGCGAGCGTCCAACCAGGGCCATCGTTTACTCATGATTTGGTTGAAGAGTTCACGGATCTTGTGGAGTGCTATCGCACGCCCCTGAGCATATTGGCCAAGCAATTGGCCCAGGCTCCACCAACTCGGAGTTGAGGGTGGACTCCTCTCTTCCCCCTGCCGCGATCAAACGCCTTGGGCAGAACTTTCTCATCGACCCCAACATTGTTCGAAAAATCGTCGCACTGGCTGAGCTCACCCCGACTGATACCGTTTTGGAAATCGGGCCTGGGCGCGGCATCCTCACCGATGCGCTGTGTGATGTGACTGGCCACGTTATGGCCGTCGAGATTGATCCACTGCTCTATGCGTACCTGACTGAACGACAGCCCCAGTTTTCCAATCTCACGCTCGTCCTCGACGATGCGATGACCTACCCGGTCGAGCAGCTTCCGAGCGGCACCATCGTCGTCGCCAATCTTCCCTATTGTTTATCCACTCCCCTTCTCTTCCGGCTCCTCGATCAGCGCAACCGTTTTCCCCGCATGGTGCTGATGCTGCAAAATGAAGTGGCTGATCGACTCGTGGCCAAGCCCGGAGGTTCGGACTACGGAGTCCTATCCGTCATGGCACAATATGCGACAGAGATCACGAAAGCGTTCCGGGTCTCTGCCCAGTGCTTCCGACCACGACCGCAAGTCGGCTCTGCTGTGGTTCTGCTCAAGACCAAGCATCAGAGAGCACTGAACCAGGAAGAAGAGCCCAAATTCGCAGCACTGGTGAAAGCCGCTTTCGCCCACCGCCGCAAGACACTCATCAATTCGCTCAAAGATCAGGGATACGATCAGAAGCTGGTGGCAGCTGCGTTGGAAGCGCTTGCACTCTCTCCATCTCTTCGTGCGGAAATCCTTTCCATCGAGCAGTTTATCGAACTGACCCGCCGCATTTATGGATGAGGCTTCTCGCCCATCTATCAGTAACAGTCCGAGACAGGCGAGACCCGAATGGCACTGCGACCTTACTCCACCCAAGCCAACGCTGGCAAGAAAGAGGTCCACGTTGTGTAGGCTCACACCTTACGTGGTGCGCATGTGGATTTTGAACATGACGCGGCGGCTCTTATCGCGATCTGGATGTCCGGCATCGTTGCGCAGGAGGTTCTGTTTCCCACGCCCATTCGCGGTGGCTTTCTGCAAGAAGCACTCATAGGCCCACGGAAGCTTCTCGCGGATCACTTCCAAGCTTTTAGCCAGCACCGCAAATGAGCGTTCCTGACTAAGTCTCAGATTGCGTATATCGTCACCCAGATCATCGGTGTATCCCTCGATCACAAAGGCTTCTACTTCTTGCTCTCCAGGCCTGCAGACGAGTGAGGCGTAGTGTGGCATGGTCTCGGACAAGAAAATGTCGGCCGTCGGAAGCAACGTGCTTTTCCCAAACTCAAAGGTAATCGCCGTATCCGGCACCGTAATCGTGTGGGTGCTCGGCATTTTGGTTTCCAGTGCTGGATCAGGTGAATCGATTCTCGGTGTGCTATCCGTTGGAGTACCACGGCTCTTGGCCAAATTGGTATTTCCATCCTCGACGCGAGTCATATAGGCCACGAGCAAGAGAATGAAGATGACGGCGAGCGAGGTCATAAGATCGGCAACCCCACTCGTCACCACCGCTGAGTTGTCACGCGAGTCCTGTGTAAAGCTCGACTTCATCCCTTTCGCTCTCTCCGTGCTGTTTCAGGTGAGACGAGATGGTTTTCCCGAATTGCGATCTTTATGCATAGGACGTGCAGGTTCAGTCGTTGTTGTAGTGGTGCTTCTGAGACCCTGCAACATCGTTTCGATTTCGCCCTGAGACAGCCGCACCGGGGAGGCATGCTCCTTCATCGAACGGTTGAGGTCTTGAATGGCGTCCAGTATAGGATTCATCATGGGTCGTAACGCCCGCTGAACCTCGTGACCGATCTCCGCTGGCAAATCATCAAACTTCATTGGTGCATGTTTGGATTGTAGCGCCGTGATCGCCTGCGCGGCTGAGTTCAGCGCTGCGACGGTGGACCCGAGGCGCTGCTGCACGGCCTCGACAAGCTGATGTGCGGTGTCGTTTCGGATCGGAGTGGCGATGGCCACCGGAGATCCGTTCGACGATGGGGACCCCTGGGAATGTTGGTCCGTAGCCCTCTGCGGAAACATTTCGTCCAGGAGGGAGATGCACTCCCGGTGTCGGTTGTCCAACCGATGCCAGAAAGAATGTTCGAGGAGGGTGAACGCATTGGCACACGCCAAGCCGACGATGGATGTCACAAACTTTCCTGAGAGGCCGTTGATCAGTCCTTGGATGCCATCGATCTCCGACCCGTTCGCATGGAGCTTGCTGAGGCCAATCAAGATGGCCAGGAAGGTGAACATCAACCCCATGCCCGTCATGAAGGCTGGAAGTTGCCGATAAAATCGGACGTTGAGATGAGCAGCGCAGAGGGATTCGAACGAGAAAAACTCACTTGCGGAACGCTGACTATGGACGGTCGGCTCAAGAAACCAGGCGGATTGCTCTACCGCGAGGGTCTTGCGATATGAAAACCAGTCTCTGGCAAAGTCCTGTTCCGACCGTACCGCCTGATCCAATGTGTGCAGATCGTCAAGATCGCGTCGCGTTTCTGACGACACATCAAGACGCGCTCGTTTTTTTGCCAACGCCGGAATAACCAGCCAATCTTTGGACACCTGTTGCCGTGCCAGCACCAGAGGCGCGACAGACGAGTGAAAGCGCGCAAGCGTCCCTTGGATTTGTAACAAACCCCTGAGGAGCACTGCGCTATGCCAGAAACACAGGGTCAAGATCCCCGCAGCACCGATCCAGCTAAGCGCAGGACTCTGGAGCCCACCGACAACCGTGACATCGCGAG
Organism: Nitrospira sp.; assembly: GCA_029865345.1. Lineage (GTDB taxonomy): Bacteria > Nitrospirota > Nitrospiria > Nitrospirales > Nitrospiraceae > Nitrospira_D. The sequence goes on from JAOUHD010000025.1 coordinate 29,286, forward strand.
TAAGCCATTCCCAAAGAGCGGTGATTGAATCCACGTCATTCATGAGGCAAACCTCACTGGAGCCCTACACACCATTCTCAGTAAGAGAAAAACCAGAATGTCACCCTCAACTTCTGTGCCAGAGAGAAATGCGAGAAATGGCCGTGTATCCCTGCACGGTTGGAATAACGTCATAACAGGAGGGAAGTTTTTGCCGAGAGGGCGGCAAGTTCTGTAGGGCTCACGGATGCACAGCTACCTCAACAAAACTCTCCGTTGCTTTTGAGGTGTGAGAACTTGGTGTATGCTCACCCTTCGTTGACAACCAGAAAGAGGAAACGCTATGCACTTTGTCCGAATAGGCAACCATGCGTTCAACCTGGATCTCATCTCTCACTGTGAGGTGCAGATTTGGCATGATACCGTCTCGGTCAAGATCTATATGACAGGGACCGCCAACAATACTCCGGTGGTCTTGAACGAGGAGGACGCTAAGCAGTTCTGGAAATACATCGAGTATATCTCGGAGAAGCCGGTCTAATTCGGTCAGTGTTCAATGGCTCTTCCTTTTCACCCCCCGCTGAACTGTCAAGCGTAAGGTATTGTGAGTCGATTGAAGGAGGCTATTCGTGTTAGGGTTTGAGGTGTTTAAACCAGTGTGTGTGTAGACAAACCCGCTGAACGGGGAGGGCGATTCAAATGAATCGAAAGAGAGTGCTTGGTCGACTTACGGGTATTCTGTGTGTGCTGCTCTCAGTCACAGGATGTGCAAGCGAATTCTCCGTTCTCAGCGCATCGGGTGAACCCATCTTGATTGCTCGCCGAGGTTATTCGCCGAGCGAATGCACGGAGAAGGTGAAAGACGACGCCGCTCGTATGGGTGTCTCATTGCGATATATTCACATCCGTGGCAGTGCCGTTGGCCGTTCGTTACTCTGGCCCTTCGAAGCAGGATATGCCTGTGAAGCTGGGATCGGCCCAGAGCAGGGCCCAATCGGCACTTATCCGAGCCATCTCAGGATCCTTTCCCGGGGATCGTGATTCAACCTTTCGAGCATGATCCTACTGTTCTCTTTTACCTAAGAGTGATCTAACTTATTCGGAGTGCCCAGACTAGTTCTGGGTCTTGGCCCGATAAGACTCCGCCGGTCTTCCAAGTTCTCACCAGAGAGTGTCTCATTGACCAACTAG
>JAOUHD010000223.1 GCA_029865345.1 Nitrospira sp.
GATGTGCATTTCACAACCGGTCTCATGGCGCCTGGGTTCAATTGAGCGATGTTCACTACAGGCCGGACTTTATTCGGCGAAAATACAACCATGCTGCTTCAAAATGACCCACTTACCGATGCCTGCGGTCTTTCGGTCAACCATAAGTGGCCTTCATGGCCCGCGACACCCTTTCCCGTGGTTACGCCTCTCATCGCGAGGCCTCTTCCACAAAAAGAAGGAGCGAGTGATGATTTTCGAGCAACTGAATCCTCATGCCTGTCGGACCTATCTAATCGGCGACGAGAAGAGTCGAGAGGTCATCCTGGTCGATCCGGTTCTGGAGCACGTCGAGGACTATCTGAAGACGCTGGATCAGCGAACGCTCACGCTGACACACGTCATCGATACGCATACCCACGCGGATCATATTTCCGGAGGTGCGGCGCTCAAGGATAAGACCAGCTGTCAATATGTCATGCACCAAAAGGCGCCGGCGCGCTGCGTCACCTTTCACCTGACGGACGGGTTCGCATGTCGTCTCGGCAATATCCCGGTGAAGGTGATGACCACGCCGGGGCATACGAAAGACAGCATTGCGTTGGTGTTTGAGGATCGCATTCTGACCGGCGATGTCCTGTTTTTGGACGATGCCGGAGCCGGGCGCACGGATCTACCTGGTGGCGATCCAGGCGAACATTGGGACAGCATGCAGCGGGTGCTCGGTCTGCCCGATCATCTCATCGTGTATCCGGCCCACGAGTACCGAGGCCGCCAGCCATCGAGTGTGAAAGATCAGAAACTCCGCAATCCGAATTTGAAACCCCGCACCAGGCAGGCGTACATCGACTATCTGGAAGGGCTCACTCTTGGCCCCGCCGATTGGATGAAGGATGTGCTGAAGGCCAACTATGCCTGCGCACGTGATCCCAAGGCAGCCTGGATCCCTGTGGATGTGCCGGCCTGCGAAGTCAAGGGCACCATGGCGCTTGGCGCCAACGATCAACAGGTGGCCAGTATGCCGGCGGAAGAAGTGAAGAGAGAGTTAGAAGCTGGGACTCGGCTGTTTGTCCTGGATGTGCGGGACCCTCACGAACTGACAGAGGAACTCGGTCACATTACAAGGGCGACGAACATCCCGGTCACTACACTAGCCCATCGACTGGCTGAACTGGAGCCGCATCGCGACCGGGAAATCGTGACCGTCTGCAAAGCGGGAGGGCGTGCGCACACGGCCGCGCAGATCCTCATGCAAGCCGGCTTTCCCAAGGTCCACGTCATGATGGGCGGGATGACGGCGTGGAAGCAAGCAGATTTCCCTACAGAGGCGTGAAGGACCGGCGTGAAGAACGAGAACGCCTCCGATGATCAGGTGACTGGGTGAATGGGGGCATTCAGTCGATCAACCGGTCAAGAGATCCTGGAGGTGGATCATGAGTGCGAACAATGCTCGACACAACGCTCCACCAGTAACTAACCAATGAGTATTGACCATGCGGGATTGGCCGTTGTATCGGGTGGAATGATTGGTCTCGCGTTGGGAGCCACCGGCGGGGGTGGTTCCCTCCTGGCGATTCCGCTTCTGGTCTATGTGCTAGGTATGAAGGTGCAGCCCGCCACGGTTCTCTCGCTGATGGTGGTCGCGGCGTCGGCGTTGATCGGCGTGTATCAACGAAGAGCGTCTGGTGAGGTGAGGGTGAAGCCCGCCTTGATCTTCAGTGTGACCGGCGTAGCCGGTGCATGGGGTGGCGCATTCGGGCACCGGTTCGTACGGGAGGAAACGGTGCTCCTGTTGTTCGGTCTTTTGATGATCGTCGCGGCCTGGCAGATGTGGCAGCGCAGCGGTCACGTTGAAGGACGGGTTAGCGACGAGAGCTGTGCTGAGCGCTTTCCGCGGTCTTGCTGGATCAAGGTCTCGCTGATCGGTGCAGTCGTCGGGCTGTTGACCGGATTCTTCGGAGTTGGCGGTGGCTTTGTGATCGTGCCGGCGCTCGTGCTGGTGTTGGGGTTTCCCATGAGAATGGCCGTGAGTACCTCACTGTTGATCATCGCGCTGGTCGCCGTCGGAGGGGTGGTCGGCCATCTGCAAACGGGACAGGCGGATTGGCCTCTCATAGGCCTCTTACTACTTGGTAGTGCCTTTGGCATGACCGGGGGATCATGGGTTGCCCACCAGCTCTCGCCGTCGGTATTGACGAAGAGTTTCGCTGCCGTCGCAATAGGGGTCGCCATCGTGATGATTATTCACAACGGTACGAAACTGGTCGGAGGGAACCTATGAGTCTGGAAACTGACCCACTACCGCATTGTGTGGTGGGGGAGAGCATCTTGGGGTGGCCAGGCAGTCTAGAACAGGGGGAACGTCGATGCCCATTGTCGTGGCACTGTTTGGGCTGATGATCGCCGGGGCAGGAATGTTGGCGACAGTGTCGCCTGAGCGATTCATTCGGTCTGCCTCGCGGTGGTTCTTGCCGTCCAGTGCATGGGTCGGGATTATTCCTCGCGTACTACTGGCGACTGCCTTATGGCTTGCGGCGGATGTCTCCCGCATGCCGATAGTCTTCATGATCTTGGCTCTGGGGGTTCTCGTTTCCGGGGTGGCCGTGTTGTTGACAGGGACATCGGGTCTACGAAGTCGGATCGCCTGGCTGAGGCTGCAGCCGACAGAGCTCACACGGGAATGGGCGGTGGGGATGATGGCATTCGGCAGTTTCATGATATGGGCCATCTATCCAGCCCTGCCGATTAGGTAAGGAGGCTATGTTCTGCGTGGGAGGAAGAGGCCACTCGAGTTATTGAACGGAGGTTCACATCGAGGGGTGCATCATCATGCTGCGACAAGAGAAACAGAAGTGTCCGGATAGGAAGGCGACGTATCAGTAATCGCTCGGGAACATGTGCACACCGCATAATTGATGAAGGCGGTTTGTCCTAAGGGGACGCGTCTTCGGGTGTTGACGGAAGCGAGAAGCCGGCCTGTGTGGCCCTCGGTCGTGTTGTGTGGAGAACCATAATGGTCAACGAGTATGCAGCAGAGCAGAGAGTTGCGATGGATCTTGCGCGGATTGCGAGCCAGGCGATTCTGGAAGTCTATACCACCCGATTCGACGTTCGATACAAAGGGCCTGGCGATCCGGTGACGGATGCCGATCTGAGAGC
>JAOUHD010000214.1 GCA_029865345.1 Nitrospira sp.
TTCATGAGCGATATGGCAGGAGGACCGATGCGTTACGAGGAGCCGGACCTCAAGAATAGACGAGGATTTGTGGCAACGAACCACGCCTGCCATGGCGATGTCCTCGCCGCAATTCCCATGTCAGTGCTCGAACGGAAGCAGCCGAATTGAACAAGAACAAGTCTTCGTGAGGCATTATGAGTCAAGAATCCTATCCTATTTCTGATGAGTTTCGGAAGCGCGCCCATATCACCGAACAACTTCCTCGTGTTCGCTGGGTTTTCTTCCGAAACCTTCAAGTATCGCGCAGGAGACCGTGATTTCCGACTGGTCATCATCGCCGACGTCCATCGATACGGCAACAAGGTGATAAACCGCAAGGCTCTATGGAAGGGAGGGTGTTATGCCATTCAGAACAGCACTCGCCGGTGGAGTAGGTGTCGTACTGTGTCTGCTCGGGACTTGGAACAGCGGCGTGGCCGCGGCTGGATCGGCCTCGGTCCCCATAGAAACCGTCGTGGATTACATCTATGCGGTGTTGGCCTCCGACCGGACGTTTTATACCGTTCATGTCGTGGAGCGGATGCAACAGCGTGGGGTGATCGAGTCTTCTGAGCGCTGGAGGTCGGATCCGACATTGCCACTGCCTGCCCAATTCGTGCAGGAGTCGTCGAGCTTAGCGGCACTCACCGGCGTCAAGGTTCATTACCGTCTGATCAGTCTCAACCCCATCAACAAGCTGAGCGGACCAGCGACGGAGTTTGAGAAGAAAGGGCTCGAAGCCATCATGGCGGAGCCTGATCGTCCGTATAAGGGATTCGTCACAGAAGGGGGTGAGCGGCGGTTTCAAGCCTTATATGCGGACCGAGCGGTCTCGCCGGTCTGTGTCACCTGTCATAACGCCCATCCGCAGAGTCCCAAGCGGGATTACACACTGAACGGTGTGTTGGGAGCGGTCTCTATTTCCATTCCGGTTCCATAATGGACATGCCATCGCCTGAGCCATTGCAACCACTTTCCATCTGTCTCACACGGAGGAAGAGCGACTGAGAACTCGTCCTCGCCATTCCAAGGGGATGCTATTCGGCCCGATGCACTCCTGGCGTAGAAAATTGGTGATGAGTACATGATGAACTTCACCCACGTGCGCGCGTCGGTTGAACAACGAATAGGAAGTACTATGGCACTTAAGGCGCTTCTCGTTATAACCATTGTGTTGCTCGACTTCCCGAACGTCGGCTGGGCCGAGGAGCCAGCGGAACGCTCTGAATGGGGGAAACGGGTGGTGTTGCCGGCTGGGCAGGAAATCCAGGGTGATTATTTTGCCTTCGGTCCGCACGTAGAAATCTCAGGAGTCGTGCACGGTGATGTGTATGCCGCAGGTGGTGACGTGTTGATCGACGGCACGGTCGATGGCGATGTGATTGCAGCCGGCGGCAAGGTCACGCTGTCGGGCCACGTCACGCAAGATGCGAGGGTGGCAGGGGGGAACGTCACGGTCAGCGGACAGATCGACAGAAATGCCACGGTTGCAGGCGGTGACGTCCATCTGACCGAGGCGGCGCACGTTCGCGGCAATCTTTTGTCCGGCGCAGGCAACATCCAGCTGGCGGGACACGTCGATCAGGACGCGCGGATCGGGGCTGGGAACATGACGGTGTCGAACAAGATCGGCGGGAATCTCACGGTGGCCGCTGCAAACATCCGTCTGACGTCGAAGGCTTCGGTTGGAAAGAACATCCGGTATTGGAGCGAGGAGGAGCCGTCGATCGACGAAGGGGCGCAGATTGCCGGGACGGTCACCAGGCGCGAGATTCCGGAGTCGTTGAAGGGCGAGAAGTTTCAGCGCGGATGGACCGGCATGAAGGTTGCGGCCGGATTCGTGAGCGTTGTCTCGACGTTGTTCCTCGGGCTCCTCTTGCTCCGAATCTACCCCGTCTTTTCACAGCGAGTCACCGCGACGATTCAGGAACGGTTCTGGGCCTCGCTTGGAGTTGGAAGCCTGTTGCTCGCCGGCGTGCCGTTGTTGATCCTCCTGTTCATGGCGACGGTCGTGGGCATTCCGATCGGGCTCCTGCTCGGCGCCATGTATCTGGCGACCGCCTATCTTGGACGGGTGTTCGTCGTGCTGTGGTTAGGACAAAAGATTGTCCAATCCCTTTCGATCTTGCGGTCACCGTCTTGGACCTTTGTGACCGGCCTCTTTGCGTACACAATGCTCTCGCTCCTTCCGCTCATCGGCAAGCTGGTGACGCTAGTGACGGTGTTGGCCGGCCTTGGAGCGATTCTGATCACGAAAAAAGAGCTGGTAGAGACATTGCGGGAACAGAGGGTGGTGTGAGAAGGCCGGTTAGGACGCGATCCCACCGCTTTCCGTTGGCGGGTCGGTCCAAGCAACTCAATCCACTCTTTCGAGGTCCAATTTCAACGCCAGCAATTTCATCAGATCTTTGAGTGTCACGATGCCGACGAGATGATCACCGTCCAGGACCAAGAGCCGGCTGTTGCCGGTCCGGTTCATAGTCGAGAGGGCCGCCAGCGCACCAGTGTCGATGCCGACCGTGTTGTCCTTCGAGCAAGGCACGGCGACATCACGGACCGTGAGTCGCGTCCATTGTTCGCGGGGGATTCCGGCGATCTGTCTCGAACTGATACAGCCGATCAGACGGGAGTTCTCCACGACAGGGTATATATCGTGGAGCGATCGATAGAAATGTTCTTCGACCACTTCGTTTAAAGAGAGATCCGATGAAACCGTCATAGGGTTCGGCGTCATGAAACGTCGAATCGGCTCACCACCCAACATCGTGCGCGCGATCATCTGGTAATACGAGGCTGCGGCCGCTTCTCGTAGAAAGATGCCCATGACGAACCACCAGACGCCGACCATAAAGTCTCCAGTGATCACGTGAAGAATCCCGGCCATCATCAGCACGAATCCGAACGTCGAGCCGGCCATGGACGCCCAACGGGTCGCGCGGCGAAGATCGTTCTTCCAATGCCACAAGCCGGCCCGGAGCGCGCGTCCCCCGTCGAGGGGAAATGCCGGGATCAGATTGAATCCGCCCAGGAGGCTGTTGGCGAAGGCCAAATAGCCGAGCACTCCTATGGCGGAAAGCGGAAGCTGTACCTGATAACCGACTTGGAAGGCCAGATAGGAGGCAGCGCTCAGAACGAAACTGGAGATCGGGCCGGCGATCGCCATCAGAAACTCCGCCTTCGGACTTGGCGGTTCCTTCTCCATCTGCGCCACACCGCCGAAGATAAACAGCGTGATGCTGCTGATCGGAATTCCGTAGTGCCTGGCGACCAGCGAGTGAGCCAACTCGTGAAAGACGATCGATCCAAAGAGGCCTATCGCCCCGACGGTGCCCATCCACCAGTAGGTGGAGTCGGACAGGCCGAGGTAGTGGGCCGGAAAGTACCCTCGCGCGAGTGACCAGGTGACCAATACCGCCAGAAACATCCAGCTCACGTCGAGTTGGACCTTGAACCCGAGGATCTTAAACAGCGTCACGCGTCTTCCGAACATCGTAGCCTCTCTGCAACTGCGTCAGAGACCGAACCACACAATTTACATGCCTGAGTGACACCTCACCCGGTTGTGCCACGACTCCAACCCGGATGGCGCAAGGCGGATGCAAAATAATGCTGGACCTTGTGCGTGGTTCATCGGGGCCTCCTCCTTGTGAAAGGCGATTCGATACCAAACTGATGTTCCAGCCGTACCCTCAGGCGATCCTTGTAACTGTGGCATCTTGCGACAGACATCACGACTTGTGTGTGGAGTATTGCCGTAGGGGAACGGTAATGGTGCCGCGGAAGATCCCCACTTTGGGCCCGCTTACGCACAATTCCACTCCGTTCTGATGGCACGAGGATTGCGGTTCTCTCAAGCAGGAGAGTGCCGATGACGATCTCTGATCTCGCTGCGATTCTGGCTGCTAC
>JAOUHD010000026.1 GCA_029865345.1 Nitrospira sp.
CGCGATAGTCACGTCCGAGTCGGGCAAGCTCTTGCTCGACATGCACTACATAGGGACAGTGCTGGCAGATGAACATCACGAGTAGCCCTGTCTTGGCGGTGAACGAGTCGAGTGAATACCGTTGCCCGCTCACCACGTCGTGCAAGGTGAACGGGGGTGCTGTGGTGCCAAGTGGAAGCATGGTCGACGTCATAGCCATGAGGTCCTGTCTCATCAGGCCTGTCAGAGAGAAGATGCCGCATGTCGTTGGCTGGGTCAAGTAGCAGTGACGCGGTCGCGTTTCTTGCGTCATCGTTGAAGGGCCGCTATGCTGCCACATATCGCTTGGCTGTGTTGGTAAGCCATGACTCGAGACGAGTTGTCCCTTTGATGAAAGGAGGACGAGCATGTTGATCGCCTGGCTGTTGGTGCTGCTGCTGGGGGCTCCGGCTGTGACGCTGGCGCATGATGAGACGAAGCCCGAGACATCGACCCTCACGGTCAGTGAAACCGGGACGGTGACGCACACACCGGATACGGCTTTTGTGACGTTCGGCTTGGAGACTGCCGGCAAATCACTCGCCGAGGCGCAGAAGCGGAACAGTGTCGTCATGAGCAAAGTCATGGACCGGCTACGAGATCTGCAGATCGACAAGGAACGTATCCAAACTTCGTCCTTTACAGTCTCTCCGCAATATCGACCGCCGCCGAATCGCCCCGCTGATGTGCCGCCTACTTCTCCGGAAATTGTCGGCTACGTCGTGAGCAATATGGTGACGGTGGAAATCCGCATTCTCGATAGAGTCGGCACGGTGATTGAAGAAGTCTTGAAGGCCGGTGCGAATAGCTTTCAGGGATTGCACTGGGGGTTGCGCGATGAACAATCGGTACGTCTGAATGCCCTGAAGCAGGCGGCGGCCAAGGCGCGCGAGAAAGCAGCGGTGCTGAGCGAGGCGCTGCAGGTGAAAATCGTACGGGTGTTATCAGTTCATGAGGGTGGCCATATGGTCAGGCCCGGCGCGGCTATGGCACGCATGGCGATGGAATCGGGCGCAGGTGATGTGCCGATCTCACCGGGGGAGCTGAAGATTGAGGCCACGGTGACGCTGGTCTACGAAGTTGCGCCGAACTGAGGGGGCAAGGAGTGTCGCTACTCGGCTGATGGCGTTCCACCTTCCCACAGCTTCACGGTCCGATCCCAGGAGGCGCTGGCGAGTCGTTTGCCATCTGGAGAAAAGGTGATACAACGCACACTGCTACTATGGCCTTTGAGTGTCCGGAAGTTGCGGCCGGTGGACAGATCCCAAAACTTGATGGTCTCGTCGTCGCTCGCGCTGACCAAAACTTTCCCATCCGGTGACACAGCGAGACTGCGGACCCAGCCTTTGTGGCCGGTGAGGGATTTCTTCTCAACGACGCTCGGCATCTCGAACAGCTTGATCGTGGCATCCCGGCTGCCGGTGATCAGGAGTTTGGCGTCCGGGGTAAAGGTCATGGCTCCGATCCAATAGTCCATCGGTTTTTGGAACCCGCCGTCATCTTCGATATAGTAGCCGCGGGTCTCGGTGGAATCTTCCTGGTTTTTCCGCCAATGGCCGTCGTGGAGGACCTTTTCCTCGCCGCTCGGAAGGACCTCCCACATCTTGATCTTTCCGATGTCGGTCCCGCTGGCTAGATGAATGCCGTCTGGGGAGAAGGCCACACAGACCGACCAGTGATGGTCGTACTCATCCTTCCCGAGCAACGTCATCAGCTCAGTTCCAGTGGTGACTTCCCAAATCTTGATGTCTTTGTTATAGCTGCCACGCGCGAGCATGAGCCCATCCGGCGAGAGCGAAAGGCTGCAGACGTTATGATCGTACCGTGAGAACAGGAGCTTCATGGGCTCGCCGGTTCTGCCATTCCACAACCGGATGGTGCGGTCCTCACTCCCGGTGGCCAATGTCTGTCCGTCCGGCGTGAAGACAATGGCGCGAATATCATGGGTGTGGCCGCGCAGGGAACGCAGGAGCCGGCCGGTTTCGATGTCCCACATGCGCACGAGGCGTTCAGCGCCGCCGCTGGCGAGTGTCGATCCGTCAGGCGAAAACGCGACCGCCCAGACTCCGTGCGAATGGCCGCGGAACGTGTTCACTTCCCGACAGTCGGCTCCCCAGTAGTCCAAGAAGTCGATAGGAGGTGGTGAGGCAGCGACTGTCTCTGAGGAGACACCTGGGAGCGAAGGAGTCATCGTCGGTTCCGGCATGTGCACGCGTTTCCTTGGTGATCTGGTCCTTGATTGGTCAACAGGCCAGCCAGTATAATTCTGTTGGTCGTTCGGATCGTAAGAGATGCCTCGCGGCCAAGTCAAGCCGATGCCCATGGCTAGGTTGCCGATGGGTTGTCAGGCACCGTATTTTTTAATGGCCCCTCCAAGCCGCTGAGGATTGTTCTCATGGAAATCAGATTCCAACCAGCTTTGCTCCAGGAAGTCATCGATTCGTTCGTTGAAAAGACCGAACGAGAGGGAGATCCCACCTACTATAAAGAGTTCCATGAGTATGCCGACCCGATTTACGAGAAATTCATGCTCGATGATCGGGAAGCGGAGTTTAAGAAGCTGTATCAATATCTTTTCGGCATCTGGGGGTTTTCTGACATCGTCCGCGACTCATTCAACGAGTATCCGCTGTTGAAGGAAAAGGTAGGAATTGTCCTGGTCAAAGGTGTGCTGAAGGAAGCTCAGGAAGGCGTCGATATCCTACGCAAATGGGGGTCCGTCGAAAAGGACTTGGCGAAGGAGTTTGAGGAGAAGGGTCTGAAGGGCGTTGGAATTAAGCTGATTCCACGCCGTTTTTACGACCCGGCATTGACCCGCTATTGCCGCCATGAGTTGATGCATATCTCCGACATGATCGACTCGGTGTTCGGCTACGACCCAGATACCAAGTTGGGGCAGAACCCCGGCGAAGAGACGCTCATCTTGCAGCGCTATCGTGTGCTCTGGAGTTTGAGCGTGGATAGTCGATTGGTCGCGGCAGGCAAAGAGCCGATGTTGAGCAAGGAGGATCGCTTCAAGGAATTCCGGTCCTGGTACCGAAAAATTCCGCCTCCTCAACTGAAGTCGGTGTTTGAGGGGCTCTGGCAGACTTCGTACTTCACCCATTCCGAGTTGATTGATATGGCCGCCGACACGCTTCGTGTGATGGATCGGGCTGTGGATGTGGAAGGTGGTGAAGTTCCTGAGACTGAAAACAAAATCATGCTTATGCCGGGGTTCCCGTGCCCGCTGTGTCGGTTCCCCACCTATTCGTGGGTCGAGGATATGGGGACGAAGGTGGAACCCTACGTACTCGACTTCATCCGCGAGAATCATCCTGGATGGGACGTGGACTTTGGAGCCTGTGATCGTTGTGTTGAGGTGTATAAGCTCCGTGCAGACGGCGTCATGTAATGCGAATGGTGAAAATAGCTGCCAGCTTTGTTCTCGCTTCGCTGGACAGCTATTTTGACCATTCGCCAGGCTCAGTTGCTTGAATGACTACCAACTCTTCATACGGTCGGCGGGATTTCCTGAAAGACTCCGTTATTTCTACGGTCAAAGCCGCGCGTGAACTCGTCAAACAGGCTGAGGGTGTTCCAGCGGAGCCGCCGCCTCCGCCGATGCGGATGGACTGGCTGCGTCCCCCTGGCGCGGTAGAAGAATCGCTTTTCCTTGAACGTTGTACGAAGTGCAATGATTGTGTCACGGCCTGTCCACCGGGCGCGATTGCGGCCTATCACCGGGACGGGACACCCGTACTTTTCGCCGATCAGTCGCCCTGCTTGTTATGTGAGGACCTTCCTTGTATTACCGCCTGTGGGACAGAGGCGCTCCTTCCGGTCGAGGGGATCAACCATGTCCGAATGGGAATCGCGACAGTTTCACATAGACTCTGCACGGCAGGCCAAGGCTGCCATGCCTGTGTCTCGAAGTGTCCGACGGATGCCCTTGCGATGGACGTGGCGTCCCTGCATCTTTCCGTGGTGAAGGAAGCCTGTGTTGGCTGTGGAATGTGTGAAATGGTCTGTAAAACCGTCAATGACCATGTCGCAATCCGTGTGGTACCGGCGAGGCAGCTGGCAGGATGTTGAAAAAGGCCGCCAGCTTTGTTCTCGCCTCGCTCAGAGGCTCAACGTACGGCCTGGGCCAACGCATGTTCATATAGGCGATGGGTGGGCGGGTGAAAATAGTCTACGATTCGCCTCCTCGCTTGCTGCGGCCTCGCTGATGGTCTTTTTGAACATTCTGGCGGCGTTTCTGGTACTGTCTACTAGAGGGGATCGATTGATGATTGCGCCACATCGTCTGCGATGTCGCTTGGAAGAAAATCACTATGTCACAAGATCGAACTAGTTCACTCTTGACTTCGCACGGGCCTTTTCATATACATACGAGGTCCTGCTACCCTGCCTTGGGGGCTGCGGTGGTAGGGTGAGCTAAGGTGGTCGGGAGGCAATTTGTATGACGAGTCAACAGCCGATGCAAGGCATATCTGCATCTGCCGCCGCCACGCTGCCGAGTCCTGTGTCCATTAAGGACTCCCCCGCCGTCGAACGTGCACTTAATCGAAGTAAAATCTACTTATTGGTTTCCTGGAGCCTCCTGTACCCGGAAGATGAGGAGTTTCTTGATTACCTCCGGTGCGGGGAGTTTGTGGAGGATGGCCGGGCTGCCCTTGATGCATTAGAGGTCGTTCTCGGCACTGACGGGGGCGAGCGAGCCAAGAGGAAATTGACTTCGTTGAGGACACAGTTGGCCTTGGTTGAGAATCTGGTTGCCTCCGAATGTGTCAACTGGCAGCTCAGCGATCTTCAGTCAGAACATCGCCGGGTGTTCAGCAACGTGATTACACTCGATTGCCCTCCTTACGAAACCCTGTTCGGGAATGACCACGTGTTCGCGCAGTCCCATGTGATGGGCGACATTTCAGGATTCTATAAGGCCTTTGGAGTTGAGTTGTCGAAAGACATTCATGAACGGCTCGATCACCTCAGTGTCGAGTTTGAGTTCATGCACTTTCTCGCGTACAAGGAATCCTACTCGCTCTGCCACGACGGGCCGGAGAAGACGCAGATCGTGGTCGACGCACAGAAGAAGTTTGTCAAGAATCATATTGGTCGATGGGTACCGCTGTTCTGTCGCATGTTGACCAAAAAGGCGGACTCGGGTCTCTTTAAATTGGTGGCCGATATGACTGCGGATTGGATGGATTTTGAGACGGCTTTCTTGGGCGTGACCCCTCAGCCCTACACGGAAACCGACTACCGTCCTGCGACATTCAGCTCCCCCGAAGGCCAAACGTATGAATGCGGTGCACAAGACCAGGGGAACGAGTTGACCATGTTGTTGAACGAAGTTGGTGCACAGTCTTTTATGGATGTGAAAGAGAAAGACAAGGAGAATGAGGAGGGGCAGCCTTCCGGAACGGCGTGAGTAAGTGTGGTAACGGTTCGAGAGCGAACACAGTCTTTACACTAATTCAGAGGAGGGAGTGCACTATGAGGGTAGCGCAGACGACCAACAAGAAATTGGTGTTTGCCATTCTTCTCTCCGCCCTCACTGTCGGCCTGATGCTGACGTTGGGGCGAGTACCACTGGCCGTTAGTCAACCGGTGACGATACCGGCTAAGACGGTGAAGGGCCCAATTCCCATGGATGGCGCCAACCCGATGTGGGAAAGTGTCCCGGGCGTGGTCGTTCCGTTGAGCGGTCAGCTCATCACGACACCGATGCACCCGAATATTTCGGTGAAGTCGGTGTTCGTCAAGGCGATGACCAACGGCAAGGATATTGGGATGCGGCTGGAGTGGATTGATCAAACGAAGAATGACACGGCGATCGGTCCGCAAGACTTCCGGGACCAGGTTGCGGTGATGTTTCCGGTGAATACGGCGGGGGCTCCGCCGTTCCAGTGTATGGGACAGTCCGGTGGGACGACCAACATTTGGCGGTGGAATGCTGAATGGCAGAAGGACCTCGGCAAGGACAGCGCGGGGATTTGGGATGTCGACGATCAGTATCCTGGAATTTTCTGGGATTATTACTTTGAAGAGCCGGCGGGGGGCGTCACCTATCCAGACCGTATTGGTCGGAGCCTGGGGCCGTTCAACTCCGGCATCTGGTCTGGAAACATCATGTCTGATCCGACGCTTCGCGTGAGTTCCGTTGAAGATTTGAGCGCGAACGGCTTCAGCACCCTCACCACGCAAGCTCACCAGGACGTCATCGGAAACGGTGTCTGGGAACCGTCGGGATCCGTCAAAGGTGGAGCGTATTCAGGGCCGACATGGCGGGTCGTCGTGAAGCGGTCTCTGGAAAGCGGTGATGCGAACGACGTGCAATTTAAAGGGGGGATGTCGGTGCCGATTGCCTTCGCAGTGTGGGATGGTGCCAACGTTGAGCGAAACGGCATGAAGTCGCTGTCGACCTGGTTCACGTTGAAGCTGTAGCGGCTAGAGCGGCAAGTAACAGCCGCGACGTCGCGTAATTTTCAAAAGGCCTCGGATCGGAATCCCGGTAAGTGAGGGAACGGTTCGAGGCCTTTTTTCTTGAAGATTCCTGGCATTGGCGTCAGTCTCTCTCTGTCCGCGGGATTGCATTTACCCAAGTGCGGAGGGTATAAGAGGAGATGGTCTCGAACTCACTGATTTTCAAGCATAAAGGGACCAGTGTCGCATGAAAGTCTCGCTGCTTTTTCCCCCAACCTGGCATCCGTCTCAGCCTTATCTCAGTTTGCCGTCTCTGACCGGGTTTTTGCACCAGGGTGGGGTTTCTGACGTCTCGCAGCGCGACCTTGGAATTGAATTATTGGATACCGTGCTGACCAGAGAGTATGCGGCTGAAGTCTACCAGCAGTTGATCGCCAAGCAGCGCGACCTTGAGCGGACTCAGACCGGGGAGACGGGTTCTGGAAGTCGCGAGCATTACGCGAAGGTGACCGATTCGCTCGATCGGTTCTCCTATCTCGTCGATCGGATTGAGCTCGCCAAGGACACCTTGCGCAGCGAAGGATTTTACGATCCTGACGCCTATCGAGCGAGCTTATTCATGATCGATAAATGGTTGGAAGTTGTTTCTTCTGTATATTTTCCGACCAGGCTCACGGTTGTGGATAATCAATTTGGGAACTACTCCATCTATTCCTCGAAAGATTTGATGAAGGTCATTCGTGACGAAGGGCAGAATCCTTATCTGGGCCTCTTCCGGGATCGGTTCATTCCCTCGATCGTGAATGACCGTCCTGATCTCATCGGAGTCTCGATTACGGCCACGTCTCAGATCATCCCTGGCCTCACCCTCTGTCGGCTGATCAAGGAAGCTGCCCCGGATCTTCACGTGACGATTGGCGGCAGTATCTTCACCCGTCTTGTGGACAACATTCGCCGTTGTCCGAGCCTCTTCGAATTAACCGACGACATCGTCGTGTTTGAGGGCGAAACGGCCTTGCTGGAATTGGTCAATCAGCTGGCGGGTAAGAAGGACTACAGTAAGGTTCCCAACCTGATCTATCGGCAGAATGGCAAGATTACGGTCAATCAACCATTCTATTCTGAAAATGTCAATCAACTTCCAGCGCCGAATTATGATGGATTCCCGCTGGATCGCTATTTGTCGCCGGAGCCGGTCTTGCCGGTCCAGTTTTCGCGGGGCTGTTACTACAAGGATTGTGCGTTCTGTGCCCTGACCCTCGACCATCAGAATTTTCGACAGAAAGACCCTGGCCGGACGATTGAGGAGCTGCAATGGCTCAAACAACGCTATGGCGCGCGCCATTTCTTTTTTACCGACGAATGCTTTGCGCTGGCGCCGACAAGGCGGTTGTGCCAGCAGATGATCGAAAAACAGCTTGATATCAAATGGACCTGCGAGATGCGGTTCGAGAAAAATCTCTCACGCGAGCTGCTGTCGTCGATGCGGGATGCCGGGTGTTTGAAGATCGTCTTCGGGCTGGAGTCCTTTAATCAGCGCATCATGGATTTCATGAAGAAGGGGATCAAGCAAGAATGGGTCCGGCGTATTGCGGACGACTGTGTGGATCTTGGTATTGCAGTGCATTGTTACATCATCGTTGGGTTCCCCACGGAAAAAGAAGACGAAGCCCTCGAAACCATGAATTTCATCGTCGAAAACAAGAAGCTCCACGAGTCGTATGGATTTTCTTGCCAGCCCTGCCTGTTCGACCTGGAAAAAGAAGCGCCTATTATGAACGACCCAGGCGGGTATGGGATTCGACGAATTATGCGTCCGTCGGCGGAGGACCTGAGCCTCGGGTTTTTCTATGAAGTGCAGGAGGGTATGACTCCCGACGAGGCCGAGCGACTGTATCAGTATGTCTATGGACGGATCAGTGAAGTCGTGTGCGAGCTTCCCTTCAACTATGCGATGGCCGATGGGTTACTGTACATCTCACGGGCGAAGGAAGGAGCCAGACAGGCGTCGGTGGCGGCACATTGACCGCTTTTTTTTGCGACAGCTATAATGTCTGCCCTGATGGGTATGGTCATGAAGGCAGCAATGCTCAGCGAACGGGTGACGGGGAAAGTATCGGACTTCGGTCCACTATTTGAGTATACCGTCAAGCTCGTTCTCCTCACTTCTTTTCTTGAGCTGATTCTCTATCGTCTGGTCTCCCGTCTTGGGATGCATCTCAGCAAGCTGGCGGCAGATCACCCGTGGATCACCCCCACATTTACCGCCCTGACCGAGGTGGGCACGTGGCTTCTCAATATCGTCGCCGTGTTTTTGTTTTTAGCGCTGACATTGGCCCTGATCAATCGCTGGGGAGGGCCTAAAACAAGCCAGCTCAGCAAACTTGGTAGTGCAGGGGCGGCACTCTTGTTGCTGTTGACGATTGTGTTTCTCGTGGTGCAGCCCGGCATGCTGGGCGCAGTCATCTACAACGGGTTAACGCTGCTGGTACTGACGGCGTTTCTGTCGGAATACGTGATGACCCATCGTGAGCCGGCACAGCGTGTGCTGGCGGCCACGTATTACTTGGGCATTTCCGGGTGGCTCTATTATCAGATCGTATCGACCATTTACAGTTTGACGGGAACGATAGCGGCGCCGCCCTTGGTCTACGAATCACATCGCATGGGTGAGGCGTTGATGGTTTTGGCCAGTTTCTTCGTGTTTGTGGCCTATGGCAAGAGCAAGAGTTTGTCGCTGCGAACGAGGAACCGGCAGCAGTGGAACCGGGCTATGTGGTTTTGGTCGACGACAGGTATTATTTTTTCGGCACTCATCGTGGCCGACTATCTTCTGGAACTGTATAGTCCGGCTTTCGCATCGGCCTTTCGGCAGGCCTCGCAAGGCATCGGCTGGATCTTTCAATTTGGGATGGGCTATACCTTCTATCTCCCCTTTGCGGTCTATGTGGTAGGATTACTTTGTTGGTCCTACACCGTTGTGAAGTTGCTGATGATCGGGCGACTGGCCGGCTATGGGGTCGGTCTGATGTTTATCGCCGGGTATGCCTTACTGTTCTCCAACCTGACGTTGATGGTTGTTCTCGGAGTTATATTACTTACCCTTGATCGAGTGAAGCCTACCGTTGCTGAATCGTTGCCGGCTGCCACCGGCTCTGTGCTGCCGGCAACGGACGGCCTCGTCCACGGTCAGGCCTAGTGTGAGAGCGAGATGATTATGGAAAATGTAGGACCGACATCAGTGCAGTCAGAAACCCTTCTTGACCCCGGCGATCAGCCGCTCACTCCGGATGAAGAGATCTCTGGGATCGAAAAGTTGTTGGTCGACGAACCTGATGATTTTCAGGCGCGCTGTCGACTCGGTGAATTGTATTTCAGCAAGGGGCGGCTCGACGATGCGTTGGCCGAGGTCAAGAAAGCCATTGAGATGGCGGAATCTCTTCGTACGGAAATGAATCGTTCACTGGCCATGTATTACGCGAATATGGGAACGATCTATGCGACGAAGAACATGGCCGATGAAGCCGAGGCCGAGTTTCGGCATGCGCTGGATATTTTCCCTCATGATGTCCTGGCGCTGTTCAATCTGGGGAGGCTCTACGCAGACAAGAAGAAATACATGGAGGCCAAGGGGTACTACGAACGCCTCGTTGAGATCACGCCAGATGATCCGATTGCTTGGTACAATCTCGCCGGCGTCTATATTGAGCTGGATAATCCCCAGGTCTCCGACTACAACACGATTGACATAGGAATTCAGTGCTATCTTCGTACTTTGGAGCTGGATCCCAAACACTTGGAGTCAAGCTTCAAGCTGATGGAAATCGCGCTCAGTCATAAAAAGACCGATTTGGCAGTCAGGGTCATGGAGAGTGCAGTAGAGCACAATCTGGATGAACCGCTCGCGTATTACAACCTTATTAGCGTGTATGACAAGTGCAAGATGTTTGACCAGGCGGAAGAGGCCCGTAAGCGGTTGAAAGAGCGGTTTTCCAAGAAGCCGAAGGATGGTCCGAAGTCCTAACTTACTTGTAGGAAGAGGTGCACTATGTTTGGGAGTCTAGGGTTTACCGAGCTGATTCTCATCCTCATGATCGTGCTCATTATTTTCGGCGCAGGGAAATTACCGCAGTTAGGTGAGGGGATCGGCAAGGCAATCAAGGGATTTAAGAAGTCTGTCCATGAGGCGGATGCGATCGAGGCTGAAGCGCAGGCCGCGGCTCAACAAGCGACGGCGCCGCAAGCCGTGACTGCAGCGCCCACTCAGAGTGCCACATTGAATCAAGCTGCCGGGGCTGCTGCACAGCCGGTTTCACGTTCCTAGCAATATGTTGAAAAGTCCTCCAGCGGCGTCTCGTGTCGCTTAGAGGCTTAACATACCGAAGCCTACGCCTTGCCTCTTCGCGCGCTGCTGCCTTGATCGGTGAAATGCGCGTCTTGGCTTGCCTCGCAGATTCTTCGATGCGGCCTGAGTTAGCGAAGTGGGCGCGCAGGGGGGGGGCGGGTGAGAACGAAGGTCTTTTTGAACATCCTGCGCCGAGAGTCGAGCGTGTGTGAGCGGCAAGATAATCTTTTAACAGTCCTCTAGAGAGCGTCGTACTTATGGAAACCGAACTTGGCTTAGTTGCTGGTTACATTGAAACCTTTGCCGGAAACGGCAAGGCCCGAAGTACAGGTGACGGCAAGCGCGCGGTGAAGGCCGGAATCCCGCTCCCCCATCACGTTGCACTGGACAAGGAAGAGAAGTGGCTGTACTTCGCTGAATCGGGATCTGACCGAGTCCGGCGCATTGACCTGCTACAAGGCACGCTTCACAATTTCGCCGGCATAGGGGAAACTTGCTATAGCGGAGATGAGGGCTCCTGTGCAGAAGCAGGACTCTATCTGCCCTTAGGCCTCGCGTTTGATTCCCACAATAATTTGTATATCTGTGATTCCGGGAGCAACCGGATTCGGAAAATTGATCATGAGACGGGCATCATTACGACGGTGATCGGTACCGGTCAGCATGGGTTCAATGGGGACGGCCCCGCGCTGGATGTTAATCTGACCTGGCCTGCAGCAATTACCTTTGATCGCGATGATGTCCTCTTCATCGCTGATACCCAAGCGCACAAGGTCAGGCGGTATGATCCCAAGACGGGAATGGTGACGACGATTGCTGGGGCCTGGACGGCTGAAGATGAGGCACGAGAACAGCCCTTGGTGGCGAGGAATTTGGTGGTGCTGTCAGGCGATGCGATCGGAATCGATTTCAGCGATGATCAGGGATGGCTCATGCCGGTGTGTTCCGATGGGCTGGATATGTCGATGTATCTGGACGATGGGAGGCCCGCAATGGAGGCGCGTCTCTACGACATTGTCGGGCTCGCGGTCGATGCAAAGGGCGATGTGTACGTGGTCGACAAGGGCAGCAATCGTGTCAGGAAAATCGATTCCCAGACGGGAATTATTTCGACGGTCGCAGGGGTCTGCCGATACGGATATGACGGCGACGATAAGCCGGCCGTTAGAGCCATGCTCCACGCCCCAGAGGCTGTGGTCTTTGATCACGACGGCAATCTATACATTTCCGATACCATGAATCATCGGGTCCGTAAGGTAGATGTGAAGACCGGTGTCATAACTACGGTGGCGGGGAATGGCGATAGTGGGTATGAGGATAAGAATATCGGTGGCTGCGGCGCCGCTCGCTTTGTCGCCAAGGAATCGGCAGGGATGTTGAAACATGGCGACGGCCTGTTGGCGATTGAGGCCGTGGTGAATTCACCCGTCGGTTTGACCATGGATTCACAAGGCCACCTCTACATCTGCGAACGCGGAGAAAACAAGATCCGCCGTTTGAAGCTCGTCTAACCCTCACCTCGATCCTTCACGTTTGTCCCGCACGGGTTTTGTGGTATTCTGAGTTTGGTTTTCTCTCGGAGCCCTGTGCTGTGCGAATGACGTACATCGACAGTTCCCGCTCTCATCTCCTTGGGTTTTTTTCTAGCCTGATTGTCGTTGCCAGTGTGCTCGGGGCGTTTGGGATACCGCTGGTCAGTTCCGAGGGGATGACCATCAGATCGTACCTGGTCCACGGCGATCTGCCGAATGCCGCCGATGATACCGCTTGGCAACAGGTCTCACCAATCACGATTCCCCTGAGCGGGCAGGTGATCACGAGACCTGTGTGGCCGGAACCCACGGTGCATGCACTAACCGTGCGGTCCATCCACAACGGGACCGAGATCGCCTTTCTACTGGAATGGCAGGACAACACGAAGAATGATCGGCTCACTCCGGGGACCTTCCGGGATGGCGTCGCAATTGGTCTTCCGCTCGGCGATGCGCCGGCATTTTTCTGCATGGGGCAGCTGGACCACTACGTCAATATTTGGCATTGGAAGGCGGACTGGCAAACCGATATCGATCGACGGGCGGCTCGGGCATCAGAAAAAAAAGAAGGCGAGGTTCGGACATTCGAAGTCATTCCGAGGCGAGTGTCGTCAGTCGAGGATTTGATCGGTGGGGGATTCAGCACGTTGACCACCAAAGATAAACAAGGGCGGGTGCAGGGGCAGGCGGTCTGGAAGGATGGGGTCTGGCATGTCGTGATGCGCCGCCCTCTGGTGAGCGAAGAACAGGAGAATGAAGCCACACTCGTTCCTGGTCGTATGCAGACCGTGTCATTCGCCGTGTGGAATGGGGAAAACAAAGAGCGAAACGGCCAGAAGGCTGTGGCGCCATGGTTTCAATTGAGCATCGATCCTGTCGCCAAACTGTAACAGGATGCTGAAACAGGCTGTCAGCTTCGTTCTCGGTCGCCCGTCTCCTTGCGACGTGCCCCAGAGGGTACGCCTCAGTTGCCGGGCTCCCTGTGGCCTTGCTGAACAGTCTGTTTGAGCATCCTGCGAACCAAGATGAGTCGGTATCAGGTTCGGAGGAACGTTAGGTGATTGGAACAGGAGTGTTGGGAGTCGCGCTGTTGAGTCTATTCCTCTTCGCCGGTGCGGAGGTCACGCAGGCTGCGGGGCAATCCGATGCGATGACAGAGGAGGAAGCAGTCCGGCTCGGCGAGGAATTCGGGATCGCCGTCGGTGCTGTGGATGAAGACATTCAAAAGGAGCTCAAGCTCCAGCAACCACAGGGTGTGGCCGTGTTCGAGGTGATCGGGAGTTCACGCGCGGATTACGCAGGGATCAAAGTTCGTTCCGTCATTAAGGAAATCGATAAACAGGAGATCCGAACCATGGCGGATTTCGGACGAGCCATTAAGAAGGCGATGAAGGAATGCAATTTCACGGTCGGAACCTATGAGCCGGCAGATCCAGGTGACCCAGTCGGCTGGGGGGTCAATTTTCATTTTGTCGGCTGTAAGCGGGATTGATGGGGTTGATGAGAGGTGAGGTGTGAGGGGGAAGGCGAACGGACATGACCGTAGACTGCGGGTCGGTTGGCGCATTGTGAGGCTCTGTCTCCTATCGCTCGTCGGTCTGATCGGCCTTTTGAGTAATCTGTATTACGAACAGGCGATTGCTCAGGAGGCGAACAGTCGGTCTGTGCCTGAGTGGGTAGCTGAAATCGAGAAAATCTTCATCCGTTCTGAAGACTGCAAACAGTGCCATGAACGTCATTACGAAGAGTGGAAGGGCGTCAGAGAGCAGACGCCGGATTTGAAGACCTTTGGCCGAGTGGACGCGGCCCTTTTACACGGCACGTCGCTGGAGTCACCAGTCTTTCGAACGGTGTTGGGTCTTTGGAAACAGACGAATCCGACCGCGGAGGAACAGGGACGATGTCTCTCTTGTCATGTGCCTGCCGTCACCGTATTCCCTCAGCATGCCGAGAAGATGGTGGCGAACGTGCTTGCCCGCAAGGCGGGATTCGAAGGAATCGGCTGCTCAGCGTGCCATTTGATGAATGGAATGGAAAAGGGATTAAACTCACCGCCGACATTCAAATTACAGCCAGGCAACACACTCTATGGCCCCTATTCCAATCCCGAAGAAAATCTTGTCCATCCGGCCGCGCAGTCTGAGCACTTTCGAGGAGCCAATTATTGTGCCGCGTGCCATTTCGACAAAGTAAAGGACGTAGCGCAGAAGAATCTGCCGGGAGAAATTCTCGAGGGAACAATTTGTCAGGATTGCCACATGGAGCCCTCGACCGGCAGTTCCACGTCGAGACGTGGGGCCATGACGAGAGCGATCGGACGCCACTGGTTTCGCGGTGTCGTCGTCGCCGGTACGATGCTGAAGAATCGGAATCTGCAGGCAGAGTGGATGCCTCGTATCGATGTGGATGTGACGAAGGCCGGCACGGTGGTGGAGGGAACCGGGATTGTGAAGGTTGGCAGCCTCCCGCACAGTTTCCCCGATGGCGATCCGGTGCTGAAACAGTTCTTTTTGACGGTCACGGCGAAGGACGCGGCAGGCAAAACCTTAGCGGAAGAGACGAAGCAGTTTGGGTTGCCGTACGACAAGATGCTTCGCGGTCCGATTCCTGATCCCTTCATCAAGGGTGGCAACACGAGGAAGGTTCCATTTACGCTGACGCTCCCGGCCGGCACTGCCGCTTCGTCGATCGAAGCGGTGCTCACCTACGCGCTCATTCCTACGCCTGAACCTCTGCTGACGGACAAGTATCTTGCTTCCTTGCAGACCGAGAAAGAACGTGAAGAGGCGAAACAAATCATCCAAGAATATACCCAGCGGCATTTTCTGACGTATCGTGTCAAATCACTCTCTTGAACACACTGTGACCGTGAGACGATCGCATTTCTCAATTGCGGTGAGGCTCATCTTCGTCCTGGCGATGTATGCCGCTTGGGGATCTGATGGCACGGTCACTTCCGCGCTCGCACAGACCGGTGTCAGTCAGCCATTGATCGAGAAGACCTTTCCTCATTCCAATAAATGTAAGCGCTGTCACGAACGGGTCTATGAAGAGTGGGAAACGTCGCCATTGGCGAAGTCCATCCATTCTCCGGCGTTCCGTGTCTCGCTCGATGCGTATCTTAAATCACCAGGTGGAAAAGACAAAGCTGTGTGTTTCCGCTGCCATGCCCCGCATGTGCGGGAGTTTTTGGATTCCGCCCAACTCTTTATTGATCAAGCAAAAGCAGGCGATCCCTCCTTGGATGGTGTCGCCTGTAGCCAGTGCCATCTCATCAAGCAGGTAGACCGGGCCAAACATCCTCCGGAGCCGAAGTATGAGATCGGAGGGAAGACGTTGTATGGATCCTACAAAGATTTTGTCCCGAATCTCGCCCATCAGTCGATGGAATTGGGCCTGTTTCAGAAGTCCGATCTGTGTTTGAACTGCCATCAGTCGGTGCCGTCAGCGACGAACTTGGGTAAGGCCAACGATTTGCTTGGGAACTGGGATCAGAGTCGGGCCGGCAAGTCCGGCAAAGAATGCCAGACCTGTCATATGCCACAACAAGTAGGGGAGTCGGCCAATGGGGAGAAGAAACGGACGATCGCCAATCATAGCTTCCCTGGACGAATTGGGAAACTCCGCCAAGAGGCGGCGAAGCTGGACGTGCAGACCAGGATCGAGGGCGACAAAACAACCGTTGTGGTCAAAGTTCAAAGCCTCGTGCCGCATAATCTGCCTGCTACTCATCCGGCCTGGGCTGCGGTTCTTCTCAATCTGGACATCAAAGGGAAAAACCTAAAAACGGTGTTCACCGATAAGCGTGTCTATGGTCGGACGTACTTGGATGCCCAGGGACAGCCGACGATCTTTGATTTCGAAGCAGCGAAAGTGGCTGAAGACACAGTCTTGAAACCAGAAGAGACGAGGGAGGAAGTCTTCATCTTCCCGACGCCGAAAGATACCAAGACCTTCGACGTCGAAGTCGGGCTCAATTATGCTCCATTGACTGGTCCTGCCTCCTTCCTCCAGCGTGTCGAAGCAGAGTCATCCCAAGGCTCACAAGATCCGATCTTCCAGCCGATCGAGATCGTGAAACGCACGGAGAATGTTCCGGTTGGCAAGTAATCGTCGTGCGTCATTCCCTGAAGCACAAACAAGAGTGATACAGATGGCCTCTTGACTGTGAGATACGAAGGACACTTCACGAGATATGCTGCCCAACAGCTGGTGCTTGTGCCGGGTTTTCCAGCACCTTGACACATCTTTGGAAAGTCAGGAGAATCGCCAGACTATTTAGAATAGGAGCACGATAATATCCTGGCCATGGTGCGTTTGAGTTAAACGAGGGCGAGGATCTCCGATAGGGGAAGAAGATGCCAGCTATCTCTATATTTTTTGGAATCATTATCAGAATGTTCTACAACGAGCACGAGCCGATGCATTTTCACGCTGAGCATCAGGGGCAACGAGGTAAGTTTGACCTCACTGGTCGGATGGTGATCGGCAACATAGGCTCCAAGACAGCGCAACGCCTGATCAAACAGTGGGCGAAAGAACATGAGACCGAGATCCGTGCGAACTGGCGGCGCATGAAGGCTGGTAAGCCGCTCGAAATGATTGAGCCGTTACGGTGAACAAGGAGACGTCATGAACAGGATTCCGTATGTGACCAAGGCCGAATATCGAGGCGGGTATCGGATTCGTGTGACCTTCGATGACGAATCTCAGAAGACGGTCGACTTCCGACGCTACCTGAAGGGACCGGTTTTTGAGCCGCTGAAGGACGTCAAATACTTTCAACGCTTCTTCCTCGACGGCTGGACGGTCGCCTGGCCGAACGGTGCGGATATCGCACCTGAGGAACTGTACGCGAGCGTCGATGTCGGTACCGAACGTGGAGCGGCATAGCCAGGCGATATAGGCTGATAGTCAACAGACGGTGCGAGTTCAGAGAGCGGGTATGCACGATGCAAGATCCGACCCCAATTTCCATTACCTAAGATACTGACTGGTTCGCTAGTAGACTGCATCTCGGACAAAAGTAGGTGCCAGACCCATGGACCTCCGCCAACAGATCATCTCAAACCGTGTCGACGAGATCGCGTCCTCCTTAAGGGTCGACGCCAGCGACGCCTTCATGCGCCTTGCCTTTTCTCTCGTAACGGGGAAAAGCGTTCACGCTTTCGATGCAACCGACGTAGTCGATGGCGGTCAAGACAAGCAGATGGATGTGTTCATGATCGAAGAACAGGCGGACTCAGCGGATGTTTACATCGTTCAAACGAAGTATGCCGACTCGTTTTCCTCGAACGCCCTTGTGCAGCTCGGCAACGGACTGCGATGGGTATTCCAGCGGCCACGCAAAGATCTTGACTCTCTCGCCAATACGGCGTTACGAGACAAGATTCTCGAATATCGTGCTCTTCAGAGCAATCTCGGACCGTCCAACATCCGCGTCCATGTCCGTTTCGTAACGATTGGAGATGCGAAGAGAGTGTCTGCGGAATTTCTGCAGGAACTGAAAGGTATTCGCGAAGCCTATGGAAACGACACATTTGAGGTGTTTGAGATTGATCAAATTGGCTTCGATGAGCTTACCGACCTATCAAAAATGCAAGAGCGACAAACGCGACGAGTTGACGCGGAGCTTAAGGTCAAGTACGACGCCAATAACCCGTCTCTGATCAAGTACTACGCACAGGATCTTCAAGGGCTTGTATGCTCGATCCCGGCCTCAGAAATCGCCCGCCTCGTGAACGAGAATCCCGATGGCGCTGTGTTCGATCTCAACATCCGACGCTTTCTTGGAAGTCGTGGCGCCGTGAATAAGGAATATCCAATCTACTTGTACAACCGTGGCGGCTAGCTACGAGTTCTGGTTTCTCAATAACGGGATTACTATCGTTTGCGACAAGTTCGATCCAGTAACGGATCCTGACAATCCGCACGTGAAACTTAAGAATCTTCAGATCGTAAACGGGTGTCAGACTGCGACGACGATTGCTCTCGCTCAGAAGGACGGGAAGCTCGCGCAGGATGTCCGAGTCCTCACTCGAATATATCAGACACAGGATCCTGCGTTGGTGGACAAGATTGTCCTGACGACCAACAATCAGAATCAGATCAGCAGCCGTGACCTTCGCGCAAATCATCCTGCACAGCTTGACATGGAACGGGCATT
This sequence comes from Nitrospira sp., assembly GCA_029865345.1. Classification (GTDB taxonomy): domain Bacteria; phylum Nitrospirota; class Nitrospiria; order Nitrospirales; family Nitrospiraceae; genus Nitrospira_D. Next base: position 18,473 of record JAOUHD010000026.1, read on the forward strand.
CTCCATTTACGGCTACTACTACGAGCGTAAACCTCGACAATTTGATGGCCAAGCCATCGATGTGAAGAAGTTGTTTACAAACGAGTATGTCGCTCAGGCATATCTTGCGATCGTTTTGAAAACCCCGTCTGATGGGCGAGCACGAAAATATAAGGTGTGGGGCGAGTCGCACTCGCGGATTTTCTCTGGAGGAGCTGTCGAGCCCTATATTATTTCAGCCATTATCGCGTCGCGCGTAACTGAGTGGCTCCGTGGAAGCGGGTCCACTACCGTCTCTGACGAGATACAGCGCCTGATCTCAAAAAGAGGCAGCTTCCATGTTGCTCGTGTAGCTGCGTACTTGTGTCGACATTCAGATGGCTGGCATGGCGCTCAGCGGGTACTTGCACAGGAACTGGCAGAGTTCGAAAAGACCCCAAGCAAGCTCACTGACATTATTCCGGCTGCATTTAACCTGGTTGTCTCTGCGATCAAGTCGAATCCCACGCATGCTGCAGATGTCGATCGTGCTCTGAAATCCGCAGCGCTTGACAAAGACATCGATAAGCGCCTGCATGCGCCGAGCGACCTTGGGCAAAGTCAGTGATGGCAGAGTAGGGATTGCCGAATAAAAATTTTGCGGCGGGCATGCAACAGCGATGCACGCCGCTGAAAATACAACGGCGAACCCACGATTTCAGCAGAAGCGTTCAGGAGTAAGGGGGGGGTAACCGACTCGTGCTCGGTGGTGAGGGCTATCCCTGGATGGTCCCGATGCAGATGGCATGAGCGACGAACCGGCCGTAGGTCGCGTCCTTGCACCCATTCCAATCAGACTCCACCCAGTAGTTCTGTTTTGAGATCCGCTTGAGGAAGTGTTGAGTCGTGAACGGACTCTTGCCGTTGTTCTGCAAATAATCGAAGTAGCGGTTGTATCCAATCGGGAGGCTCGCCACGAGCCGGCCGGATGGAGCGAGGCACGTGGCTCGCAGATGATCAATCGCCTGCAGCAGTTTTCCTGGTTTCTGTGGCTGTTCGTCCCACCCGACATGCTCCAAGGTCGAGATGCTGAGAATCAGATCATATTTGTCCTGCGGGACAAACTCGACGATATCCTGATTGATGACGCCTGAGCTGACCTCATATTTGTCGATGACCTCATGATGAATGGGAAAATAGTGAGAGAGGACGTTGCCCACTTCGAGCACCCGTTTGCCTTCATGTTTGAGGAGGAGTTCACGGAAGATGGGGATCTCGACGCCACGCTCGTTTTTCCAGGTCCTGTTATACGGGTGGTACAGGTACTCGTACTCCCGACCGTCGAACTGGAACGTTTTGGCTCTCACGCTGCGGGTCAGCGTCATCTTCATGGCGCGCCAATATCGCCGAGCGGCGCTCTCACCTGTCGTCGACTTTGTGTAATCGTAGGTATAGGACAAGAAGGGCCTGCTTCGAGACGTTACTCGAAGATGATGGACGATCCCGGTGATTTCATCTTGAAGATCTGCAAGGCGTTATAGATGCCTTTGGCGGGATGATTCAGGATCAAGCGTGAATTGGTGATGTGGGTGTCGAGCAGTTCGTACTGCCCGCCGCTGTAATAGAGGTCGCAGTCGTCAATCTGACAGTTCTTGTAGACGTGATTATCCAGGGGAAGTGTCGCCTTCGAGAAGGTCTGCCCATCGATAATGATATAGCTCGGTTCGAATGCCATAGGGTTTCTGCCACGAGGACTATAGCAAAGTTGGCAACAATCGTAAACTAGCCCAGAAGAGAGGTTGGGCCATGAAGTATCTGGAAGGAAGTCTAATTCGGAACGATCCGAGACACGGTGCCACCCCGAGTCAGGATATAGAGCTCTCCCAAGCCGTCCTGGCCGAAGCTGGTGATGGAAGAGGTAGTTAGCAGAGGCCATTCAGTTTGTTCGAGAGCCGAGCCATTATTGAAGCGGAAACTACGGACAAAGCCGGCGCAGAAATCCGCATAGAAATAGGTGCCCTGAATGACTGGTATTGCTGTTCCTCGATAGACGTAGCCTCCGGTCACTGATGCGGCACAAGGATTGTTCGTGTGGGGATAGTCGAGCACCGGCAAGGCTAGACTTCCGTTATTGCAGTTCGTCGTAGGATTGAAACAAACTGATCCTTCCATGAGCCGCCAGCCGTAATTCAGTCCGCGTCCGGCATTGGGGCCTTGTGACACATTAATCTCTTCTCGGGCATTTTGGCCGACATCTCCGATATACAAATCAGCTCCATCAAACGAAAGGCGCCAGGGATTCCGCAACCCATAACTCCACACTAGCTGATCACCCCCGTTGAGGCCAAAAGGGTTGATTGTTCCGCTGATACAGCCTGCTCCTGTGTTCGGATCGATCCTGAGAACTTTTCCCAGTCGGCTTGCAAGATTCTGCGCATTGTTACTCGGATCCCCTGAACCTCCTCCATCTCCAACGGCTATGTACAGGCAACCATCCGGTCCGAATGCCAGCATCCCTCCGTTATGGTTCGTGAAGGTTGGATGGGGGATGGAGACCAAGATGACTCGTGAATTTGGGTCAGCTATGTTGGGGTTTGATGCTGACACTACAAACCGGGCGATGGTGATGGCGCCATTAGCATCCGTGTAATTGACGTAAAACCGGCCGTTGGCATTGTAGTTTGGGTCAAAGGCCAGCCCCAACAATCCTCGTTCCCCTCCGCTCGTGATACCGGTCCCGGTCAGAAATGTCGAGAGCACGTTGCCAATTGCCCGATCGAGAATTTTAATGGTACCGCCCTGTTCGACAACGAACAGGCGAGTCTGGTCTCCAGGGGGAGAGGCAAGGAACACTGGGGAACTAAGATTACTTGCGACAGTTTGGAGCTTGAGGCCGGTGGAAATCGGGGCAGTGTTCCCTGTGTCACTATCGCTCCCGCACGCAGTCAGGAGGCCGGCGATACACAGGCACAGAGTTATACGCAGGATCGTCTGTCTCATGGTTGCACCTTCGCCCTACTTCGAAAAATGATCCGTACCCTATCATTTCTAGCGGTGCCAATTCGCTAGCGCAGCCTCAGGATCTCATGGAGAGGGCATGGTGGAACCCCGATTCCACCATGCCCCTAGTCCAAATTATGGGATATGGGCAGGGCGGCTGTTTCCGAATGCCTCGCATTTGGTCTTGATCCGGCCAGTTCAACTCTAATAGAATGAGCACGTTTTTCAGGTTATTAACTTCGAATTCGACTCCGCACCGTCTTAGGTTTCCCCACTCATGCATGTACGTTGGATGGGTTGAAGCCACGGAGAGCCGTGTGGCCTAAGGAGTGCGTTTAACCAGCAGGAGGATTTCCAGTGAGTGATTCATCGATTATCACATTTGCCATCATTGCGGCCTTCGCTGGTATTGCCTATGGGTTGTACCTGGCGATGTGGGTGTTCAAGCTTGATGCCGGCAATGCGAAGATGCAGGAAATTGCGAAGGCGATTCAAGAAGGTGCCAGTGCCTACATGAACCGGCAATACAAAACCGTTGGCTATGTAGCTGCGGTGCTTTTCGTCATGCTCTGGGCCGCTGGGGCCGCCTCCGACAAGTTTGGTTTGCTGACGGCGGTCGGGTTTTTGGTCGGCGCGGGAGCGTCGTCGATTGCCGGCTATGTAGGGATGATCATTGCCGTGCGCGCCAACGTGCGGACAGCGCAAGCCGCGCACGATGGAATGAATGCCGCCTTGACCGTCGCGTTTCGAGGGGGGGCGGTAACGGGTCTGTTGCTGATCGGCCTGGGACTGTTGTCGATTACGACCTTCTATATGATCGCACAATCAATAGCGGGGCAAGAGAAAGCCATTCACGCCTTGCTGAGCCTCGGGTTTGGCGGAAGCTTGATCTCGGTGTTTGCCCGTGTCGGTGGCGGCATCTACACCAAGGCCGCAGATGTGGGTGCGGATCTCGTGGGCAAGGTCGAAGCGGGAATTCCAGAAGACGACCCTCGTAACCCGGCGGTCATCGCGGATAACGTGGGCGACAACGTCGGTGACTGCGCCGGTATGGCGGCAGACCTGTTCGAAACCTACGCCGTGACGACAGTGGCGGCGATGGTGCTGGCTTTTACGATGTTTAAGGGGGCAACTGCCCCAATCCTGTATCCGTTGGTCTTAGGAGGCGTGACAATTTTCGCGACGATCATCGGGGTTCTCTTCGTGAAGGTGAGCCCGGGTGGGGAGGTCATGACGGCGCTCTACAAGGGGCTGTTCGTGGCTGGCGGGATCGCTGCCGTGGCATTTCTCCCGATCACCCTCATGATCATGGGCGGGGTAGGGGGCGTCAGTGGGTTCAGTTACTACATCGCTGCGTTAATGGGATTGGCGGTGACGCTGGCGCTTGTATTCATTACCGATTATTACACGTCGAAGAACTATGAGCCGGTGCAATATATCGCCAAAGCCAGCGAAACCGGCCATGCGACGAACATCATTGCGGGGCTGGCGGTCGGCATGCAAGCGACGGCGGCGCCGGTGGTGGTGATTGCAATGGCGATCCTGGGCAGCTATTGGATTTGCGGCGGTGCGGAGTCTGGTGGATTGTACGGCGTGGCGGTGGCGGCGGTCTCGATGCTGTCGATGGCAGGGATTGTCGTGGCGATCGATGCGTTTGGTCCGATCACCGACAACGCGGGTGGTATTGCCGAAATGTCGCATCTGGGCAAGGAAGTACGAGACATCACCGATCCGTTGGATGCGGTCGGCAATACGACCAAGGCGGTGACGAAAGGCTATGCGATTGGGTCAGCCGCATTGGCGGCGGTGGTGTTGTTCGCGGAATATTCCCGCGAGGTGGCGGCACATAATCCTGCGCTGGCGGCGTTTGACCTCTCCAACCCGAAAGTGTTGGTCGGCCTGTTTCTCGGCGGTATGTTGCCCTTCATCTTTGGTGCGATGTGCATGAGGGCCGTGGGCGAAGCCGGCGGTTTGATCGTGGAAGAAGTGCGGCGGCAGTTCCGGACCATCAAGGGCATCATGGAAGGTACGGGGAAGCCTGACTACGCAACCTGCGTCGATATCGTGACTCAAGCGGCGATTCAGAAAATGATGATTCCTGGTTTGATTCCTGTGGTGTCGCCGATTCTGGTGGGTGTGATTCTCGGTCCGCAGGCGCTTGGCGGTGTGTTGGTCGGCAGCATCGTGACCGGCATATTCGTTGCGATTTCGATGACGAGCGGCGGTGGGGCCTGGGACAATGCGAAGAAGTATATCGAAGAGCAGGGGTTGAAGGGCACCGATACGCACAAGGCGGCGGTCACCGGTGATACCGTCGGCGATCCGTACAAGGATACGGCAGGACCAGCGGTGAATCCGATGATCAAGGTCATCAATATCGTCGCGTTGCTGATCGTGTCGTTAATCGTCTAATAAGAGGCGATTGCGCACTCGATACAATACAGATTGACTCACATGAGGAGGCGCCGTGTCCCAGCTGGGGCACGGCGCTTTTCGTTTCTCCCCTTCGTCTTGACGGGTTTCGGTACCCTAGAGTATGGTGAGTTCATCAATGAGAGCTGCTGGCTGATCACGAGGGTTTCCCTGGTCCACGGGAGGTGCTCGAATGGAAAAGCAGGAACGAAAGCAAGAGCCGCGACGAGAACCGCAAGGCAAAGAGGAGATCAAAGCCAACCCTAAGGTGGTCGAGACCGGCAAGAAGCTGAAAGAAGATATCGACAAGCTGGTCGATGAGATTGATGATGTGCTTGAAAAGAACGCTGAAGAATTTGTGAAGAATTACGTCCAAAAGGGAGGGGAATAGCGCCACCTCCAGCTCTCCCTCGAGTCACCCTGCCAGTTCCTTGACGTCCTTCGGTTTGACAAAGAAGAAGCCCCTTATTACAGTCTTTCTCGTTCTCCTGCTATCGGGAGTCTGTGTGTGGCCTAGGCCATTAAGGAGATGGGGATGAAGTCTAAGCTCTGGGTTTTCTCTCAAGTTGATCCCATCCAACGCGGCCTCTTATCAAAGGCCTTATCGATCTCCTCGGCGACCGCCTCGCTGTTGCTCAATCGGGGTGTGATGAACGTGGACCAGGCGACAGCCTGGATGTCTCCGCTTCAAACTCATGACCCTTTCTTAATTCCCGACATGGAACGGGCGATTGACCGTCTGCATCAGGCCATGCAACGTCGAGAAATCGTCTGTTTTTACGGAGATTACGATGTGGATGGCATGTCCGCCACCAGCATTTATCTGTCATTCTTCCGTGGGCTCGGTGCCGAAGTCCGTGCCTATGTTCCTCATCGTCTGCGTGAAGGGTATGGACTGAATGAGACTGCGGTTCGGACCTTGGCGGAGGAGGGTGTTTCTCTCTTAGTGACGTCCGATTGCGGGACCACGTCGCACCATGAAATTAGCCTCGCTAATCAATTGGGGATCGACGTGGTTGTGACCGATCATCATCAAAGCGATATGGAGATGCCACCTGCATTGGCGGTGATGAATCCCCATCGGCCCGAAGCGCGGTATCCTTTTCACGGGCTCTGTTCCGGAGGTCTGGCGTACAAGGTGGCGCAGGCGTATGAGATGAAATACGGCTCCGGTTCGGTGCCGTTGGAGTCGCTTTTGGATTTAGTCGCACTGGCCACGATCGCCGACGTGGTTCCGTTACAAGACGAAAATCGACTATTCGTTCGAGAAGGTCTGGTTCATCTTTCGCGCGGTGCCCGCTGTGGCCTACGGGCCTTGAAGCAGGTTGCCGGTATTAGTCGTGAGTGCACAGCGGAGACCATCGCGTTTAAACTTGGGCCTCGGCTCAATGCCGCAGGGCGCTTAAATGACGCGATCAAAGGGGTCAGACTTCTGACGACGGAGTCTGAGCGGGAAGCCAAAGAGTTGGCTGAAGAGCTTGAGCAGTTGAATCGAGCCCGCCGTGAGCTTGAGGCTGATATTGTGGAGCAAGCATTAGCTCAGGTGGAATCACGGGAGCTGCCGGGAGGGATCGTGTTATACGCCCGAGGATGGCATCTCGGGGTCGTTGGCATCGTCGCGGCCCGCATCATGGAGCGCTTTCATCGTCCGACGGTCGTTATTGCCGTGAATGAAGACGGCATCGGGAAGGGATCGGCTCGGACTGTGCCAGGGTTTGACCTCTATCAAGCATTAGCCGGTTGTCGAGACCTCCTCATGGCGTTCGGTGGCCATCCCAGCGCGGCTGGGGTTACGATCCAGGAGGAGCGGTTGCCTGAATTTGCCGAACGCTTTTCCGCAACGGCCGAGACGTGGATGCGGAATACTCACAGCGTTCCCATGCTGCATCTGGATTCTGAGCTGCGCTTGGCCGAGGTCACGCTACAGTTGATTCGTGAAATCGGGACGCTGCATCCATTCGGCGCGGGGAATCCCGAGCCAACGTTCGCTGTCCGAGGGCTGAGCGTTCTCAATGCTCGCGTGGTCGGAGAGAAACATTTGAAGATGACTGTTCGGCAGGCCGGATCTCTGCCGTTTGATAGTATTGGATTTGGGATGAAATCCTTGGAAGATCATGGATTGTCTCTGAAGACGCCCATCGACGTCGCCTTTACCCCGGAACTGAATCACTGGAACGGCCAGGATCGGATTCAGTTGCGTATCCGAGACATACGAGCGGCAGGGTGCGGATAGCAGATGATGTATGAAACGGTGACCGATATCGATCAGTTGCTGGATCGTCTGCAAGCCTATCAGCCCGACGCTGATCTTGGCATGGTGCGAAAGGCGTATGCGTTTTCGGTGAAGGCGCATGAAGGACAAACGCGTCACTCCGGAGAACCCTATGTGAAGCACCCCGTCGCGGTGGCCGGCGTCTTGACCTCTCTGAAAACCGACGTGACGGCGATCGTGGCCGGGCTTCTGCACGATACGCTGGAAGATACGGTAGCCACGGCCGATGAGCTACAGCGTGAATTCGGGAAGGAAGTGGTCCATCTCGTCAACGGCGTGACGAAGATCGGGAAAATTACGTTTCGCAGTTCAGAGGAAAAGCAGGCGGAAAACTTCCGCAAAATGGTGCTCTCGATGGCGGATGACATTCGCGTCGTGATCATCAAATTGGCCGATCGGCTCCACAATATGCGAACCCTTGAGCACCTTAAAGAAAGTAAGCGGCAGGAAATCGCACAGGAGACGTTGGAAATCTATGCACCTTTGGCCAACCGTATTGGAATCGGGTGGATGAAGAACGAACTGGAAGATTTGTGTCTGAAGCACCTCAAGCCGGAGGCCTACGAAACCCTGCGTGTGTCCGTGGCGAAACGCGACGAAGACCGGCAGCAGTATATCCAAGAGGTACAAGCCCTTGTTGAGACGGCGCTGGCGGAGAATGGGTTGGCCGGAGCTGTGCACGGAAGGCCAAAACACCTCTACGGCATCTATCAAAAAATGAAGAAGCAATCGATTTCGTTCGGAGAGGTCTACGATCTCACCGCCTTGCGAATCATTACTGATACGAAGATGAATTGCTACGCGCTCCTGGGCGTCATTCATTCGTTGTGGCGGCCGCTGCCTGGGCGCTTCAAAGATTACATCGCGATCCCCAAATCGAATCTCTATCAATCTCTCCATACGACCGTGGTCGGGCCGAAGGGCGAGCACGTAGAGTTTCAGATCCGCACGGAAGAAATGCATCGTGTTGCCGAGTACGGAATCGCAGCGCATTGGAAGTATAAAGAGCAGGGGCGTGTGCAGGATAAAGACAGCAAAGCCTTTGGATGGCTCAGGCAGTTCATCGAATGGCAAACAGATCTGCCTGATAATCGTCAATTTATGGATTCCGTGAAACTTGAGTTGTTCCACGACGTGGTCTATGTCTTTACTCCGAAGGGAATCGTCAAAGAGCTGCCGAAAGGGGCTACGCCGGTAGATTTTGCGTATGCGATTCACACGGAAGTCGGTGATCATTGTGTCGGCGCCAAGGTCAATGGAAAGATCGTTCCACTGAGGCACGAGGTGACGAGCGGTGACACGATCGAAATTCTGACATCCTCCAACCAGACTCCGCACAGGGATTGGCTCAAGTTCGTACGGACCTCACGGGCCAAAACCAAGATTAAACATTGGATCAAGATAGAGGAACAGAAGCGGAGTTTGGAAATCGGGTGGCGTTTGCTCGAGGCAGAGATTCGTCGGTATGGGTTGCCCCCCTCGCAGGTCTTCAAGTCGGATGCGCTGCTGGATGTCGCCAAACAGGAAGGCTATGCCACGGTTGAGGAGTTGGCCGCGGCGGTGGGATTTGGCCACGTTGCGACGGCTCAAGTCGTCGGACGGTTGGTGCCTCCGACATCGGCGGGAACGTCTATTCAACCAGACCCGGTCAGTGTTCCCAAAGTCGTCGGTACGAGAGGGGCAGAGCCGGGCGTCCAAGTCAAGGGTGGCCGCGATCTGTTGATGCAACTGTCGCGGTGCTGCAATCCCGTTCCTGGAGACAAGATCTTGGGATATATCACGCGTGGAAGGGGCCTCACGATCCATTCGGTTGATTGTCCTAACCTCGAAGCCTTGGATTATGATCGAGAGCGTCTGGTGGTGGTGGAGTGGGATACGGCCACGTCGAGTCAACACGCGGTCAAAATCGCGGTCATTGCAGAGGATAGGACTGGAGTGCTGGCGAATGTGTCATCGGCGATCGCTGAATGTAATGCGAATATCAGCCGTGCTGAGATTATAACCAGAGAAGATCGGAAGGCCGAGTTGGATTTCGTGGTCGAGATTGCCGACACAAGTCATCTAAACCGAGTGCTCAAAGCCGTTGAACGTGTGGAAGGTGTCATTACGGCCAGGCGGCTGAGATCTTGGCGCGAAAAATCATGATCGATGGTGTTGGCGAGGCAGGTGTCAAGGTTGGCCGAACAGCAGTTTCGTTCCTTTCTCAATCTTGTACCCATCAACTGTCCCACCCGTAATTTCAAGCACGTACATCGCATCGTCCCCGTTTGGGCGGTATTGAGGACAGGACTCGTCGGTTTTCGTGCAGATCGGAACACTGCGCTCAATATGAGTCACTCGCTTTTTCGCATCAATCCAAATGAGATCCAGTGAAAGTTTTGTGTTCTTCATCCAGAAGGACCAGGCTTGAGGCTCGCTGAAGAAGAAGAGCATCCCATGGTCTTTCTTGAGATGATCCCGGTACATGAGTCCGACGGAGCGTTTTAGGGGTGTGTCGGCGATTTCGGCCTTGATGGTGGTACCAGAAGGAGTGTGAATCGATACGAGTTCAGCTCCGGCGGCTCTGGCCACCCGCATATCACTGGCTAGTAATCCGCCTGTGATCACGGCAGAGAAAGCAAGCCATGTAAAGAATCTCCAGGGCATCCGCGTATCGTAATGATCGATTCTCTCGCAGTCAAGAAGGCTATCTTCTTGAAGTGTTGGCGGGAGGACATGTGGTTTCTGTAATCTTGCAATCCTCTCGCCGCTTGTGCCATCCTCGCCTCGGGTTGACTGAGAGGAAACCATGCAAGAAAAGCGTCGAGTGCTCTATAAAAAAGGCGTGTTTGTCTGTCCTACCTGCCGTCAGTCTTATGTGCAGGAAAAGTGGATCGAGGAGTGGCGGATTCGTTGCCATCGTTGTACCTACCGTGGAACGTTGACGGAAGTGTCGGTTGAAGAGCATATGGAGGAAGAGACCATTCGACGCTAACCGGCCTCATGCTTCCATCCTGACCGTAACGCTGTGTCATCACACCGAACATTCATCTCTCCTTTGATTCAACTAGGGCATGGCTTGGCCCTTGCCCTAACGGTCATCTTTGTTTGCACCGGCTGCACATCTTGGTCTTGGGCGAATGAGGCCTCGCCATCGGTGAAGATCCTCGTCACCTACCATTCTCTTTCGGGAAATACCGAACGTATGGCGGAAGCGGTGGTTACCGGAGCACAATCGGTCTCTGGGGCGCAGGTTTTGTTGAAACGTGTTGGGCAAGTGACTGCGGAAGATCTGCTTTCTGCAGATGCGGTGGTGGTCGGTTCTCCCGTCTATTGGTCGAACATGTCAGGAGAGGTCAAGACCTTCTTCGATAACTGGCAGTTCAAGTTCGGCGTCTTTCCAGAATTCAAGATGAAAAACAAGGTTGGGGCAGCCTTCGCCACGGGAGGGCAAAGCTCGAGCGGGAAAGAGGTGACGCTGTTGACCATTCTTGCCGCGATGCTGGGCAATCAGATGATTGTGGTGAGTGGCGGCGGCGCGTTTGGGGCTTCGGCGACCACAGAAGGTGAGAGCCCTGGGATTGATAGGAGAGAACTTGCTGAGGCAAAAGCGCTAGGCGTGCGAGTAGCTGAGGTGGCCAGGCTCATCAAGGTAGCATCTCCACGTTGAGGTGGCCCGTACATATGTAGGGAGAGACCGTGGTGGAGGAGCGATTAGCGCTCTACTGAGCTGGTCGAGGCGCCCTGGACAGCAATCTCGACAAACTCATGAATGTTCTTTGCGCACCGGCCACAGCAACCGTTCTGCTTGAGGCCAAACTTGGACTTCAGCTGACAGGGCATCACACATCCTGCTCGCCCGGCCTCACGGACATCTGATTCGGTAATGCCATTACACAGGCAAACGTACATGCTAGCTCCAGTGAGCGATTATGAGAAGCATTCTCATCATGCCATAGGACGGGCATGCTGTCAAGCTAGGAAAGGGCGCG
>JAOUHD010000158.1 GCA_029865345.1 Nitrospira sp.
CCGGGCGGCGTCGTTTGCATCCTCGTAGCCACAGGCCAGGCCGAAAATCCGTTGTCGCAACAGATCGCGGAGTGGATGACGGATCTTGTCGGGATCCCGGCGGTCGACCAGACACCCGGCCAACTGATCGGTCAGCTGGAGGTGCTCATCCAGCGCCTTGAGCAACACCGCCCCGCCATCGGTGCTGGCCTGCGCCTGGTCGAAGCGCGCGACCACCGGCTTCAGATGATCGTAGAATTTGAACGTCACTTGCGGTATACAGTCTGTCGCCATCGGGTCTCCTCGTCTCGGTCTATCGAAGCGCCTGAACACCGCTCCTATAGCACAGATGGGAGTCCCGATGGCTTTTTTATGTCACGAGTCGTGAATTATCCGGGCTAGGTCGCTGTTACTGTCTCCAATGTGATTGGAGAGTTACAAAGAGTGAGGAATGGCGCTGGCGGGTGTGGTGTCTGTGGTGGTGACTGATGCAAAAACGAACTGTCGTTCCCGAGTCATGCACGATTCCAGATCAGACCCTCACTGTTTCTCGCTATCAGAAGGGTTTTGGTCTGTACCCATGATCGTGGCCTGACTCGTCTTCGTGTCGGTTTCGCTCGCGCAGTTCCCGTTCGGCCTCCACACGGCGCTGCTCTACCACAATCATTCGGTCAAGCTCTGCCATGTGCTCTTCAGCGAACGTTCTGACTGCCTGTCGTTCGTCTGTCAGCCAGCGCATCAGCGACTCTTTCTTGACCCGCCATGCTTCCGCCAGTCTGAATTCACCGGAGACTGAGGCCATGCTGGGGCTATTGATGATGGTCCGGACTCCGCCCATTATGCGAACGTCATGGGAAAAGCGCGACACAATCTCTTTCAAGACGTCGTCGGTAGATGTCGAACCAAGATAGTTCTGGAGAAGCGCCAGAGCGAAATCTGCCTCCCTGTTACCACCAGCCTTCACCAACTCGCCAAGCGCGGCCGCAAGCTCGGGCGTGCATGTGGGAAACGCTCTGTTAAGCAGGCTCCCTCCTCGATAGCAGAACTCCATCCGGTTTTGAGTGAACCACGCCAGACCCTTGCTGACGGCGAGTTCAGGATCTTTTGAAAGCAGGGCTTCCAGTCCTTGGAACTCAAATGGGATCAACTCACCCTGTGCGTCGTCGCCGGTATCAGCCCCCTTTGCGAGTCGAGCCGCCACGAGCTCATTCAATCGCTGCCGTTCCGTCTCTCTGATGCGAACAAACGCCAGCCCGGCGCGATCCTCGTCTGCCCACTGCACATCGGCGCCATCAACCATCAGCGCCCACTCCAGGCCGGGGACAGCGATACGCAGTTCTAAGGAGAGGCCAGGCAACATGAGGAGCGGACTTTCCACTCGGCATCCACTTTGTGAGAGATCGAGAACCATGCCTGTTCCTTCCGACTCGACGGAGCCCGACACCATAGCCTGAAATTGCACCGCAACTCGGGGCGCAGCTCGTTTTTCCTCGACCTTCAAATTCATGACTGATCGACGCTCCACCTTCCCGTCAACGGGACGTATCATTTCCCTCTCAGAAAGAAACAGGGGAGAAAGTCTTGTTTTCTGATTGATCCACGGTGCGTGGTTCGTTCAGAGAGACATTATCTCTCGTGGGGATATCAACCGGCAACAGCCCTTCGAGCGGAATGCAACGAGTCGGGAACTTCTGTCTAGGAGGGCGGTTTAGGATGTGATAGGGGAGGTCTCCAACAGCCAGACCCCTTCACACGATGTCTTGTTGCCTATTCCTCAGGCGTCCAGGTGATAGAGCGCCCCAGGGAATTCGATGCGGAGTGGTCGAGCCGTGGGTAATGTCTAGGTCACAAGCAATACAAGAAACAAGATCTTGTATCTTCGTTGAGAGGTTTTGCATCATGGCACCACGGGAACGGGGCAGATCGCAAAGATCCGGGTCTGGAGTCATGAAGACCGTGGGTCAGCTCGGGTCGTCCCGTTCCTCCGGTCACCAGCCCGAACAGTTGAGGGGGCCCCGAGCCCGCATTGTGCAAGAACGGGAGACACGGAGGTGCACCATGAGCGGAGCGTGTTTTGTCGGCATGGACGTCTCGCAAGACACCGTCGATGTGGCGGTCCAGCCCGGGACTGCGTTTCAGATTGCGAATGATGACCACGGGATCGCTGAGGCCGTGGCGCGGGTGCAGGCGATTCAGCCGACGTTGATCGTGCTCGAAGCGACGGGCGGTCTTGAAGTCCCCCTCGCGGGGGCGTTGGCTGCCGTCGGCCTGCCGGTTGTCGTCGTCAATCCACGCCAGGTACGAGACTTTGCGCGGGCCACCGGGCAATTGGCCAAAACTGATCGGCTTGATGCCCAGGTCCTCGCCCACTTCGCCGAAGCGATTCGCCCCCCGATCAGGCCGGTCCCCGATGAGCAAACACAGACGTTAGCCGCGCTCGTGGCGCGTCGTCGGCAACTGATTGAGATGCTGACTGCCGAAAAGAATCGTCTCCGCCTCGCCGCCCGTCTGATTCAGGAGCGGGTGCACGCCCATATCACCTGGCTGGAGACCGAACTGGAACGTACCAATACCGATCTGACGGCGACCATGCGCGAAAGTCCAGTGTGGCGAGAGAAGGAAGAGGTGTTGCGGAGTGTGCCAGGGGTGGGTCCCGTACTGACCACGACCCTCTTCGCCAATCTCCCCGAGCTGGGGACCCTCACGCGGAAAGAAGTGGCGGCCTTGGCAGGGGGCGCACCGTTTCCACGCGACAGCGGCACCCTCAAAGGTCGACGGACGATCTGGGGCGGGCGAGCTCACGTACGAGCGGCGCTCTATATGGCGGCCTTGGTCGCCACCAGGAGGAACCCGGTGATTCGTGCCTTCTATCAGCGACTCTGTCAGGCGGGCAAGGCCAAGAAGCTGGCGTTGACGGCGTGCATGCGGAAACTGCTCACGATCTTGAATGCGATGGTGAAGAGCCGGACACTGTGGCGGGTTGCCATGACTCAGCCCGTTTGACTTTCAAGACAGTTGCTGAGCCCATTGCTTACGTCCGGATGGCCACTGATCGGCTGGCATGCACAGAATAAGACGCAACCCCAATACTTAGTCGCATGCACTCAGGATAATGTCCATCAATTGATCTCGGACAAATGCTTGAGGGCGGCCTCCAGGTGTTCGACTCCCACGTCTGCGTGACCAGCTTTACCATGTGCGATGGCTTCTTTAAGGTGATGAATCCCTTCTCTCACCTCCACGCCCTTGCCACCCATCTCCGCAAAATCAAGCGCCGTCTCCGCATGCTTCACAAGCTCGTCAACATGCCCCTCTTTACCATGGGCCACTGCTTGCTTCGCGTGATCGATGGCTTGGCTCACGTTACCCGCTGCGGTCGGATAGGCATTCACCATGGGCACACTCACGAACGTTCCAAGCGCAACCACGATGAGGATGGCACGATAGTATCTACTGATCATATGTTTCCCCCGACATGGTTAGAATGCATGGCCTAAAAAGACTGTAGAAACATCAAACTCTACACAGCGTTTTCGCAAGCTGTCAAGAATGCTATGCCGTACTCCCTTGTGGGTGAACCGACAGAAACCCTATAAACTAGAAGGAGGGAGATAGTAAAATGTATACTCCCGAAAGACGAACGGTGCTTTCTGGTGGTCAATGCAGGTCTTTTCACTTCTCTTGGGAAAGGGAGAATGCCGATGAAACGATCTACGACGCAACGAGCTATTACGCTGGCCGGAGTCCTAGCCGTAGTTGCCACCACTGTGCTGCCTATGCAACCGGTATTCGGAGGAGGGGGCGGGGCGCGGCGTGACGTTCTGCGTCAAGAAGCGCAGAACCGCACGGACGCCCTCGATCATGCGACAGAAGCGGTGGACCATAGCAAACAGGGTCACATCGCGGAACTCGTGGCACATGCGGAAGCCGCGCTGCAACATGCCCTGAATGGAGGCAAGGATCGTCCGCATGTGGACGAAGGGATCGCACATCTGAAAGCAGCCATTGAGCATGGGAAAGCGGGCCATGCTGACGTAGCCACAAAACACGCAGAAACCGCTGTCATGCACCTGTCTCAGGGAAGGTAAGATAGCAAGGCAACATCACTCTGCGACACTTAGCTTACCATGGTATATCTAATTTAAGACTCCCGACCCCTTTTATTCAAGTTTTTCTTCCTTCTCGCCCCCTTTTCTTGTTCCCTTGACTGTACCTCCTGCCCTCATAGTTCTGTGGGGGTGGGCTCTGAGAAAAGAGGGCCTGGACTGGCAGCCCACATGAATACTTCCCTGTAATCCTCAACGTACCAATGGGCAAACGATTTTTGGATGTCATGGTTCTTTAGGTATGTCTCCAAGAGCAAAGTGTGGCATGAGACAAGGTAGTTCGCTGCCAGAGTAGTGGCCTCCTTTATTTTTTCCACTGGACCTCGCAGTATATGCACTTCCAGCTTCTTCTCTTTCGACACGCTAACTACACCGGAAAAAACATCGGCCGCATGGGCACTTTCCGACAGCATCTTATAGAGCAAGACATACTCAGATTCGCGGCCAATAAGCCGTGCCAAGCTTCTTATGTCTGGAGCTGCTGAGCATAGGCTATACCAATGTTTTGGTTTGCGCTTTACTGATTTGAATTTGTCCCAGAACAGCTTGAAGCTGGGTGAGTTGAGGGTTTCATCTAGGATCTGCCGCTCCTTGCTAAGATCCTTTCTTGGGAACGCAGCAGCTTCGAGTTTCTTGTCATCATCTAAAATGCGATGAAAATCTTTCCCTTCCGGTGTGTTGGGGTCATACCGAGTGAAGTTTTTGTAGCGCTCGATTTGGCGGAATGTCTGATAGCAAGAAGCTCGATCTTCATGGAATGTGTTTTTCTCAAGGATGAACTCGAGCCCTAAGCTAGTTTCAAATAGTCTGCGTATTAATATGCTCGCCGTAGAGGACGAACCAAGTCGGAGAAGTTTTGCAATAGAGTCGCCGATTTCCAATGAATGACGATAAAGCATGAGTGGTGCTAAGTGAGAACTGTTACCAGGTGGGTTCCTGAGTAGATGGTCAAGAATATAGGTGCCTGCATGAACACTTTGGCTAATACCGTGGTAAGCAAGAAAACATCCATTTTCAAGGGTGCGTGGAGGAATGGAAAAGGATTCTCTTCGTGCTTCAAGGCATTGATCTTCTGCTGTCCAAGTTAACACCGAGTCAGACGGCTTCAAGAACGCCAATGGTTTACTCAACTAACCCTCCTCTGAAATGGTGCCGCTCATGCTGAGAGATGTGATCAAAAGGCCAGCTTCTTGATAGTCGACATTCTGCCAGTCTTGTTGGGGGCTCATTATAGATGCCGCTCTTGGAGGGGGCGCAAGGTGAATGCTGATGTAGTGAGCGGTGTGCATATTCCATTGAGCTAGAGAATCCCCCTGCCATTCAACACTTCCCGCCCTTGAATATCCTTCTCTTGTCCCCTTGCAATGTGTCCTTCTATAGCTAACCCCTTGGCATTCTTTCAGTTTCTGAATGCCGGTGCAATAGACGAGGAGTCTCCTTCATGCGCATTGAGTCATCGAAGGGTGAGCGGGCCTCCAATTCAGGATGCTGAAAAAGCCCGCCAGCGGGGTTCTCACCTCGTACGCATTCTCAACATAGCCCAGAGGCTATGCCGCCGGTGCTTCTCTCGGCTGCGGCCTTGCTGGACAGACTTTTTGAGCATCCTGGGTTTAGTCGATTGCTCATCTGAAGTTTTAAGCTTCCCGTTCCCGCCCTTGCATCTCAATCTTTCTCCCCCGTAGAATACGTTTCTGCTGTAACTCATTGGCTTTCTGACTATTTCTGTCGCTTCTTGGCCGGACGGAAGAGGGACCAGATTCCAGATGAAGATCGAGTATTCCAAGGGTGAGCGGGCCTCTAAAGAACTCATCCTATTGAATCGGCAACAGCTTGAAGCCTCCAGTGGCCGGAAGATGAAGGTCATGCTGATCTTCCCGCCCGATTGGTTTCCCTCGGAACCCTATCTAAGTCTTCCCTCTCTCACTGCCGTCCTGCGGCAGGCTGGCCATACGGTCATTCAAAAAGATATCAACTGCGAGATGTGGGACTGGTACTTCAGCGAGGACTTTTTGAAGAAGGTTCTGCGCCGAGTGCCGCAACAACTTGATCGGCTGCGCAAGCTCTCCAAGAAGCGGGATCTCGACGCCAGCGAGATGGATCTGCAGCTCGCGCTGTGCGATGTGACCCATCAACGGATGGCGAAGCTGATCCAGAATGCTGAAGAGGCGAAGCGCATTATACGAAGTGAACAGTTCTATGATATCGGTAACTTAGAATGGTCACTTCAAGTGTTTCGTGAAGTCATGTCGGTGATTTCGATGGTCTATTTCCCGGCGAGAGTCTGCATGCCGCCGATGGAGACAGATCTTTCGTACAAGGTCTATGTCTCCTCCGAAGTCATGGACGCGGTGAACGATACGCAGGTGAATATCTACCGTGATGTGTTCGACCATCTGGTGAAGCCGGTGATCGAGGCAGAGAAACCAGATGTCATCGGTATCTCGATTGTCCTCCAGCAGCAGATGTTCTCAACGATGACCTTCTGTTCCCTTATCAAGCAGCAGTTCCCCAACATCCACATCACGATTGGCGGCAATACGGTGACGCGCTTGCGAGATGTGCTGCCCCAGTCACCTCTGTTCCAGTACTTCGACAGTGCTGTGGTCTATGAAGGGGAGACGGCCTTTGTTCAGCTGGTCTCAGCGGTGGGGGCGAAGCGCAGTCTGGCTGAGGTGCCGAACGCCATCTACAAAGACGAGGCCGGGGTCCATACGTCGCCAACCAGTTACGCAGAAGATCTCGCGACGCTGCCGCCGCCGGACTTCGATGGATTGCCGCTGGAGAAGTATTTCGTGCCGACGAGGATTTTGCCCTATTTGGCGACGCGGGGCTGTTACTGGGGTCGTTGCGAGTTCTGCGACCATGGCGAAGGCTATACTGCCGGATACCGGTCGAAGAAGATTCAGGATGCGCTCGCGGATATTCAGTTTCTGCGCGATAAATATGGCACCAAGCACTTCCACTTTACCGACGAATCTTACCCGCCGGCCTTGTTCCGGAAGCTCACGCGCGGGTTGATCGAGA
>JAOUHD010000159.1 GCA_029865345.1 Nitrospira sp.
CTTGCCGAGATCGAGGTCATTACTCAATCGACAGCCCGGTTCATCGTCAATCGTGCGAGTTTTAGGCTCAAACAGGAGCCACTGATGGAGTTGATTCGTAAACTTCGGGCAGCGGTGCGGAGTCAGAACGCTCTCTCCCGCAACGGTCGCCCCTCGACGGTACGCGCGCGCAAGCGGAAGGCGGCTCGCTCATGAAAATCGTGACGCAAGCGGATCGCAGCTTTCTCCCATCCCTAAAAAAAGTTGCGCTTCGCGGACGGGCAAGCGGCGCGGTGGTTGAAAAAGCCGTGCAGGCCATTCTGAAAGGGGTTGAGCAGGGAGGCGATAAAGCGATCCTCCGCTACACCAAGCAATTCGATAAGGTCGCGTTGAAGCCGGACGCACTGCGTGTGACTCCTGAAGAGGTTAAGAATGCCTATTTCCACATCCGAAAGGATGAGGGCGATGCGCTGCGGCTGGCTGCTCAACGGATTACGTCGTTTCATGAGCGTCAACGGACCAAGACCTGGATGTACCAGGATGGGGATGCCACCTTGGGGCAGCTGGTTGGTCCAGTCGACGCGGTAGGGGTGTATATCCCAGGGGGCAAGGCCGTGTATCCGTCATCCGTGCTGATGTGCGCGATTCCAGCCAAGGTTGCCGGTGTCCCACGCATTGTGATGGTCACCCCGCCCCAGAAGGACGGGATTAATCCCTATTTGCTGGTTGCAGCCGATATTGCCGGAGTCACGGAGATTTATCGCGTCGGTGGCGTTCAAGCAGTCGCGGCCCTTGCCTATGGGACGAACACCATCGCCAGGGTCGACAAGATTGTCGGGCCGGGAAATATCTACGTAGCCACAGCCAAACGATTGCTCTACGGCACGGTTGGAATCGACATGGTTGCCGGCCCCAGTGAGTTGCTGGTAGTGGCCGATGATGAGGCGAAACCAGCCCATGTGGCGGCAGATCTGCTTTGCGAAGCTGAGCATGATGAAGACGCGCAGGTATTCCTTGTGACGACCTCGGAGCGATTGGCGAAGGATGTGTCGAAACTGATCGAAAGTCAGCTGAAAGGGCTTCAACGTGAAAAGATCGCGTCGAAATCAATTGCCCGTCATTCAGTAGCCTTCGTCGTGACCACAATGGATGAAGCCATTGAGGTGGCGAACGAAATTGCGGCCGAACACCTGACGCTCTCGGTGGATAATCCGTTCGATTATTTGGAAAAGATCCGCCATGCGGGCGCGCTATTCTTGGGGCGCTATACACCACCATCGGTTGCCGATTATGTCGCAGGGCCAAATCACGTCTTGCCGACCGGAGGAACTGCCCGGTTCTTCTCGCCCCTGTCCGTTAATGATTATGTCAAGGTGAGCAACATCGTCCATTACACGAAACAAGAATTAGCCAAAGTCAAAGATCCTTTGATTCGACTGGCGCAGATCGAAGGGTTCGACGCCCATGCCAAATCCGCGCAGAGTAGGTTTTCATGAAGAAGAACGGGTCTGCCCCACGACAGGCGAGCATTCATCGAGCGACCAAAGAGACCGATATCCATGTCGAGTGGACTCTGGATGGGAGTGGGAAAGGAAAGATCGACACCGGCATCCGTTTCTTTGACCATATGCTGGAGTTGCTTTCCAAACATGGGTTTTTCGACCTGACCGTGAAGGCCAAGGGAGATCTCGACATCGACGAACATCACACCGTAGAAGATGTCGGTATTGTCATGGGTAAGGCGCTGCACCAGGCTCTGGGCGAAAAGGCGGGTATCAAGCGATTCGGGTTTGCCTCGGCGCCGCTGGACGAAACGTTGGCCCAGGTTACCGTCGATTTAAGCGGACGGCCATTTCTGGTGTACAACGTGAATCTGCCGGACCGGAAGATCAAGGCATTCGATCTCGGGCTGTTCGAAGATTTCTTCCAGGCCTTTGTGACTCACGGCGGTCTGAACCTCCACGTGAATCTGCTCTATGGCCGCAACCCCCACCACATCATGGAAGCCATCTTCAAGGCGCTCGCCAAGGCTCTTGATCAAGCGACGATGTTAGAAGAGCGGCTGGCGGGTAGAGTCTTGTCGACGAAGGGGATGCTGTAGTCGGAAGAGGGCAAGAGTAGTCAGAATGTATGATTGGGAGGGGCAGGTTTCTGAAAGGGAGCCTGCCTTTTGTGTTTTGATCTAGGCGCTGGAAATGTGTCAAGGTCGAGCCTCAATTTTTTGCTTCTTGCCTTTGTTCCACGTAATTTCTTATGGCTTACAGGCGAAACCACTATGTGCCTGAGTTCTACTTGAAGAGCTTTGCCTTACCGATACCTGGTCACCGAAAGCCGAAGATTTGGGTATATGACAAAGAGGGAGGCCCGCCGCGACAGCAATCTCCGAAAGATACTGCTGTAATGAGTGATATCTACACCATTCGAAATGTTGAGGGCGTGCAACCTCACTTTCTGGAGCAAGCATTTGCCGAATGCGAATCAGCGGTCAAGCCAATCTTGGAACGATGGAAAGAACCTGGCGCGAAGCCTGTAGTGAAGGAGATTTTAGTGGTTTCCGAATTCCTCGCATATTTATATCTCCGCGTGCCAAGAACTATCGATGCAATCAAACAGTTTTTTGTGAATTCCAGCATTATCAATATGGAGAACTTGGCGAGAGATCCCGAACGACTTTCGAAGGCATGTGAATGGCTCAAGTCCAATAAGCAATCAAATTTAACTATGGCTGAACTGCAAGATCTTGCCGGGAACGTTGAGCGACGATTCGAGATCAAGGTTGATGACACATTCGCACTAGCTGCAACGCTACGTAGATTCGAGACGGTTGAGAAGCATCTTAGGGAGCTCTATTGGTGTCTAAGCACAGCTCCACCTGCATCAGAATTCATCAGCTGCGACTCTCCACTCGTTGTCGTCTTTAGAGAAGATAATAAAATGGGGTTGGGAGGAGGCTTTGGCTATCCGAATGTTGAAGTGTCCTTTCCGTTGTCCCCAAAGGTTTGTCTTACGCTAGACCGTAGAACTAATCTGAAGAGGAAAAGTTTAGGGGATAGTGCTGTGCTAGAGCTGAACAGACGAGCTGCGGCACTTGCTGAGCGATATATTTTTTCCGCTCAGAAGAGTGAATATGTCCACAAACTCGTGAAAGCGTTCGCCGTTACAAGGAGAATGCCCAAGGTGAGTAGGAACGCCTTACGCGCTCATCTCGAGTCCAAGTCATCACAGCGAAATGACCAAGGAATGGAATGAAGGGCAGGCCCTGCTGTCTTTGGTAGCCTGCTGGTATGTCCGCTCAGATTGCCAGTGGCAGGAACCGTCCAGTTGCGGTATTGTTACGACTTCCTAAGTCTGGAAGAACGTATGATCGCCATTATTGACTACGGGATGGGAAATCTGCGCAGTGTCTCGAAAGCCTTTGAGGCGGTGGGACATCAGACGATTGTCACGCGTGATTCGTCCACCATTCAGAATGCCAGTCATGTGGTCCTGCCAGGTGTCGGAGCGTTCGGTGATTGCATGGCAAATCTGAAGCAGTATGGTTTGATCGAGCCTATCAAGGCCGCGATTCGATCGGGAAAGCCGTTCTTGGGGATCTGCCTGGGGTTCCAGCTATTGTTTACGGAAAGTGAAGAGTTTGGCAGGCATGAGGGGCTCGACATTCTTCCAGGGAAAGTCAGACCCTTTTCAAGGGATCACGCGTTGAAGGTTCCGCACATGGGATGGAATCAGATCGCGATCCAAAGCCCCTGTCCGGTGTTCGAGGGTGTAGCGGATGGGTCTAATTGGTACTTCGTCCATTCTTTTTTCGTGGACCCAGCTGACAAACAGATTACGGCCACCACGACGAGCTACGGCGTTCCCTTCACGTCCAGTATTTGGAAAGACAATGTGGTGGCCTGCCAGTTCCATCCAGAGAAGAGCCAAGCGGTCGGGCTACAATTGATCAAAAATTTTGGAGCGTGGAAGTGATCGTGCACGGTCTGTTCTCTCGCGTGATCCTGATGATAAGTGCTGTTGCCTTGGCAACCATTGCGACAGGATGCAGTGGATCAAAGGTCGCAACGAAATCGGCTCCGGAACTCGCCCGATATCGGATTCACTCCATTGCCCTCATCCCGTTTACATCGATTGCCACGCCCCAAGCGTCCGATCAAGACGCTCTCTTCCTTCCGACCCCTGACAGTATCCGTCGGTCTGATATTTCCATGGGGGTTCCTCCGGGAGGGCAACCCCTGCCCAAGAAAACCATGGTGGTGCCGGGACATGCGGCGGAGACGGTGACGGAATTGTTCTGGGGGCGCCTTCGCGATCGGAAAGGTCTTCTCGTATTGCCTCCCAGTGATGCGGTCAGAGTCTCTTCAGCCGACGGAGAGCTGGTCAAAATGGGGATGGAAAAGGCTGCCGCTGCGGTTGCGAAGCGACTGAAAGCGGATGCGGCATTATTCGGCCTCGTATCCGTATATCAAGAGCGGGTAGGCAGTCGACTGGGAGCGAATCCTTCCGCGACGGTCGGCTTTGAGGCTAAGGTGGTGGCGGCTGATGGGCAAGTGCTCTGGGTCGGTGGCTATTATGAACGGCAACGGCCCATGAACGAGGATCTCATGGGGTTCCTACAACGATGGGCCTTCGTGACTGCGGCGGAACTCGCAGAATACGGGGTTGATGAGGTCTTCAAAGACTTTCCGTTCGGTGTAGGGGAGGGCAAGTAGGGTGCTGGTTATTCCCGCAATTGATTTGAAGGATGGGCGTTGTGTGCGGTTACGTCAAGGCGATATGGCGGCGGAAACAGTCTATTCTGACGATGTGACGGAGGTTGCCAGCAGGTGGCAACAACAGGGAGCCGGTCTGATTCACGTCGTGGATTTAAACGGCGCCGTCGATGGCGAGCCCAAGAATCTGCCCCACATCGAGTCCGTCATGAAAGCTGTTCGCGTCAAAGTTCAGGTCGGCGGCGGCATCAGGACCATTGATACGGTTCGCCGGTATCTCAATGCTGGGGTGTCGCGCGTTGTGCTCGGCACGGCAGCGCTCACGAACCGGGCGCTGCTCGATCTGGCCTGCCAGGAGTTTCCGCAGCGGATCGTACTTGGGCTTGATGCACGTGACGGTCGAATCGCTGTAAAAGGTTGGACAACGGTATCCGATGTGAGAGCGATCGATTTGTTGAAGGAACTGTCAGGCTGTGCGATTGCCGCCGTGGTCTATACGGATATCGCGCGTGATGGCATGCTGAACGGGCCGAATATTCCTGCATTGAAAGAAGTTGTCGAATACTCTTCGTTTCCGGTGATTGCCTCGGGAGGGATCACTCGTCTGGAAGATCTGCAAGCCGTACGATCACTTGGTCAAAAAATCGAGGGGGCGATTGTGGGGAAAGCCCTCTACGATGGGAAACTTGATCTGAAGGCCGCAGTGGCGGCTCTTGGTAAGGAGTGAAGGGTTAGGAGCCGAACAAGGCTCTCCCTCACGTTAGTGCGACTATGTTGACCAAACGCATCATTCCCTGCCTGGACGTCAAAGAGGGCCGCGTGGTCAAGGGCGTCAGCTTTGTGAATCTCCGCGATGCCGGAGACCCAGTTGAAGCCGCGGTAGGCTACGATCACGAAGGAGCGGACGAACTCTGCTTTCTCGATATCACTGCCTCGCATGAAAACCGAAAGACGATCATTGATGTTGTGGAGCGGACGGCTGCCCGGGTATTTATGCCGGTGACGGTCGGTGGGGGCGTGGGAACGCTCGACGACATTCGAGCCTTGTTGAATGCCGGGGCGGACAAGGTGAGCATCAACACCGCGGCAGTTCGACGGCCTGAGTTTGTGCAAGAGGCTGCTCAGCGGTTTGGGACGCAATGCATCGTTGTGGCCATTGATGCCAAACGTGTAGCGGATGGTCGCTGGGAGGTTTTCACGCATGGTGGGCGCCAAGCGACGGGATTTGATGTGGTGGAGTGGGCAATGCGGATGAGACAGTACGGTGCCGGAGAAATCTTATTGACCAGCATGGATCAGGATGGTCGGCAGACCGGGTATGATCTGTACCTGACGGCGGCAGTGTCTGGGGCTGTATCGATTCCCGTGATCGCTTCTGGCGGAGTTGGCACCCTTGACCACCTCTACCAGGGCTTTGTGACGGGGAAGGCGGACGCGGTCTTGGCCGCGTCGATTTTTCATTTTCGGACCTATACCATCTCCCAAGCGAAAGCATACTTACAGGAACGTGGCGTCCCTGTTCGATCAGATAGTCTTTCTCGAGTGGCATGACACGATGAGTCAAGGGTCGACAGATCAGTTGAAATTTGATGGGCAAGGCCTGCTTCCGGCCGTTATTCAGGATTGGCTTGATGGGACGGTGTTGATGCTCGGGTACATGAACGAAGAGGCCATCGCGAAGACGGTCGCCACGAGGAGAGTGCATTTTTGGAGTCGGTCTCGAAACAAGCTCTGGGAAAAAGGCGAAACCTCCGGTCATACGCTGCACGTGAAGGAACTCTTTGTTGATTGTGATCAAGATACTATTCTGGTGAAGGCGCAACCAGTCGGACCGACTTGTCATACAGGCGAGCGGGCGTGTTTTTTTTCTAGAGTCGATGATCAGGGCGAGGTCGTTCGTTCCAACCCACAGGATGCACATGGCGGAATTCTTACAGGTGTCCTTAGGACGATTCAGGAGCGTCGCGCCAATCCCCAGGCTGGTTCCTATACCTCGAAGTTGTTTGAGGGGGGGCATGACAAGATTCTGAAGAAGGTGGCGGAGGAGGCCGGAGAAGTCTTGTTGGCGTCCAAAGGTGGCAAGAAAGAGGAGATCGTGTACGAAGTAGCTGATCTGCTCTTTCATATCCTCATGGTGCTGGGATATCACGAGATTAGTCTTCAGGAGATTTTTCAGGAATTGGGAACGCGGTTTGGTAAGTCTGGCCTGCGAGATACGTGAAAGGTGTGCCATGAGTGAGTGTCTCTTTTGCAA
>JAOUHD010000161.1 GCA_029865345.1 Nitrospira sp.
CTTGCGAGCAGGCAGAGGAGAACCAGGCGGCGCTGAGGAAATAGGTGAGCCAGCTGTTCGCATTTGTTGAGGGTGGAGAGGGCGATGCGTCTTGAAGACAATTAATGAGAAGATTTGTCTGTCCAAGGTGCAGAAAGGCAAGATGCGCCGGTTCCCGTATGCGTATGTTTAACCAGCTGAGACGACTCATCGTTAAGGAGGATTACCGTGGGAAGATCCTGCCCTGATCATTCATCAGGAGCGTGACGAACAGCCGGAGACGACGCGAGATGGAATTTAAGGATTACTATAAGGTCCTCGAGATTGACCGCACAGCGACCGCCGACGAGATCAAAAGCGCCTACCGCAAGCTGGCGCGAAAATATCATCCAGACGTGAGCAAAGAGCCTCAAGCGGAAGCGCGTTTTAAGGAAATCGGCGAAGCCTACGAAGTGCTTCAGGATCCGGAGAAGCGCGCCGCGTACGACCAACTCGGCAATCGCTGGCGAGAGGGACAGGAATTTACGCCTCCGCCCGAATGGGGAGCGGGCTTCGAGTTCACCTCCGACGGCGCTTCCGAGGCGGCTGCCAAGGACTACAGCGACTTCTTCTCCACTCTGTTTGGCAACTTCTCTCATCGCGGCGCATCAACTCGCATTCATGGCGAGGACCATCATGCCAAGATCTTCATTACTCTCGATGACGCATTTCACGGCGGCACCCATACGATTACTCTGCGTTCGCCGCAGGTGGATGCGCAAGGTCGAGTGGTGCTGCGGGAGCGGTCGCTGAACGTACAGATCCCCAAAGGCATCCATGAGAGCCAGCATATCCGACTTGCCGGGCAAGGGGCGCCGGGAATCAAGGGGACTACCCCCGGTGATCTGTATCTCGAGATCCATTTTCACCCCCACCCTCTCTATCAGGTGCAGGGCCGAGACCTCTCGCTTTCATTGCCGATTGCACCATGGGAAGCGGCTCTCGGAGCGACGGTCAAAGCGCCGACCCCGACTGGCGTGGTGGAAGTCAAAATTCCTCCTGGCTCACAGAGCGGGCGAAAGCTACGACTCAAAGGACGTGGCATACCCGGCGAACCGGCGGGTGATCTCTATCTTGCGCTGGAGGTGGTTCTGCCGAAAGCGGACACAGAACAGGCACAACAGATCTATCAGGCCATGGCTCGGGAACTGGCCTTCAATCCACGCGAAGCACTGGAGGTCTAAGTATGGACAGGGAGCAGGACCTTCTAATAGGCAGCGTGATCGGTGATGAGGGGGTATTGTCGATCGAGGAGTTGGCGAGAGCGTGCAGTGCGGAGCCTCAATGGATCATCGAATTGGTATCTGTGGGGGTGTTGGAGCCGCAAGGCAGAGAGATCTCGCGCTGGCGATTCCGCGCGGCGGATCTCACCTGTGCCCGCCGAGTATTCCGTCTGCAACGGGATTTTGATGCCAGTCTCGATGCGGCCGCAGTGATGCTCGATCTGCTCGATCAGATCGAGCAATTGCGAGCGCGCCTGAAACTGGCAGGGCTGGATGTGGAGTAGGCGTGGCACACCGTGGGGGGGCGGAACACGGCTAATTCGATAAGCCGTCCCACACGCACTTATACCCCATTCTGTCCGCTTCCTCTTCGGAACCAGCCATGAAATCGTTGTCTATTCGAGACACCCATCGCACTTCTGATATGCCATGCAGAGGTATGCGTATTGCTCTCGGTATTACAAATAGGATTCCTGTGGCACTTCATATGGGAACAAGGA
This sequence comes from Nitrospira sp., assembly GCA_029865345.1. Classification (GTDB taxonomy): domain Bacteria; phylum Nitrospirota; class Nitrospiria; order Nitrospirales; family Nitrospiraceae; genus Nitrospira_D. The sequence continues at coordinate 1,742 of JAOUHD010000161.1, forward strand.
ATTGCTATGAGGAGCAAAACTCAGAGGGAGCCGAGTGTGTTCAACGGCTTGAGTGATTGGAGAGGTTCCATGTGATGTGGACTGTTCCTACTTTTCCCGTGCATTGTAGAGGGAAACTTATCCTTCTTGGAGGTCTGCTTTGCGCCGCAGTAGCCGCCGGTTGTGGTGACGTCGGGCAGGTACAGAGAGCGACGCGACCGAATCCGTATCTGACCCCGGATACGAGGCACTCCATTCCCCTGTCATCATCCGCCGGGAAGGAACATCGCGCCGTGATGCTGCAGCATCTGGAAACGATTCAGGTGATCGTGAACGCGTTGGTGGAAGAAGATTATGAGCTGGCGCGGGGTCTGACCGACATGCATCTGGGCTTCTTTCAACATCGCCAGGCTATGGCCCATCAGGAGCCAGAGAAGTTTCCTGCCGCCTACCATGATCTGGCCATGGCCCATCATCAAGCGGCGGAAGAGTTGGCGCGAATTATTCCCACCAAGGACTTGAAGCAGATCCTGCCGTCGTTGAATAATGTCTTGAAGGCTTGTGTGGCCTGTCATCTGGAGTACAAAGTCAGGGACAATTGATGAATCATGGGAGGATCCAATTGAGTGAGCAGAAGACAATTACGGCGTTTTATGAAGAGGATCACGATCGGCTGGATGAATTGTTCAAGACCTTTCAAATGTCGAAACGGTCGGGCTTTGCCAAGGCCAAGGAAGCCTTCAAGGAATTCAAGCTTGGCCTCCAGCGGCATATTGTGTGGGAAGAGGAGTTGCTCTTTCCAATCTGGGAAGAGAAAACGGGCATGGTCGAGGACGGGCCGACGCCCATGATGCGACATGAGCATAGCCAGATCAAACAGCTGCTTGACGCGATTCACAAAAAGGTGGAAGGGAACAATCTCGAGTCCGACCAGGACGAACAGGCATTGTTAACTCTCTTGGGCTCTCATAATCGGAAAGAAGAGCGGGCGCTCTATCCCGCAATCGATAACGTGACTACTGCAGAAGAACGCGCAACGATCTTCAGCAACATGAACAGCATCCCGGAAGACCGGTACAATGCCTGCTGCGGACAGGACTGATTAGCTGGACGATCTGGTTAACCAAACAAACGAGACAAACGAAATAGACCAGATAGACAAGACAGACCACATGAACAAGAAAAGCTGGTTGAACGGTTTCGGCATTCTGCTCACAGCCTGGCTGGGCATGTCGCTTCCACCGTTGTCCGATAGGCCCGCCTCGGCCGAGTCGTCCGTCTCACAACCGGGTGTGAAGCACAAGGCTAATGTTGAACGAGGCCGAAACATCTTCAACGGCAACGGCTCCTGCTCCTACTGCCATGGAATGGACGGCTATCTCGATCGATTGCCACAAATGGCAGAGAACATCGCCGCGCGCATTGCCCGGCTGAATCCGCCTCCGACCGACCTGCGTGATCCCGGCGTGCTTCGCCTGAAGACGAACAAGGAACGAGCCCGCGCCATCCGGGAAGGCCATCCTAGCACCGGCAGGGCTCGAGATTTCACCATGATGACCGATCGGGACATGGCCGATACCTTGTTCTATCTGGCGTTCATCAGAAAAGACCCCAACCCGGAAAAGGATTGATCGTCACGGAAAGTGGCAGATGAAACTCCGTCTTGCTTCCAAGGAAGCGTTCAAGGAGTTCAAGATCGGTCTCCAGCGGCATATTGTGTGGGAAGAAGAGCTGTTGTTCCCAATGTGGGAAGAGAAAACCGGTATGATCGAGGACGGGCCGACACCCGTGATGCGGTTTGAGCATAGCCAGATCAGGCAGTACCTGGACGTGATTCATCAAAAAGTCGAGGGCCAGAATCCCGATACCGATCGGGAAGAGCTGGCGCTCTATCCTGCAATCGATAACGTGACCAGTGCGGAAGAACGCACAACGATCTTCGCAACATGAACAGCATTCCGGAAGACCGCTACAATGCCTGTTGCAGTCAGCCTTGACGGGGTAGCCGAGCTCGGTCTCTCTGGTTCATCTGGTCTATCTGGCTTGGGCATGGTGACATAGATAAATCGCATAACCAATTCAACGAGACAGACCAGACAGACGACATAGACGGGAAAGACCAAATGAAGAAGGCAGCCTGGTCAGTTGTTTTTGGAGTTCTGCTCGTGAGTGGGCTGGGGATTCCGGCGATACCCACGGCTGACACACAAGCCTGGGCCGAACCTACGGTCTCTCAACCAAGCGGGAAGTTGAAGGGCAATATCCTTCGAGGTCGGGAGATCTTCAATGGGAAAGGGGTCTGTTACTACTGTCATGGGATTGATGGTTATATCGGCAGACCACCTCAACTTGCAGCGGACACTGCTGCACTCATCGCGAAACTGAATCCTCCTCCGACCGATTTGCGGAACCCCGAAGTCCAGCGCCTGAAAACCGACAAGCAACGGTCCCGCGCCATCCGGGAAGGCCATCCGGGCACCGGCATGTTCCCCGACACCACCATGACCGATCAAGACCTTGCGGATGCGCTGCTCTACCTCGCGCTCATCAGAAAAGATCAGCATCCGGAGCAGTAGGCCTGGGAATTGACGCGAGAAAACCCTCTTTAACGAGTCGTTTTCGATCCGCTGAGGCTTGTTGACAATCTGTAGCCTCCTGGATACAGTAATTCATGTTCGAGGTTCGCAAGACCGAAACGTTTGCGACTTGGCTGGATGGACTGCGCGATATGCAAGCCCGAGCGCGCATTCAAGCCAGGATTGAACGCCTAGCGATGGGGAATGCAGGAGACGTTAGGCCGGCCGGCGAAGCTGTTTCAGAAATGCGAATCGATTATGGGCCAGGGTATCGCGTGTATTACACAAAACGTGGACGTGCCCTGGTGATTTTGCTAGCCGGTGGTGCCAAACGCACGCAGGCGGCTGATATCAAGACCGCTTTGCAGCTCGCAAGAAAACTGTAGGAGCACAAGATGAGTAAAACAACAACAACTCGCTACGACGTTGCCGAACACCTTCGCACCCAAGAGGAGATGGCGGCATATTTGGAGGCCTGCTTAGAAGAGGCCAATGGCGATGCCGCATTCATCGCGAAAGCACTGGGCGACATTGCCCGCGCAAAAGGTATGGCAAAAGTGGCGCGAGATTCGGGCTTGTCACGTGAAAGTTTGTATAAAGCGCTTTCTGGTGAGCGGAGCCCTGACTTTGACACAATTCTCAAGGTTGTAGGAGCACTTGGACTGAAGTTGCATGCCCAGGTGCCTCGCGGTAAGTCTCGTCGTTCATCGACCCGCACAAGCACCCGTGCGGCCTAGCACCTTTTCGATTTTGAGCGATGTGGAAGCGCTGTGAGTTCTCCAAGATGACAATGCGCTCGCATGGCGCCTTGATGTGACGACCGCGCGTGTCAACGAAATTGCCAATGAGCAGCGTGGCATTACGGCAGACACGGCATTGAGGTTATCGCGGTGCTTTTCCATCACGCCGGAATTCTGGATGAACCTGCAGCAGCGATATGAGTTGGAAGCTGCACGTCGAGCAATTGGTACGGTGGTGGAACGTGAGGTAGTGGCAATTGATCTGGTAGGGTAGTTTCATCTGAAGGGACTAAGTTCATAAAACGTTGCTCGGAATTTCTAGCATGTCTTCCTTGAAAGTAAATCAGATAAAAACCAAGCTTCGTTCCATGTTCGAGGCACATCTTGATCTGGCAGATATTTCAGCTCATGACTCGGAGCGTGAATCAAAAGTTTTGAGCAGATGCCTTGCGGCGTTTGCCATCTATCTCAGGGCAGGCTGTAGTGAAAAAGATGCAGCAGCGGCTGTTTGGGATGGGTCTGACGATAATGGCATTGATGGTGCTTATTTTGACACAGGTGATTCAAGAGTTCTGTTTGTGCAGGCTAAGTGGATAAGTAAGGGTGCAGGGGAACCAGAGGCTAAAGAGATTGGAACATTTATCAAGGGAGTTAGAGATGCGATTGAGCAGGACCAAACAGGTTTTCACGCAAGGTTGCAAGCACGCTTACATGATGTGCTTTTGAGGCTTGGGATGCCAGGGACTTTTGTTCAACTCATTGTGGTATCTACAGGCGAAAGCGTTCTTGCCAAACATGGAGGTGCTGTAATTGACTGCTTTCTCCATGAGTTAAACGGCAACGATCCTGAGCCAATAGCAACGGCTGAGGTGATGGGGATATCTGAGGTGTACTCAGGACTGGCGAATGACCCTCTCCAGGGAAACCTTACGTTGGAAGCAAACATTCTGGAGTGGTCTTATGTTGCGACCCCTTACCCAGCCTACTTTGGAATCATTGATGGACTCCAGTTAAAACAATGGTGGAAGACCCATGGGAAGGGGCTTGTCGCAGGAAACATACGTCATTCTTTGGGAGCAACCGAAGTGAACAATCAAATTAAGCTCACGGCTTCGACTGCTCCCGATAAGTTCTGGTATTTCAATAACGGTATAACATTGATTGCTGATGAGGCGGCGAAAGCTCCTGTCGGTTCAGCCTCGAAGTCTGCCGGTGTATTTTCATTCAAAGGCGCCTCAATTGTTAACGGCGCTCAGACGGTCAGTTCATTAGCGAAGACAGAAAACGACACAAGTTTGGGCATGGTTCGAGTTCCCATTCGTGTCATCCTGCTGAAGACAGCGCCCGCAGGTTTTGGAAGTGAAGTCACTCGGACTAACAATCTGCAGAATCGAATCGAACCCCGTGATTTTGTCGCACATGATCCTGAACAAAGACGGCTACGGCAAGAGATGGCGATTGAAGGTATTGACTACCAATTTGTCCGAAGCGAGGAGATCAACCCTCCCTCGACGTCATGTGAACTTCTTGAAGTGACAACTGCCTTGGCGTGTGCCTCCGCCGATCCCAACCTTGCAGTTCAGATCAAGACGGGCATCGGGCGATTCTTTGCTGACCTGAGCAAGGATCCATACAAGGCAATATTTAATCCGACAACAAGTGGTGCGCGAGCATTTAACGCTACGGTCGTGCAACGTGCTATTGACAATTGGATTGAGGTGTACCGCTCACGATTTCTTGGACACGGTTGTTGCCGTATTGGACCTGACCTCCAGGGCGCATTGGTCGGCGATCGGCGCTCCTACGCCAATTGTGTGCGTCGAGTCTTTGTGACCACCCAGTG
>JAOUHD010000162.1 GCA_029865345.1 Nitrospira sp.
TGGGCATCTTTGTCGGCGGCATCTCCGCATTGGTGCCGCATCGGGCAAAGGATATCTCGCTCCTGGGACTGCGTGCGTTGTGGACCGCCTATTTGACGACGTTGCTGACCGGTTGCATTGCCGGAGTGCTCGCCTCTTCCTAGAAAGCGCTCTCATTGATCCCATGTCTATAACAACGGAAAGCCAGAAACAGTATCCGACCCCTTAACTTAGAGTTGCTCCGACTCCCCCCAGAGTCCGCCATGCATGATTCAAGATCCGACCCCACGTTATTCTCGTGCTTCATTAAAACTCCCGCCACCACTGCGTAACATGTATTTCGTCTTTTGCCTCAAAAAACTATTGATCCTATCAACTGAAACCTGCTTGCACCAATGTCACAATCGAATTAGTATCTTTCTCTTGACAGTAACGCTATAGGAACTCGAATTAACCATGAAAAAGAAGCTTCCTCAGCTTTCAACCGCGTTCGGTACTTACAGTGCTGTAGAAATCCTGGGCCAGGGTGGATCAGGGAAGGTAGTCGCCTGCACTGACGACGACGGAAAACAATATGCAGTCAAACTGCTCAGCCCTGAATATGCATCAAAGGAAAAAGCGCGCCGTTTTAAGAACGAAATACTTTTGGGTTATCGCAATCAACACAAAAATATTGTTTCGATAGTTGATCATGGCCTTTGGTTCGAGAATGGTGTTTCGTGTCAATTCTATGTGATGCCGAAATACTGTGGCACTCTTCGTAGTCTCATGAAATCTGGATTGTCCTATGAAAAGGTACTGCCGCTGTTTGGTCAAATTCTTGATGGCTTAGAAGCCGCTCACCTGTTAGGAGTTGTTCATCGAGACGTCAAGCCAGAAAACATCCTTATTGATGCCAACTCAACTCCGTTAATCGCTGACTTTGGAATCGCTCGGTTTACAGCTGATGAGTTAGCAACGACAGTAGAAACGAAGCTCGGATCACGCCTTGCCAACTTTGTCTATGCTGCTCCTGAACAGCGCCACCAAGGGCGAACTGTTGATCATCGGGCAGATATTTTTGCTGCAGGGCTTATCTTAAACGAGATGTTCACTGGAGAAGTGCCACACGGTACCGGATACGTCGTCATTGGTTCTCGATCTCCTGCTCATGCATTCCTTGATGAACTTGTGGCAGCTATGATCGCCTCACGACCTGAAGATCGTCCTGCGACGATTGATGCTATTAAGAAGAATCTTATAGCGCGCCATCAGGACTTCATTGCCAGACAGAAGTTGGATGCTATGAAAGCCAAGGTAATCCCGGTGGCAACAGTAGATGACCCCGTGGCTCGCAACCCAATCCAAATTGTGAGCGGCGATTGGGATGGGAGCCGGTTAGTGTTCAAGCTCAGTCAATCCCCGCCACCGCTGTGGATGCAACTGGTAGCAGATAGTATCGACGGGATGAGTTATTATATGGATTACCCGCCTCAACTCATTAGCTTTTCCGGCGATACAGCATATTGGTCTAGCTCAGAGGGTACTGCGCAGGAACAAATTAACCAGTTTAAGCAGCGAGTGGCCTTCGCTAACACGAAGTATGTGCGCCACCTAGATGAAAGTGCCAAACGGCAAGAGGAAGAAGATCGACGAAGGTTGCAAACAGCAATTCAGACAGAGGAAAAACGCAAGCAGGTCGCTGGCAGTCTCAAGTTCTAGCTCTCTTCACCATTGAATAAGTTCTGGTTCCTTCGTTGCCACTTGAACCCGATCTGGGCTGTGTAAGGGGCAACAAATTGAGGTCTTGCGAGTATATAAGGGAATCTTTTTAAAATTAGCGCGTGCATGACACATCCGCTGCCGCAGCCTACCTCTAGTCATGATCAGACAAATCGCTCACGTTCTGCCTGAGTCGGGACGCGACAAGTAGCTGCTCGGCCCATCCACTGGTACCGGTGACGCGCCACGAAATCATAGACTGCATCGCGAATCGGGGCGGGCACCAACACACAGAGGTAATACAGGGGCCACCACCGGGAGAGCTGCCGAATCACCATCAAAGCCGCAGTGGACTTGGTATAGACACGGCACCCTTCCAGTAAGAGAAAGGTCTGATAGTCAGTGGCGGATAAGTTCAGATCACGGAGAATGCGTTGTGCCTGTTCAGACTGGAGTGTTGCGAACTTGAACTTCCCGGCTGGATCGTGGGCAATGGTCACACTCACCCAGGCGTTGCACCACTTGCAGACCCCGTCGAAGAGAATCAGCCGCTCGTACTTGGTCCATTCATGCACGGAAGGATCAAGCTGGTATGTCATCGAGCCCCTCACATAGGGCCACATCACATCTGAAATGAATTGAGTCCGAAACTATACCACTCTCATCAATAATAGATATGGCGACTGAACGGGGCGCAAGGAAACTCCCCAGAAGTGCTAAGACTCGAGAGACTGAAGACTGAGAGAGGAATCGGCCTGATAAGGCCAGTCACACCGTTAGAGAACGTTAGCCGGAAGGGTTTCGTGATGCGGATGTATCAATCTTCCGGCATCCGATCCACCACGCGATCCCATTCCTTGATCGCGGGCTTCACATGATGATCGAGATGTGTGAGCGCTCCATAGAGGCGGCCTTCGTACTCATCGCGTGTTGCATCGGTGGAAGACAACGTTTTTAGAATTGCCACAAGCCCCAAAATCTCCTCCGAGGCCTCCGCGATCTCATCCATATGATTGTCCAGCGGAGGGCTCGACGGCGTCAGAAACGACCGCTTGTCGGCGAGCACCGCCGATCTCGTTTTCTTAATCATGGCGTTTCCCTTTCTTCAGCCGTCGCTCGAGATTTGACACGGTTCGTTCCCACGCTCTAATCTCAACCTCCCAGTGCCTGATGAGCCTCCGATCAGGATGCGCACCCTGCTGCTTAAGGGCAATCTTGATCCGATGATCCGTAATCCGCCCTCTTAGACTTTCAAGGCGGAGTCGCAACTTCTTGTTACGCCCCATAGCTTCCTATAACCACCACGGTACCCCCAATATCGATGAGCTGTCAATGAAGCGGCGGTCACTGTATCTATACCGCTTCCAACCCTAGCGGATAGCAGACAAAAATGTTCACCCAACGAACCGTACTGGTCAAGCGACCAGTCGCGCCCATCTGGCCAAAGCAATCGGGAGTCCTTTCCCATCGTTATGCATTTTACACATGACTCGCCGATGGCCAGCGGATGCAGCGGCTCTATGCCCTACTAGCTTTCGTCGTTCGCCACGCAATCGCGGTGGCACTGAGGAGCATGAGCGAGGCGAGAATGAATGGGGCGCCGGAAACTTTCCCTGACGTACTGAGACTCGAGTGCTGATCGCTGAGAGCAGAATCGGGCCGGATCAAGAAGGCGTGTTATTAAGGCGTCGGGGTCTTTCTTTTCGTTGCCTAACTCAAGCCGCCCCTCACTGTACCACATCCTTGGCTGTACCTCGTATCGTACGCACAGCATGAGGCAGAGATCGCACAACCTAACAGGTCCGCCATCTCACTCTGTGGCTCTTCATGATCCGACAAATCGCTCACGTTCTGCCTGGGTGGGAACGCGACAGGTGCCTGCTCGGCCCATCCACCGATACCGGTGACGGGCGACGAAGTCATAGACCACATCGCGGAGAGGAGCGGGCACCAGCACACCCACGTAATACAGGGGCCACCACCGAGAGAGCTGTCGGATCACCCTCAGAACCGCCGTGGACTTGGTATAGACATGGCCCGCTTCCAGCAAGAGGAAGGTCTGATAGTCATGAACGGGCAAGTTCAGATCACGAAGGATGCGTTGCGCCTGCTCGGACTGAAGTGTCCCGAGCTTGAACTGCCCGGCTGGATCGTGATCAATCATCACCTTCACCCAGGCATTGCACCAATTGCAGACCCCGTCGAAGAGAATCAGCCGCTCGTACTTGGTCCATTCATGTACGGAGGGATCAAGCTGGTCGTTCATCAACCGCCTCGCGTAGGACCTCTGGACAAGAAGCTGCTTCAGTACCGATACCCAATCGAGACCACGGCGAAGTGGAACCAGCCGAAGGCGAACCGTTCACCGTTATCCACCCCGCCTTCAAACGTGCGATATCCCGCCGAGACAGACCAATGATCAGTGAGATCATGGCGGATCTTCGCGGCGGCATCGAAGGCGCGTCCCTGCGGAGCCACGAGCCCGTCAAAATCCACCACGGCCATCCAACGCGGTGCAAAGCGATATTCCGCATTCAAGCTCAGCAGCGGCACAAAGCCGACGTTGCTATCCGTGGCTGTCGAGCCGGCTTGCCTCAACTCCACTTTGGCGTCGCGAATGAAAGCCGTGGCGCCGGCACTCAACCGCCACGTTGATGATTCGTAGAAGAGATAGCGATAGGTCACTCGGTAGGAGTCGAACTTGTAGTCCGATTCCACGGGAGCACCGGGGGCAAAGGTGCCTCCTGCGAACAACACCGGCGTGGCAAACGACCCGGCCCCGGAGAAGCCAAGCGGCTGATAGACGAAGCGGAGCGCATGCCGGCGTCCCGGATGCCATGTCGCTTCCACCCGTCGTTGCACGATAGGCGTACTGTCCTGAATGTCGGCAAGCGAGAAGCGTGTCCCTACCGCTGAATCAGGAATGTGAATCTCGTTCCGGCTCTGCCAGATCGCACCAGTTTCAAATTCGATCTGAAACCGTCGCACGTCCGTCTCGGCATCAGCCGCTGCACACGGAGCCTCACTCCCGACAAGACATGCGACGACTGCCGACAAGGCAACGGCCCGTCTTACAACGACTTTGAGCATCGGGAAAATCCTCCGTCGAATATCTGCACCTAGATTATGTGCTCACGCGATCACACCATGGCAACAGCTGGGCGTTCGGCTCTCTGGTCATTATACTCACACCCCCCACTCTTCTTACCACTCGGCTCCCTCCTGGTTAGACCGCAGCGGAAGCTTTCGCCTCTGGTCATGAACGTAGGACTGGCAACCGCAGATGTCGTTCAGCGCAGAGGTTGTATCGATAATGGGTCCTGCATCTTTTTTCGATCGTCAGACACATCACACAGACCGCACCCAAAATCAGCGCAAGCCGCGTGTCTATGATCCGCCTGCCTTCGTCGTTCTCCACGCAATCACCGCCGCGCTGAGGAGCATGAGCGAGGCGAGGATAAACGGCGCGCCTGGAAGATCCAAGGAAGTGCTGAGGGTTGAGTGCTGAGGACTGAGAGGGGAATTTGATCGAATGAAGAAGGCGAACGTTTGTGTGAACAGCGTCGGCCCGATGAGGCCGGTCACACCGTTGATGCTGGCGATGGCCCCTTGGAGCTGACCCTGCTCTGAACTGCTGACGCGGCGCGTCATGAGCGATTGGTTTGCCGGACCGGCGAGTCCCCAGAAGGCCATCACGGGAATGCCGAGGCAGAAGATCCAGCCCTCCGGCGCAATGCCATAGACGGAAAAACCGATTGCTCCACAGAGTAGACCGATCACCACTGTCCTGCGTTCGCCGAATCGACTGGTGATCGGACGGATCAATCCACCTTGTACGATCATTGCCGCAGTGCCCACACCCGCCATCATCAGCCCGACGGCGGCTGGTCCCCACCCATAGCGATAGCCCATGTATAGGACTGACACACTCGGCAGCACCGCATGGGCGAGATAGCCGAAAAACGCGACGGTCGCGAGGCCAGATAGTTCACGGTGCGAGCGTAGTAGTACAAGCGAGCCAACCGGATTGGCCCGCGCCCAGGCGAAAGACGTCCGTTTGCTCGTTGGCAGAGATTCGGGGAGTACGAAGAATCCGTAACAGGCGTTCGTGAGACTGAGCGCTGCCGCGCCCCAGAACGGCAGCCGAGGATCGATTGCGCCGAGCCATCCGCCTAAGGCGGGACCGAAGATGAAGCCGAGGCCGAAGACCATGCCGATCTTCCCGAATGCCGCCGCGCGCTGATCCGGCGGCGTGACGTCGGCGATGTAGGCACCGGCGGTGCTGAAGCTGGAGGAGGCCATTCCGGAGATGACACGTCCCGCCACGAGCCAGGCGACGTTCGGAGCGAGCGCCATCACGATGTAGTCGAGGCCCAATCCGAAGTTGGACAGCAGAACGACCGGTCGCCGACCGAACCGATCGGACAGGGCACCCTGGATCGGCGAGCAAAAGAACTGCATGAATGCCCAGGCCGTCCCCATCAACCCATAGAGGACCGCTGCCTGCGCCGTATCGCCAGAGAGAAATTCCTCGACGAGTTTCGGCAACACCGGAATGATGATGCCGAACGACAACATGTCGAGCAGCACGGTGACAAGAATGAAGAGCACCGCGGCTTGCCGCGGCACGGTCGAAGCAGGCGTGTGGTCTATCACCGCGGCATCCTAGCAGACTTTGCCTTACACAGCCTCGCCGTATGGCACACGGGTCAGCTTTATGCCTGCCGACTGCGAATTCAATGGGTCAGGCGGGGTCTGATGAAACAGCACAGTTTTTAAATGGTTCGGGCGTGCTTTTATCAGTGTTGTCGATGTAGGCTATCGGCTCGCTCGCAGATGAGAAATGGCAACACCCTGCCCTTTTATGCATTCCGGACTTAACTGCGGTGGGAAGGCCTCTACTTCTGGCGCTCAGAAAAGCTTCGCGGCAATCCCGATAAACGGCAGTACGTAATTAACCCCGCCGTTCGGACTACCGGTGCCACCATTGGAGATGTGGCTGAATCGGACTCCGGCGTTCAGCGCCCATCGCGCAGTCAGATCATAGGTCGCGCCCGCACTGCCCCACAACAGAAAATTGAAATCCGATCCTTGTTCGGGAATGCGACCATCAAAATTCGTCCAGAGCGGGCCACCGCCACCTTC
>JAOUHD010000027.1 GCA_029865345.1 Nitrospira sp.
CTTCAAACGACAGATCGAGTGACACCGTCTCATTGGGCTTTACAGTGATGTCCCGCTCTTGGCTTCCGAGGATCGGATGCCAGGCCTTGATGTGATACGTCCCGGCCGGGAGATCGCCGATGGCGAACGAACCAGTGGGGCCCGTGACCGCATAATACGGATTGTCGATCGCATAGCCCCAGCTCTGCATGTAGGGATGCATGCCGCACTGCATGGTAAACGCTTTTCGCCCTTTGACCAGCTGCACGACATCGGTAGTCCCGCTCACGTGCAACGCAGGCCGATGGAGAACGATATCGACGCCGCCTTGATCGTACGCATAGCCTTGAATGTCGTGGGGCACCGGATCACGATTAAACACCGTGATGCGGCGCTTGTCGCTCACCACCGTCACGAAGGGCAGGAACTGACAGAGACTGGCTTCTACTTCGGCATCGGTGAAGGTAAACGGCTTCCCTTTCTGGATGCCTTCCACGAGGACGACCACATCCTTGAGTCCCCCCTCCAGCCCGATCGTAACTTCCTTCAGGAGCCGATGCCCATTGCCATCGGACAGCGCCCCGCAAAACTCGCTGTCCGGAGAGCGGCGCAAGTCGAATTCCTTCGGCTCAGGCACGATGCCCTTAAACGTGACCGTCCCCCGCACCGTCCCTCCGTCCACCACCGGTGCCGACTCATAGGCCCCGGCATCGGTTCCATGTCCGATTGTCAGGAAGGCCGACACACATCCCACCGCCCATAATGCGCCCAGCATCGCCGTTCTCATGTTTCCTCCGGTCATGCGACTATTGTTGCGTATCTGCTGATGGATTCGCGTTATCCAGCCGTCGTGGAAGTTCGAAGAGAAACAGAGATTGCTGCGTGAAAATCACCCGACGAAACTCCTCCGACCATGTCCCCTGTTTCCTCACCGTCTTCAGTGGAAACTGCTCGGTCTTGGTCACCCACCGATAATATTGACGTGTTTCACCCTGTTCAGCAACCATGACCTCGAACAACTCCGTAGGATAGCCGTTCAACGTCTCGTCCCCCACGAACCCGTGCGAGACCTCTCCGTCCATGTTCTCCGTCACCATCAATATATGGTCGGCCACGATCGGGACTTCAAGATACTGCCGGCGCTTCGAGAGGATGAGCCACGAATGCTGCTTGTCCATCCGAACGATCATGATACTGGCGCCTCGCTGGGGTTGCGCGTATTCGAACCGCCAGCGATCGCCCTTGGCGTTGACGTGGGCCGTAACGACGGACTCTCCGTTTTTGACGATCTGATCAGCCGAAAAATCAAGAGCTGTAGCTAGCTCTGGTACACTACCGGTGGCAATCGACAGGAGCCAGATCAAGAGTAGACGAATTGATAGAGGGAGCTCTCGCGGTTCCATCAGTCTTTTTACCGTATGGGTGGGCTGGGTTCAAGACATCGTTCGCCGTTGAAAGACGAACGGGGGAACCCGGCTCTCACGAGCCGGACTCCCCCGCCTATTAGGTTTCCACGATAAGGCCTATTGGGCCATCCTGGACACCGGCCTTTCGCTTAATGAGTACTTGGGACCTGACTACTCAATGAAAGCATTGAGGGAAGCATTGCGCGGCTACCCCAGTCAACCCAATTCGCGAGTATCTTCTCCAACATCACCAGGCGTCTCGCTGCCTGGGGAATGGCCCGCTTCTGCTCGTGCAGCACCCGCACCGCCTGTTCCCGGAACTCCTTTGTATACTTCCGTCGCGGTAGCCGTGCTATCCCACACCTCCAAACCATAGATCATAGGCTGAAGGCGTCCATTTTCCCGAGCTTACTTCAACTGCATGACATGGGATAGTAAAGACGTTCAGATGGAACCACATCGCATGACCACGTTCACCCTCCGCCCAGCACGATATGAAATGTGAGATCTGCATCCACTCGACGCACTTTGATGGACACCTCTTGACCGGGGGTGGTGCGTTCGATCAGAAAATTCTTCAACTGGGCGGCATCGATAACCTCTGTACCCTCAATGGCTAACAAAATATCGTGTCTCTGCAGACCAGCCGCTTTGGCCGGCTCGGTGACATCCTGCACTGCCACACGCAACCTCGTGCCATCTTTGACTGAAGTCAGATGGAGACCAAGCTTGGAAAAGGCGAGAGGTTTTCCGGAAAGCGCCGCGTTGACGATGCGCTCAGCGAGAATTCCTGGGATCGCGAATGCCATGCGGCTGCAATAGTTCTGTGTTTCTTCTTTATCAGTCTGAATCACCGCATGCACGATTCCCACAATCTCCCCTTGCCCGTTAAAGAGTCCTCCTCCTGAGTTGCCGCTACAAGCCGAAAGGTCAGCCTGCAACAAGCGGGTAGCAACTGTTTGCAGGAAGGTATTAGTATTCCCAAGCCTGCCAAAAGACATGGTCGGCCCCCACCCAAGCGGATAGCCGACTGTGAAGACCTCCATTCCGGGTAAAACGTCTCCGGTGACAAATGAAGTTCCTGTCTGCAGTTTCGAGCGATGCTGTTCGCTCACTCGATAGAGCACGACATCCATAAAGGCACTGTCACCAACGAGATCGGCTGGAAGTTCATGCAGATCATTGGTCAGTATACGAATTCGCTTCTGGATGAGAGTACCGGTCGTCGGATCATGCTTTTCCGCAGCATGTCTGGCGGTAACCACATACCCGTCTCGCAGATGAAAGCCAGTGCCCCGAACAGCAACTTTCCCTGGCTTCTCCGGGGTTCGTTGATCTTGGGTGTCTGCCAGAATTCCCACCGTCACCTGCCTCGCTCGCTGAAACGCGTCTTGGCTGAGTGGCGTTGTTTCAGCCATGAGGGGAAAAGCGAACATCAGTGAGACACCCCCCGCACACAATGCGGAGAAACATGGGTAAAATGACTTCAACGACCGATAGCGGATCATGTGATACTCCTTTCAACAACAACCGTTTCCCTCAGTAGAGAAGTTCAACCTGCCTTGTTGCTCACCGAGTGCAGATCCTACCCAAGTGTTTCGGTGCATCTCAACACACTGATGAGATGGGCACATCATGCATACACCACCGGTTATCCTTCACGCCAACGTTCCACGACGACTGCGGAACCGTCCATGTCCCACCAGATGCAGGCCTGTTGACCTCTGTGGTAATCTGACAATCCTCGGCCATGGCTGAGCGACGACCAGCCATCGACACCGAGCTTATCGTGCAATGCCCTCCGGCCCTACGATGAGACTACTGGTGCAATCTTATGTTGGATTATCCTATATGGCCCGCGACTGTGCTTTCATTCCTCGTCATCATTGGAACCCCCACGCTCACACAGGCAGGATCAATACCATCACCTGAATTAGCCGGTCATTTGGAGACCATTGCGGAATTGGCCCGACCATCACCAATACTACCCATCCCAGCCGGTATCTTTGTATACGGCAGTAAGAGTGTCCCAACTGCGCCCTATGGCAACTGGACACCCTTTGACGATACGGAACTTCCTCAACATCGAGTCTGGCTGGATACATATGAGATCGATCGCGACGAAGTGAGCCTCGGTGAATACCTAGTCTTCTTACACCAACGAAACCACCATCCATCGGATGAATTGCAGAAACTCCTCTGGCATGTCATCACCATCCACTTCATCCCGGACAAAACCCTGACGCGGTGGCCGGCGCTCTATGTCACGTGGACTGAAGCCAAGGATTTCTGCGCAGCAAAGCAGGCGCGACTACCGACGGAAGCTGAATGGGAAAAAGCGGCACGAGGGTCAGAGGGCTATCTCTTTCCCTGGGGTGAGACCACCCCGAGCTCCTCGCTCGCGATGTTCGGACAGCATCATATGCATGAGATCCCCATTCTCGCCGTCGTCGATTCTCTCGATCATGGCAAGAGTCCTTATGGCCTGCACCATATGGCCGGAAATGTGGCAGAATGGGTGCAAGACTGGTTTGGGCCTGATTACTATGCCTATATGCCGGAACGCAATCCTCCGGGCCCCACGACTGGCCGATACAAGGGCGTTCGTGGCGGCTCATGGAAAAGTGCTCGGATCATGCTGAGAACCGCAACGAGGGGCGGGGCACCTCCCGATCAACGCTCGGCGACGATCGGATTCCGCTGCGCACGCCCCTCGATCAAGAGTGCCAACTAGTTGCCAATCTGCATGGACAGCTTGATGAATGATTGTTTCTCGATCGAAGAGGTTTCAAATGGAAATGGACCGGTCCCTATGAGAAGAGTTGTCGCGCCGCTGAGATGGCTCACTCTTCTGATTCCTTGCAGTCTACTACTCCCCGCCCTTCAGGCCAAGGCCTTGGAGTTTACTGCTGATCAGATCACCAAAATTGATGGGAGATCGCAAAAATCCAACGTCTACTACCGCGACAATATGTGGCGTATTGAGCACCATACGATGGGACCGGTCAATGTCAGCATCGTGCGGAAAGATAAGCAGGTCGTCTGGCTGTTACTATCTAGAATAAAGCATTTCAAGGCCATTCCCTACAACGCCGAACAAGAACTCAGAGTGACTGAAACATTGCCTGGTGAAGTCTCGCGAGAAGAGATCGGTCAGGAAGTCCGGGAAGGACATCCGACAGTCCTGTACGAAGTTACGACAAGGCAAGGCGAGCAGGTCGATGTCTACTATCAATGGGTCGCGACAGACATTCACTTCCCCATGAAGCTGGCCAAAAAAGACGGGAGTTGGATCATGGAATACCAGCACGTCAAGATGCGCTCAGTTCCCGATTCGCTATTCAATCTCCCCCTCAACTTTCACCCATTGGAAGGTTTCAATAAGCCGGCAGCGCCTGAGCCAACTGCACCCGGCATGTAAGGGGTACTGAACAGGACTGATCGCTCCGCGATCAGTTTATTCCAACATCGGCCGCACAGCGAAAGCCGGTCGACTCATTGCGCATCGTCGGATCACTATCGACACGGGTAAAGATGCGCACTGTCGGCGTTTCGTTCTGCCAGCCCGCTCCGCGAATCACTTTCTTCGTGCCTTCCTGAGGCCCTGTTGGATTCTTGGACGGACTCTTTTCATAGTACCGCGCATCATACCAGTCGTTCACCCATTCCCACACATTGCCGACAACATCGTATACGCCATAGGGACTCTTTCCCGCCTCATAACTTCCAACCGGCATGAGCGTCTTCTCGCCGATCCACCGCTGGTTGTAATTCAGATGTTTTGCGGTCGGCTCAACATTCCCCCATGGAAACCGGCGATCGGACGTCCCTTTTGCTGCTTTTTCCCACTCTGCTTCCGTGGGAAGTCGTTTACCCACCCACTTACAGTAGGCGTCCGCGTCAAACCAATCCACGTTGATCACAGGACGATCAGTCAGGGATTCTGTGATGCGGTCACCTTGCCAGAGATTTCTCGTAGGATTTGTTGGGTTCTGTGGAACACGATGGCCGGCGCTCTTGATAAACTCGATATAGCGACCGTTCGTTACTTCGAATTGGTCGATCCAAAACGTATCCAACAAGACCTCGTGACGTGGATACTCGTCTCGCCCCCCATCACGATCCCCTAGTGGAACGCCCATGGGAAATGACCCGGATGGGATCTCGACCATCGGCGCACGATCCTTCCCCTTCGGCGGTGCAATGACAGCCTGGAATGACTGCGCGTCCGCCACGAAAGGAATTGTGTTGAACAGAATCCCGAGCATCGCCGCACCAACCAGCAGCAGAACAGCCATCGATCATGACTCCTTCGTTGAACTCCAACAGTCACGTCAGTGTATCATCGCCTGCAATAGGACCGCCGTGCGGCCGAGTTTCTCGTCGATCACGCATTGTTGACGCCTCGTCGGCACCTACCCCCTGACTTGTGCAAGGCGCAGCAGCTCGCCTCCTGCCGTGGCGCGAACTGCATCATCTTCATCATGGAGCCCCTGTTTCAGAAGCGGGAGCGCACTCACGCCACTCAGCTTTGCCATCGATTTGAGGACTGCGATCCTCACCCGAGGCATCGTGTCCGAGAACAAAGCTCTCACGGCTGATCGCGCGGCGGTTCGATTCCCCTCAGAGGCTCGAGCGAGAGCTCGAGCCAGCGCAGTGCGTACGGCCGACTCTTTTGTACCGGAAAGAGCCTCGATCGCTGGAGATAATTCATCAAACCGTTCGCCCTGCTCTAACAATCCCCCTATCACAAACGCCCTGACGGACGCGTCACGGTCCTCCGTGATGGCCTTGCGTAATGGGGATCGAGCATCCAAGCCCTGGAGCTGCCCGAGACTCACCGCAGCAGCCACTCGAACCGGAGGGAGCGGGTCCCTCAGCAGCCTGCTCAAGACAGTGAGCGCCTCCGGCGTAGACACATGGCCAAAGCCCATGGCAGCCACGCCGCGAACCGATGGTTGTTTGTGCTGGCTGGCTTCGATCAGAATCGGCAACACCTGCGCTCCTTGCAAGTCGACCAGTGCGCGAATCGCCGCGCCTCGTTCATCGGGGTTTGGAGCTTTTCCTGACTGTTCCAACAACGCACAGCCTTGTGTGCGCCCATGACGGCAAAGGGCCTCTGCCGCCGCTACACGTACCCGTACCTCAGGGTCCTGCAGCAACGGTTCGATCAACCTGATATTCGAGGCATCATCGGATCTCCCTAGTCCTTTGAGGACCGCCTCCTTGACGAGAGCAGCTTGATCGCCCAAGGCGTCGCGGAAACGATTCGATCGACGCCCCTGTTCCAATTTCGCTAACCCTTCAGCAGCCAGTGCCCGAATCAATCCGGACCCGTCATTGAGCCCGTCCTCCAAAAATGGAACCGCATCCGCACTCTGCCAATCTTTGAGTGCGGTATACGCGACACCGCGCATCTGTTCCCGCATGTCTTTCGTAAGGACAACGACGAAGGCTAGGGCAACCTCTTGAAGTAGCGAGTGATCCTCTTGTTTCACCACTTGAATCAGGCGGTCGTAGTCTGCCAACGCCTCCTTCGGTTTACCCAGCCTCAACAAAGTACTGATCTTAAGTCGGCGAACTGCTAGCGCACCTGCCACCTCCGCATCAAGCTTACCCAGATCCTCAAGCGCCCTCTGATACTCATGCTGATCGTAAAGCGTCTGAATCTTCTGAACGTCAGACGCTGCACCTGAACTTGCAGCGTCGGCAAGAGAAGTCAGCCCGCTCAGGATGAGCAGGCCGATCGCACATCGTCGAACACTCGAGCACTTCATGTCTTAGTCTTCGTACCTTTAACGAGTGGAACTCACACGTTTCTTGTATCCGGGCGGCTCCTCGAAATACATCGCTGGTTGAGGTGACTTCCGGATTCGTTCGTACTGAAATGACCAATCTCGGTCTTGACTGACCAATTTGAGAACGATGTCCATCTCCTCATCGACCCACTCATAGAATCGTTCTCCTCTTCCATGGCGCTCCGTCTGAACCTCAAACAGCCGGGCGGGACGGTCGGCTACCATAGCGGGACCGATCAGTGTTCTGGTCGTTTCTCCGCTCAATGTGGGGCGTGTAGGGATGATGTCCTCCGCCAGCGGCATCACCAAGAGTTCTCGCTGTTGAGGAAGCACATACCACACCTCCGCGTAATCCGGGCGTATGATTTCGATCGCCGCAAATCCACGTTCCGTTCGAACGGCATACTTGTACTCCAGCCTCAGGCGGTCCCCCTTTCCAAACACTTGCGCCTGACGTTGCTTCCCGTTCACCGATACGACGAGACGGCCGGAAAATTCCGGCTCAGGGGGAAAAGTGTCTCCACCCTCTACAACTAATCGCGGGAACCAAACCAACACCACAGCGATGAGGACAAGGAGCACCGGGTTGTAGGCTCTCCTTCTTGCCCCTCTCTGCATCAGTCGTTACTGCTGCGTTTCAACCACCGGTTGGATATCGACGGGATACCCTAATGCCTCAAGGCCGAATCGAGGATTGTCCATGACCTTATAGGCGGTCCGATTCCCTTTCGGAGCTTGCAATGACAACCGCTCAATCAGCTGTCCGTCTGGTTGCACCGTGATGAACTTCGTCGTTCCTGGTCCTGTCTGGGGATGCCAGACCACCAACTGGTACGTGCCGGGCGGAATTCCCTCGATCACGAACTTTCCTTTCGGATTGGTCAAGGCATAGTAGGGATTGTTCACGGCCATGGCCCAACTTTCCATATAGGCATGAAAGCCACACTGCATATAGAATGTCCGCCGACCTTTGTTGAGATACACTGGCCCGACCAGCGACTTTCCTGGCGCATGATTATGCATGGCATAGAGATCGCCCCGCCGATGCTGATGGTTCATGATCAGTGGGGTGTTGAACAACACCCGGTTGCCTGCTTCGGGCGACGTCTCATATCCCTGGATATCATGCATGACCGGGTCCATATTGATCACTTCCACTGCATGCCCATTTCGAACCACGGTCATGAATGGCTCGAACTTGCAATCGCGGGCTTCGATCAACGGAACGGACACGTCAAACGGTTTTCCGGACTCGACACCTTCCAGCAAGACGATCGCATCCTTCAGCCCTCGGCCGGAGTCGACGACAAAATCATACAACAATCGCCACCCACGGCCGTTTGAAATGCGTCCACAATAGACAGGATCAGGAAAGGTGATGAGGTTGAACCCTTTCGGTTCGGGAGCATCGCCACTCAAGGTCACGATGCCTTCAATCCTTCCGCCGTGCGGTACATCAATAACCTCATAGGCCGCCGCAACTATCGGCAGCAACAGCGCAGCGACAAAGAGTACGATTCCAACGCGACACGTGTGCAACGATCGGTTCACGAATGAACTCCCCTTTTTGCACTCACGATTGCACCGCCTACAGCACCTTTCAATAATACGGAAGGAACCTGCGCAAGCAGAACAGAAGACCAAAGCCCCTCCTGACGTACAGTCAAATTATGTAGAGTCCACGCAACGCGATCTCGACATACCGCACCAATCCTATTGACTGGGGGCTTTACGATTAGCAGTACCCTGCAAATCCATTTCCAGCAAGACCGGACCGTCCGGTTGCTTGGGTTCAATCCGGTGCGGCATTTGGTCGACCATGAGTTTCGTTAATGGAACTGCCGCAATAGTCGTCGCTTTACTAAATGGATTCGAATACAGGAAAAGCCGTACACTCCTCGGCCGTTCGCTCGGCTTGATCTGAGGAACGACCTCATTCCCCACAAAACCAACCAGGAGCCCACTCCCATTGCCGAGCTTATGAATCTCGTAGGATCCAGACGAGGAGGACACCTGCTCCAACATCAAATCCGGACTCTGTGTCACCAATGCCAAACCAAGTTGCTTGGGTGCAATGAACCCATAGCTCCCCGTGGGAGCCAGTGAAAACCGAACCGCACCACTCTTCAACTCCACCACACCGTTCTTTGACCTCATCTGACGCCTCAATTCCGGCTCAGTTCCGGCCGCCTCGATGACCACTGCAGCAGGCGCAGCCTTCTCCATGGGCAGCACCTCTGTCTTGCCTCCCGGCGCTCCATCGCTCAGTTGCGGCACGCCTGCCTGGAGTAGGACCGCAAGCACGATGGCGGCTGGCCGCCGACTGGTCTCTGCGAGATAAATGATATACGAGTCGAACCATGTGCGTAACATAGGCACTCCTAACCCCGCTTGCTCAATACACTGCCATTCGGTGGAGTTGCTCGACGACCAGAAGCTGGCCCGATCACACTGTGGAGTGTGATCGTTCAGTGTTTTGCCTCAAAAGTCAACGACTCACCTGGCATGTGAGAGACGCTGCTCGATGATTGATCGCCAGACACCGACTTCGCGCAACGAAATCCCAGCCAATTGATTCTGGTATTCGGATCAGTCCCATTCCGCATCGCGACCCTCATCGTTGTGGTACTGTCCATCCAACCACCACCGCGAAACGCCTTTTGCGTCCCAGTTCCTGGTCCCTGAGGATTTCGATCCGGCGCCGTCTTGTAGTAGTCCTGGTCATACCAGTCGGATACCCACTCGGCCACATTGCCCATCGTTTGATAGAGGCCGTAGGGGCTCACGGAGTTTTCATACTTGTCCACTGAGATGATCGGCGGGTACATCAGCGACCGTTCAGGCCGGTCCCGCACGGGTCCCGAAAGCCCAGTCCTTCCAAAGTTCGCTCGGCTCAATCCTGCGGATTCCTTCCCCCAGGGATTCATTCGTCCGTCTTCGCCCCGCGCCGCCTTTTCCCATTCCGCCTCGGTCGGTAGCCGCTGGCCCACCCACTTGCAATACGCGTCGGCGTCGTGCCACGTCACATGCATGATCGGATGGTGAGCCATCGCTTCTTGGAAATTTCCACCGTCGTAGCGCCAGTCCAACTGGGGATTGCGCCCGGTCGCGAGAATGAATTTCAGATACTGAAGATTTGTGACTTCGTACTTATCAATTTGAAAGGCGTCGAGATACACGCGTCGTTGCGGAATCTCGCCTCGATAGGCCAGTCGGTCTGTCTTCTTGTCGCTGCCCATCAAGAACTCCCCCGCTGGCACCAAGATCATTTCCCCTTTCGTCTTCCAGTTGGCCACACGTTCCACGGCCAGCTTCTTCCCAGCTTCCGTCCACTCCACCGTGATATCTTGCGTATCCAAGCCCCATGCGACGTGAGCCATCGCTGTTATGACGCCGAGCGTGATGACGGTCCAACCAGCCATACGCCATGATCTTCCTCTTGCTCCCCTCATACCGTCTCCTTTTCTCTTGAAGAGTCAAGATTCACCGCCTAGCGGCCCTCATTCTGAGAACCGCATCACTGTCGGTGCGGTACCCTCTCGACCGATATTCGATACTTCACTATTTTCATCGCCTCCAGACTTCGCACAGCGAAATCCTGTCAGATAGCTCTCTCGATCCGGTGGACCGGCATTGCGGCCGGCGGAGCGGGCAACCTCCGGGTCTTCATTCCATGATCCTCCACGAAAAACCTTGAGTTCTCCACTCTTGGGCCCTAGCGGATTTTTGTCCTGACCTTGCCGATAGTACTCAGGATCAAACCAGTCCGACACCCATTCGCTGACATTACCCGCCATTTGATAGACGCCATACGGGCTAGTGCCTTTGTCATAGCGATAAATATTGGCGAGCGGAGGGTACTTGAATCCGCGCTTCGACCCAGGGTGGGCGATATTACTCTTGATCCAACCGGCCGGCTCGTTGCCCCACGGAAAAATCCGACCGTCCACCCCACGTGCTGCCTTCTCCCATTCAGCTTCGGTGGGAAGCCGTTTCCCGGCCCACCGACAAAAGGCGTCGGCCTCATACCAGCTCACGTTAATCACGGGGTGGAGTGCGGCCTTTTCCGGAAATGGATTCTCTCGCCAAAACTTCGGCCAATCTGCTCCTGTCCCGAGCACGAATCTGAGATACTCAACGTTTGATACCTCGAACCGGTCGATCTTGAACACATCGAGATAGACCTGGTGCTGTGGTTGTTCCTGAGGACCGGCAGCACGGTCCTTTCGAGGATCACTCCCCATGAGAAACGATCCTGCCGGGACCAATGTCATTCCACCCGGCGCCTCCATTGCCCCCAACCGCTCCGCTTCATCACGTGGGGCCCACAGCGGCGGCTGCTTGGAGCTCTCGTGATCAGCCCTTGCCGACGCAGCGATGAGCCACAGCAGACCACATGAGACGATCATACATACGTATCGCATGAGACCGACGAGTGATGGCACATGCCCCTCAACCTGTATCAATCCGACCATCCCTCAGCGTTTCTGCTTTTGGATCATGGGATCGATCTCTTTCTGCGTTTCCTCCGTCACATTGTAGCGGACATAATCGTGCGCCAAGACCTCGTTGGCATAGAGCCGACCGGTCGGAGCTTGAACCACTATATTTGTTTCCACGGTCCCATTGTGGTTGACGGTCACGGTTTGCTCATTCACCGTCCTGACGTAGGGATGCCAGACGACCAGCTTATACGTACCGGGTGGAATATCGGCGATGGTGAACCGTCCCTGTTCGTCCGTCTTCGCAAAGTAGGGATTGGTGACAGCCACACCCCAACTCTCCATGTAGGCATGAAAACCGCACTGCATGACGAAGATCCGGCGCCCTTTACTGAGAGCGACCAATTGCTTCGTCGGGGCGCCGGCCATATGTTTGTGGTACATCGCGGCATCGCTGCGGTCCTTGAAGTTTCGGGGGTGCTGTGGATTCATCGGCAGCGGCACGTTGAACAGCACCCGCGCGCCAAGATGCGATGTTTCATACGCCTGAATATCGTGCATGACGGGATCCATATTGACGACCGTCACCGTTTGGTCATCTCGCACCACTGTCGTGAATGGGAGAAACAGACAGTCCTTCGCTTCAATCTGAGGAATGCTCCCTTCAGCAAACGATTTGCCTTTCTCAACCCCTTCGAGATAGACCACCACATCTCGAAACTCGCCTGCCGCTCCCACCTGGAACGGCTGTAGAATACGCCACCCCTGCCCATCGGAAATCCGACCACAATAGAGTTGGTCCGGCAATGTCGTGAGATTATAGCCCTTTGGCTTGGGAACCAGCCCATCGAGCTTCACCGTACCTATGATGGTCCCGCCATCCGACACCTTCATTTCCTGATACGCAATCGCCGGACCGGACAACGACAGCAAAACCAGCCCCGCCGCACATCGTGTTATGAGTCTCATGTTTAATTCCCCCAGCCTCCCCCGCCTCACCTCGATTCAGTTTTCCCCCTGCATACCAGGCTTATTGTGCACTTTCCAAATGATGCTTCTCAAGATCTCTGTGCATCCTACCAAAAATGCAAGTGGGGGAGCCACCTTAAGCAGGCGGCTCCCCCACCAGGGGTTTATACCCTATCCCGTCCGCCTATTTCATGGCGGTCGGAATGGCTTTCACACCGGGCTTTGCTTCCGCCTGCTTTGCACCTGCACCGATTGTGCTCAGCGTTTGGATCCGTGAATCGCCCACTGGCAACACACGGAGATAGCCCCATTGTCCGGACTGCGTGTAGGGCAGCCGTTGATTGGACCACACGAAGTCTCCCACCTGACGATACGGTCCGCCCGCACCGCCACGGAGGAACACATCGAGCGTCTCAGATCCCGCGTATTCCACGACGCTGATCATATCGGCTCCAGGCATGTAGGGCTCGATCGGCCATTCATGGCCCTCAATGCCGAACATCCCGTTCTGCTCGCTGTTGGCGCCGATCACGTGGATGCGCAGCGCATCACCGGCATGGGCCTCAATGACAGGCGTCGCCGGATCTTCCGGCTTGCCTACAACGCAAGGCTGGAAAATCTTGCCCAGCGAACATCCCTGCTCCTCACGGAACTTGTATGGTTCCGCACGGTAGTTAACGGACGTCAACCCCGCCACGTTCTGCACGTAGGGCATGAACGCGGTCCCGATGATGTTGTCCTCATCCTGGAAGAAGAGGGCCACATCGCGATAGTTCCGCTTGCCCACGTTTTCCGGCAGACTGGCGTCCACGATCACATCCGCCCTCCAGGAATTCTTCTGCGAGATATCAGCGCCAGTGACTGGATCACGATACTGTGATCCCTTCGGACCGACGATGATCGCCCCGTACAATCCATTGCGCGGATTGACGACGATATTGCCACCGTCCCACACCAAGGAGGTCGTCTCCTTGTTCGACGGATGTGCGTAGTAGGTGTACTGCCGCTTCTCACCTGGACCAATAGTCTGGTCGCCGCCATTGTTGCCGACGTTCAAACCTTGGCTGTCTTTCGGGTCAAAGGCCAGACCAGGCGCAAAGAATGACGCCCGGCTCGCCTTCATCTTATTGGTCAAGTTTACCTTGATACAATCGCCCAAATTGGCCCGTAGCGTCAGCGGATGCGGCGTTGCACCGCTGGACACCGTTGTCGCTTCTCCCTCAAGCGCGAAGACCTTGCCTTCCGGCATCGTCATCTCGATCTTCCGTTCGAAGTCCACTTCAATCACATCCGGCGCCTTCGGATTCAACTTCATGGGGCGATCCAAAGCCACCACACTGAAGTTCTTCACCGGTGCATCCGACGGACAGACGGAGCTTGGCGTGGCAGGAATGCCGAGCGGATTGGTCCCCCTAGGCAACGGCTTGAGATCCGCCACTTCCTTATCGAGTACCCGCAAGATCCCCCATCCACCTTCCGCGAAGTGTGAACTTCTGCCATTAAAGTGGATATAGTCACCAGGCATACCCTGGAATCCGCCAGCCTTTGTGACCAAATCGTATCGTTCGGCGATCCCGATGTGAATCGAGTTCTTCCGATTGGCATCCGCCGCATACCGTTCCGTAAGGAAGGTATGGCCCGAAATGGTCCAGACATGGGATTCGTTCATCAGCTGGTGCAAAAGGCGAACCACCAAGGTGTCCCCTGTGTACGCACGGATCAACGGCGTACCAGGGTCTCCATGGACCGCGCTGCTGAACAGCTTTGATGTATCCGGATTGTTTGACAGACGTTGTGCAAACGGAGCCGCGCGGAAATTGAAGCCGCTGCCGGTCGTATGCGTTCCGCCATTGATGTACTTATTCGGCGCATTCATGATCTTTTCCGGCATCTGGAACGACACCGTCTTCCCAGCTTCCAGAGCAACCTCTACTGGTTGTCCTGGTGGATTACCGGCCTCGATCACGTTCACAGTGTGCGGCACCGTGTCATGGATCGATACCATCAGCTCACGGAAACTGCCACTCACACCGGCCCCAATCGGCTCGTTGCTGTGGATGTCTGCAATCGGACCACTGTAGACCAACTTACCGTTCTTTGGATCATGATAGGTAGATCCGAACGGTTCCACGATCGTCACGCCGAACCCGCCATGGGGCCAGGTCGTCGCGCCGAACGCATGGTCATGCCAGAACACGGTCCCCAGATCCACGTCTACCCACCAGCGATAGCGAACGAACTCCGGCGATACCAGATCGCCCGCTGGGTGATTGTTCTTGAGTGGCTTGAAGAACGTGATCTGATTGCCTTTGATCTCCTTGATCCGAACGACTTCCTGACAGCTCTTGTCCCGTGGCAACGAGGCCGTCGGATCGTTCCCCTTCTCCAAACAATCCATGCCGACCATGACTTCGGTATTGACATGGAAAGGCGTGGCGCCTGGAGCCATCTTGATCGTGAACGATTTCGCTCCCGCCTTCACGGCGCCCTCGAGCTTCGCCACCATCGGGGCCGGCAACCCATGCTTGGTCTTCTTCCCCCACATGGTGAAGGGCCGGACCGACATCTCATACTCAAACCCTGAAATCACACCATCCGAGTTCCCCGTGTCGAACTGGAAGAAATGGGGGTGGATGTTGATCTTGGACGACTGGAAGTTCGTGTAATCGTCGTCATCCCACTCGCTCGTCAGAAGCACGTCCACACAATCATAGACGTTGGCACGAATGACCGCAGGGAGCTTCAGATCGTCATTCGCTCTGGTCAAACGCTCTTCCTCATGGAGCACGTAGATCAAGCCGTCCTTGTCGACCATGGCCGGCTCTTTCCCCTGCTTCTTGGCCAGAGTGATTGGCATCCGCACGAAGTGAATGTTGTAGTGCTTGCGATTGGCATTATCCGGACAGAGGCTCCATCGGCCCTGCTCACCCGGCTTGGCCGGCTCGGAGGTCCGCTCGCCATTTTCATCCTGGTGAATCGGTTCCAGCCAGGGCGCGCCGCTGTGGTTCGCTGAGAACGGCACACGTTTGCCGAAATGCGGCTTGAACAATGGCCACGCCATTTTGGCTGTGGTCGGGTCGAACAAAATGGCAGGCCTGGTGCTGTCATCCCACTTGGCCGCCCATGCATATTTGGGATTCTGCGCAGTGCTTTCCCGCTCGCCGCGTGCGATGTTGCCGTCCCACTTCCAGTCCCACACGGTCGAATCATAGGCCATGATCTGGCCCTTTTCGTCGTTCGTGTGGCCTGGTTGACCTTGAGCCGGAACGAACATCTCCACCCAATCCTTGATATTCACGACCACCGGATCAGATTTCCAGTTGGTCTTCTGTCCCTTGTCCACGATCTTGAAGGTCTTACCGAACCAATCAACGGTGGTTCCGATCAGCTTGTCGGAAGAAACACCGAGCTTCATCCGGCCCTTCCGATCAGGCAATTCCTGCAGATCCGGCATACTATCGGTATGGCTCGAGCCGACCTGCAGAGTGTTGTAGAACCGGCCGTAGCCCCACATACCCGCCACATAATGGTGGGCCACATGGCAGTGATACAGGAACTCACCGGCAAGGTGCTGACACCCGCCGCCGCCGCATTCCGGCTCAAGATCCAATGCTTCTGATGGACCGATGACTTCCACGTCCACACGATCGGACTTGGTTCGCACCACAGGATACTTCACAGGCCCATCCGCACCCATTGCCCAAAGATTGCTGGAATCAGTACCGGGGCTCCGCTGCCACCGTATCGTCCCACTATGCGGATGATGTGAATGGAACACTTCTGAACCACCGTGAACAACCCGCCACTTCACAGGCTCGCCCAAATAGCCACGGGCGATCGTGGTCGGCGTATCGCCGAACGTATAGGAGCTATAGGCCATCGACTCGTCTTCAAACCCGAAATACTCGTGTTGCAAATGCATCTGATCGATGCCGAACGGTTCACTGCGATAGTTGATCGCTCGACCGCCCGGACGGTAGGCATCCGTCAACGGATCGCGCTGCGGAAGGAAGTCGCCCTTCTTGTTCAGCGGACGGAACGCTTCATCCCCGATTTCATGATAGAAGAGCACGAACTCCCTGAAGTCCGGTCCTGACCCGTTGTCGATATTCACCTGCCAGCCGTTCCTGACCTCCTTGTCAGGGCCGGTACCGATTGAGTCGAGGTACTTGGACCCCTTTGGCTCCACAATGAAGGCGCCGAAGAGACCGAGGACCGTCAATTCACGATCATGGCTGAAGGAGTGAAACTGCCGCACCCCTTCCTGCATCTGCGGATGGATATACCATTCGAACTCTTGCGACTTGCTCGGCGCCACGATGGAATCGGGGTTCGTCGTCGTCGCCGGCTTGCCGGTGGCGCTCACAATCATACTGGAGGCCTGGATGAACAGGCTGCCGTCCTCGCCCTCCATCTGATTGCGAAGGGTCATCTTCAAGCAGTCACCCTGGTTCGCTCGGAGCACCAGGGGCTGAATCACGTCACCCTGCAACCCGGTCGAGACAGCGCCCGGATCGAATCCTTCCTTTTCGCGAGCCTCCTTGTTCTTCGCTTCCTCGGCACGGGCCGCCGTCAGATCTTCCGTGTTCACGTACATGTAGCCCGGATAGAAATCCAGCCAGCGATTCAAGGTGATCTCGATATTGATCATCGAGACGTCGTACTTCCTAACCGGTGCATTGGCCGGGCATTTCCCACCGGTCGTCAACACCGGCTCGCCCTTCGACGCATCCGTCATGAGCAGGAAGCTGCTGCCGTCCTGCCCCATATACTGGTGCATCATCGACATGCCGTTGAACGCACCGGATGTCTGCTGGACCTTCGCATCCTTTTGGGCCTGCTGTTCCAGCTTCTCCATCAAGCGATGGTGCTGCATCTCCATCTTTTGCGCATTGTCGGCGCGCCCTTCGATGGCATTCTCAACCACCGTCTGGCCCTTCAACTGCTGAGTCCAGCCCGGCATTGCAACTGGCGTCGCATGTCCACCATGCTGACGATCTGCCGACTCGGCGGCAAACAATCCCGGCGCGACAAGCAGACTGCCAGCGAACAACACGGACTGGAGAATCCGCGCAACACTGGGCCGCCTCCGCCTCCTAAACAATCCAGAATAAAAACCCTGCATAAATGGCCTCCCCTCCCTTAAATCCGCCTCATCGGGCAGACTGTTGTACAAACCTGAGAGCGCTCGTTGATCGAAACCTTTCACTTCAATTTACTTAATATCTTTCTCTTCTATCCACTTGTTTAGTGGCTCTCGTAGACTTTTGCGGGACATATTGGTTCGCTCGCGCAAAAATGTCAAGAGGTCATCCACCCACATCGCAGAAATACGCCCTTCACATTTTGATATCTGGGTGAGTCTTGCAGAACCGGCCTCCTGTCTGAATCCGACCTCACAAACTGGACAGGCAATGAGAGAACTGGTGAAGGGTTCCTTCTTGCGAAGGAATGGGTCATTCGGAGGCCGGTCCAAAATCACCCAACCTTCACCAGCGACTTTATTGAACAGCAATCACCGTGCCGAAAAACGGCAGCGAACAGCATCAATATAAAATATCTCGTCATAACGGATCGTTAGCACGATTCAGGCGAAAGATAATTCATCGTTCGCTTTGGTCGTGTTTTTCTACACGATAAGCCACGAGCTGACCGCATCCCTCTCAATCTCAATAAATAAGCCATGTTACGCTGTCTAATTAGTTGGACGGCGGAGATCGTGAAATTGGGGCATGAAGGGGCAATTGGAGCGCTGTGTAGCACCGGGTGCTTGTGTCTTTCGTATTTCGCTGGGAGCGATCTAGCCACAAGAGACGAGAGCACCGATCGGAGTCGGTTGCACGAGATTGCGAGCGACATCGATCGCTACTTACACGGCAGGAACCGGTTGGGCTTTTCTCGGGAACCCAGCCAGCTTCACTGGGGATATTCAGTGAATGCGGTTAGAAGAACGCCAGGCTGGCGTAGGTGACGGTGGAATTGTACTGATCGGTGATGCCGCGGTCGTAGCGAAGGACTTGGCCTTTTTCGGCTTGGATTAATCGTAGCAGACTATAGATCGGTGAGAAGCCGGATATCCGCCGTTGATCGTTTTCTTTTTGAATATACCCGGAGAATCCAGCCGGCTTGAGCTCTTCGACTGGTTTCAACATTTCCAGGTCCTGCTGCATTGAACGATGGAAAGAGAAATCGGTGGGTGGCGCACTATCGCCGTAGCGCATCCCCAGATGCGCCAACTCCCCTGCTGCGATGATACACACGGTCTTTCCCGACGCCGCGATCACCTCTCGGAATGCGCTAAGGAGCTGATCTACAGAGCTCTGAACAGCTGGATCGTTGAGGCTGAGCGCAGAAAATGACGAGAGAATCGGGACGATCGTGAACGGTTTACCAACAGTGGTCTGGAGAAACGGCAACTGAAATTCAATGGCATGTTCTGTTTGGTGAGCCATCTCTTCGTCAAAGAATTTCGGCACCATCCCCTTCAGTTGATCCAAGATCGGTCGATCGGCTGGCACCACTCCTAAGGGCGTCTCAAAAGCCTTGTCTGTGACGGCAAAGACGTTCTCCAGCCCTGCATGGGCAGTCCCGATGATGACATAGACATCCGGCTGTTGAGCTTCCTGTAGCTCCTTGTAAGCCCATGCGTAGACCGATCCAGCTTGTTTAAGGTCATACGTGGGGGCAACCAGCCCCTTGATCAATTTGCCTTGGTTCTCTGACGGCTTAAAGTCAGGCCCCTCGCCGGATGTAAAGAACCCATCGATCTGCTTCTTCAGTTTGACACCGTCCGCCTCGTAACTGCGGCCAGCAAACGCCGCCTGCCGGATTGGTTGCCGCCGATACGCAATCCGGGCCTGTTGCTTGGCAGCCTCAACCCGTTCCCCCTCCAAAAAGAGTTTCTGCTCCAAATCCGTCACGAGCTGCTCTACCTTATTCGGCATCAGGAACTCGCCAAACCGTTTCAGATACAGCGCACCGATGTCCGGGATGGAATGCTCTCCATCGAAATGTTGCACGATGAAGAAGAAGTTGAGCGGCAGGACCAACTTCTCCTTGCTCAAACCACTGGGATCCCAGAGCACGATCAGCTGATCCTCTCCCTGCTTAATGGGAGAAAATTGCAGATTCCGCAGGGCAGGGTATTGAGCAGGACTTTTTGCAATACTGGAGGTCATAGCGGAGATCATTGTAGGGGACAAACGGTTACAGCTGCAACCGCTTCGACGACCCCTCCTTCTCAATGAATATCAGGAGGTTGCTCTCGACCCCGTCGAGCGAGCAGAAAGAGAGCCCCAACCGTGAGTAGCGACAGCCAAACGGTCGGACGGCCATAGGAGGTATCGGAGAATTCGATCAAGTCCGTCAAGCGGCCGATCAACAGCGACATGCGTGCCATGACCGTGTAGCCGAACCCGGCGCCGAACGAAATCATCAAGAAGAGAATACCGGTTCGTGCCACCGCCTTCCCCACTCCGCTATGCTCGATCGAGAAAAAGAAGTAGAACAGCACCGAGCTGACACCGATTAAAATGATGATCGCGTTGAGGTGGCTGGCCGGATTGAGCAGATTCATCGAGAACGTGACGCCATCCGACCCAGTCATCGACAACAACGGTCGAATGGTATCCTCGACTTGTTTGAGAATGAAGGATGACACCGTTCTCGGGATCGCCAACCCAGCGCCCATCCCGACAATAAAGGCGAACGCATAGCGAGACATCCAGGCCGCCTTTGGCACATACCGAGTCAGCATCAGCATCCCAATGGCGACGGGAATCAGCAGGGCGATTTCACCATTCTCAACGATCGGCTTGACGACCAGATGGACGATGACCGTATCGTAGGTCTTCACGATCACGTAGCCGACTGACACCCCTACATAGAGATGTTCCGCGAGTTTGAATAGCGGGTTGTCTTTGTAGAGGAACGAGAAGATCAGGAGGGTCAACCCGGTTGCGACCCACGCCCCTACGATCATTTCAAACGGCATCGTCGTCACTGATGACTCACCCTCTTTGCTGGCGTAGTGAAAAATAGAACAAGTTGCACATGATCACCAGCGCAATGATGGCGAGATGCGTGGCCGACTGCGCGTCCATCCCAGCCACGGCCTTGCCTTTCTTTCCGATCAGGTTTTCGTATTCCGCTGCGCCACGGAGACCCCCGATGAGGCCGTTGATCTGACCGCTCCGTAGCAATGGATATAAACCGGGAGCCATCACGCCCGTGCAACCACCACCCATTTCAAACTTATACTTATCCTTACCAAAGACATACCACTCTTCCACCCCCGGCCGTCCTGCCCCCAAACTCACCATGTAGCCGACATCCTTCAAGCTGCGCACCCCCTCAAGAATCGGCAACTCCTTCGTGGGCTTGCCTCGATAGTCACTGGGATAGGCCGAGTAGAGGTCCTGTCCCATGTTGATGATCACCGCCTGGCCACCGGGACTCCACCCGAGAAATGTGTAATCCGTGCCATTTTCTTTTCCCATTTCTTTGGCAACTTGCGTCACTAACTGATCCGCCATTCCTGTCCCGGACACCCACAGTGTCATCGTGATCACGCGGAGGTTTTTTTTGAAAGCATGACGCAGCAGCGCGATCGCTTGCGGATACAGCTCTGGTTTGGACGCCGGATCGAAATCGATCGACAGAAGGAACACCGAACCTTCCGGCAACGATTCAATATGGTCATACACACCACGCACTTCCGATGAAGTCTTGATCGGCAAGCCGACCGGATAGAGCAGCGGCAAGAGCGTGCAGAGACCGATCATCAAGAAAATGATCCGCCGATCAATCTTGAGCATTTTTTCCGAGAAGGTCATACCCGCCATCCACATCTTTCGCTCACAGCCTTCACTACTCCTTACCTCCCCCGAGATACGACCGCTCTACGCCAAAGATGATCTTGAAGGACAGGGCTACGGCCCCGAGGCTCACTCCGATCAGAATGGCGCGACGCACAGATGAGTTCAGCACATTCAAAATCCACGAAGACACATCGCCGCTCAGGGGAATCAAATACTCACCCAACGGCACCCGTCCCATCATGACAATCACAGCTGCCACTAACAGCACGGCCGCTTCACGACTCTTGGCCCTGAACGAGCGATAGGCAGCCGATGCAATGAAGAAGGCCAGGATGGCAAACATTGTCCCTTGTAGCGGCACCATCATGTAGTTGTAGATCCAGCCGAAGGCCGTCATGGTCCCTTCGACACTCTCTTTTCCATTCGTCCAAAGCCCGACCGCGATGGTGCCGAGCATCCCGACGTACAGCACGAGGCTATAGCCCCAGCCCGCTTCTTGGCGTCTGATCTTCACCGCATGCTGATGAAACAGACTGGTCACTCCCAAAATCAAGGCAAACCCACCGACGATCTGCAGCCACTTCGTCGCGGAGGTGAGCATTTGTTCCGAAGCGGGATGCGGGACGTAATACTGGGCGGCAAACAGAAGGCCGGTGACCAAGGTGATCAAAAGGGGTAGCTGTCGGCGGAGAAAGATCATTTTAAATCCCTTAAAAGATCGAGAAACAACTGTGGCCATTGTGCGCCCGTGACGGCTCCCACCGTCGCCAATACGATGCCAATAGCGATGGCACTCAGGACGACCGCCTTCCCGATATCCTGACCGAGGAGCGTCCCGATCTGCACCGGTTCTTTGGAGAGGTATGCGCTGGCAGCGTAGAGCTCCTCGCCGATTAAGGTATAGTCACAGGTCGTCACAAAGAACGGCAGCTGGTGGTCTGAGTCGGTGCCGGCAATCTGAATGGCACCGGTACTTGCGCCTGTCTCCGTCAGCAGTAACGATTCGGCGAAGTACGCGCCCATGAAGAAGTTCGCGGCCGGCTTCTTCCGCAACATAATCCCGTCCACTGCCGCCGTGTAGCTGAACTGATCGGCCGTGATAAAAAAGTTGGCGTCTTCCTTGAAAAGATCAGGCTTGCCCGCTTCTAAATAGGCCTGTTTGGTAATTTCCTGGCAGACCGCCATCGTGATCGGTTCGCGGTGCGGCACCAACAGTTCCGTTTCATACAGCGCGGCCCGTTTGGCAACTTTCCCTAAAATGACTGCGGCGGCGATCGTCGAAGGATCATGCAGATCATGCGCCCCGGTCAGATAGAGGATCGGCTTGCCCAGCTCCGTCGCACGTCCGATCGCTTCATCAACCGCATCAAGACCTGGAATCCGCCGTAGGAAGATCTCGTGTCGCTTCGCGTAACTGATCGTGTAGAAGACCAGTCCCCCGAACGACAACGCGATGATGAGATTATTGAGCTGATTCCAATTAAACCAGTTCGGCGAAGGACTGGCCACCAAGACCTGACTGAAGACCCGCTGGTCACCTTGAACGGCTGCCAGAGCAACGGCATAGGATGTCCCATCCTTGACCTCGAATCCCTTCGCGCTTCTGACCAGGACCTGATGCCAGGTTTTGTCGACGTTCCTTGTCCACCACGCGGTTTTTGCGTCTTTGACGTACTTCGAGTTCCCTGGAAACTCCGTGATGATCGTGAGAGCTGCCGGGTCAGTCACAGCCGCATCACCGGCCAAGATTTGATACCGTGTATCAGGACCATCCCATGACGAAGTAGCCCACTGCACCGTGAGACTGCCTCCACCATCACTCGGCGTATCGAAGACCCGCATATCTTGAGGAGCGCTGATCGATGTCTGCGCCAAGGCAGAGGAACAGAGCCAGCCAGACACCAGCAGTGTCCAGACAACCATACATACGATCCGTTGGCCGATTAACGCCTGAGGATTCACGCCGCTCATGCTCCTTCGATCACCTCGATGTTCGTCCGCGGGATGACGGCTTTCTGTCCATCGGCAAATTTCACTTCTAAGACCCGCACCTCACTCTCCGTGGGGATCTTGGTGAGCCCTGATGGAAGCGCCGATACTTCACCGATACGCCCGAACATCGGATCGCGGATGATACGGACCGGGTCGCCAAGACGAATGCCCTCGCGTTGTGACTGAGCTGCCCCCTTCGAGCTGGTGTGTTCCCGCGGAACAATAATCTCAGGACGAATCACGCCGGCCCTGATCTGGGTGGCACCGGAAATCGACGCCTTCTGGCCGACATGGGAGGAGAGCAGCTTGAAGGTCTTGGCCGCCATCGGAATGGTCCCGAACCCCTCGGTCAGGACCAGTGTAAACCCCACCTGTTCTGTTCCAGTAATGGCCACACCCAGGTCATAGCCTAGCAAGGCACGCAAATCTTCATCGTGAATCCCGCCGACCACCAAACCAGCGACACCAACCGCCTTGGCCTGCTTCATCGCCTCGGCTGAAAGGAAGGATCCCCCGACCACGACTTTGTCCTTCATGGCGCTATTGAAGTGTCCCGGTGTCAACGCTTCATCAGGCCCCTTCACCGCCATGACAATCTCCCCAGACGTTTCTCCACCGATGCCGAAGATCCCCTGGACCAGGCTACAAGTCGTTTCGACCACGACGCCCTGCTGCGGGATCGTTTCGATGATCGTGCCGTTCACATAGGCGAGCAGCTGAAGCACTCGTGGAGGTTCGCGCAAGAGGACTTGTCCTGTGACGCTCGACACCGATTCGATCGTCCCCGCGACCGGCGAACGAATCTCCGTCTTAAACCATTTGATCAGTGGCTTGTTCTCCGCGAGGATTTCGTCCTTTCCGACAACATCGCCTTCTTTTTTGATCAGATAGTCTTTGATCTCACCCGGAGCCACGCTGAGCTGATTGGCAAGATTGACAGGGAATACCTTCCCCGGCAACTCCGCACGCGCCACAACTTGATCGGAACGGACCAGATCGCCGACAGTGACCACGACCGTCCCCGGCAGCGGCAACATGCGCCGACGGTAGATTACCGTCTGATCCGTCACTGTTAAGCCGGGGGTGTACGAATGGGCCATTTAACGAGAGTCCTGAGTGTTGAGGGCTGAGTGCTGAGCTAAGAGACTGGTGCGGAGGTCTGCCTCGTTTCTCATCGCTCGATACTCGGTCCTGGATAGAGCCCAACGGCATTGAACCATTTCGTCAGCGCCGTGACACGGCCTGGTTGATCGGCCGGGAGTTTCAATGGCCGCCCACGCCCATCGAGCAAGAGCCCGACGACACCGCCATAAACTTCCTTTGTCACGGCCACACCCGCCCCTGACCCCATGTTGACCCCCTTGGCAGGTTGTACCTTGATCGTGGCCTGCTTACCGGACTCCAATAGAAACAATCTCAACTCGCCGAACTTCAATGGCTCCTTCGTGGTCTTCCCATCGGGCCAGGTGATTTCATAGTCGGCACAGAGATCGCCGTCCTTTCCCTGCCCAATCGGCGCCACACATGTCCCAAGGTAGACCATGCAATCTCTAACGAACACGTCGGTCGCTGCCTTCTCATTGATCGTGGAGAGCACTCCAAGGTGCGGCATCATGAAGATGCTGTCAACGGACAACCGCGTACAGCCCATCGGCTCATAGGCATCGACCATCATCAGCATCGATTGGATCCGCCGCGGAGCGTGGGACAGAATCCCCCCGCTTCCGACGATCAAATCCAGCTTCAACATATCGATCAGCGTCTTGCCGGAGGTCTGTTGCTCGAAGACGTCGGAGATCGTTCGTTCCTGCTGCACACCCTTCAATCCAGTCGCAAGGGACTTGTGATGGATCAGGGCTAATCGCAAGGCTTCGCGTGCGATCGCCTGCTCGATTTGCAGTTCATCAAGCGTCTGCGGAATGGTGGTCGGTCGGATCATCTTGTTCTTAATCCGGTTGCGCAACGTCTGCTCATCGATCGTAAACGGGACCCAGCGCATGATGTTGGCCAGTCCCGCTTCCGCAAGCACATTCGACACGCTATAAGACATGCCAAGATTGGCACTGACCGTTCGATTAAATAGGCCATCGAAGACGGAAAATACGTCCGTGGTTGCCCCCCCGATATCCACACCGATCAGGTTCAGATGTTCCCGTTTGGCGATCGCCTCCATGATGAGGCCGACTGCAGCGGGAGTCGGCATGATCGGCGCCCCAGCCATTTCCATGAGCTTCTTATAACCAGGCGCCTGCTGCATGACATGCTCAAGGAACAGGTCGTGAATCTTGTTACGCGCCGGCGCCAAGTTCTCCCGCTCCAAGACCGGCCTGATGTTCTCCGTCACAACCAGCGCCGACTTATCTTCCAAAATCTTTCTCACTTGCGGTTGGGCTTCCTTATTGCCCGCATAGATCAGCGGCAACTTGTAGGTCACGCCGAACCGTGGCCGTGGTTCCGCCGCGGCGATATATTCTGCCATCTCCACGACATGGGTGACCGCCCCTCCATCAGTCCCACCTGACATCAGAATCATGTCCGGCCTCATGGAGCGAATTCGTTCGATCTTTTCATGTGGCAACCGACCATCGTTAGCCGCCAACACGTCGATGACGATGGCGCCGGCCCCCAGTGCCGCGCGCTGCGCGCTTTCACCCGTCATATTCTGCACCACGCCCGTGACCATCATTTGCAATCCACCGCCGGCGCTGCTGGTCGAGATGTAGATATCAACACCGGTCTTGTCATCGCGGCAGGGCGTGATGATTTTGTCACCGTCTAAAATCTTCCGTCCGGAGAGCTCTTCGATTTCCGCGATGGCATTCAATACTCCGCGTGTCACATCCTCAAACGGCGCTTCCACCGTCGTCGGCGCTTCACCGCGATAGGTTTGTCGATATTCATCACCAACTTTTTCGATGAGAATAGCTTTCGTCGTGGTGCTGCCACAATCGGTGGCGACAATCACATTGAGGGGACGATCGATCTTAGGAGGGCTGGAGGCAGAAGCCGTCATTGAGCCGTTGCTCCCTGTGGAGCAGACTTGGCTTCAATGATGGCAATCAGACGAGTCACCGTATCCCGGCGCTCGAGTAACCGCGCGACCTGTTCAACTTCTTTGATACTCAACACGCAATCAATGATCGGCGTGATGAAATGCAGGGCCTGACTGCCCAGAAAGTTCATCGGCCCCATCGATTCCAAAAACATCGTCGCCGGAGCCGCCATGCCACGTTTGACGACCATCTCGGCTATTCGTTCCAGCAATTGGACATCTTCAATGGCTAGGGACTCAGTCTCAGGTCGAACGGCAAACGCATGGCGCAATCCAACACGAACTTTCGCCAGTTTTTCCGCTGCATTTCCTTTGAAGAGTGATCGCATACGTGCGGGTCGGAGTAAGGCAAACCAAGAACGGATCGCATTATATGAAGGGGCTAGAAGAGAGTCAATTCAACGATGATTAGCTGATCGACTTTCTTGACAGCCGCTGAGAAATTCGGGACTATGCGCGCGGTGAGTACAAAGGAACAAAACGAGCGGAAGTTTCCTAGTTGGCAGGATTTGCCGGGTGGGCGACGCTATTGGCTTGATGTTCTCGGTCGATCGGGCTGGAGAGCACGGTATGTCAAAGAAGTCGATGCAAGTGAGATTACGATCCGTTTCTATCAGGAAATCTACGACGAAAACGGCCAATTAGTTGAGGTGCATGACAAGTATCCGGTAGACTTAGGACATCGAAAGGTCTAAGGATCATGGAACTCATCACTCGCAAGATCGTCGCCGAAAAGCTTTCCGCGCATCTGCACCATGAACTGTCGCTGGACAGCCTGGTAGCCTGGGCAGAATCGGCAATGATGGACGGGGAATTCGATCCAACCTATCTTCCGACCATTCGTGACGCTGTGGCGAGGATCGGCGTCGCCGACGTGCGCGCATTTGGCCTCACCTGGGAAGACTGCGAGCAACTCCTGGCCCAGCTCGGCTATTCCGCACAAGTCAGCATCGTCGCCCAGTAGTTTTCCATAACACATTCCGACACATTGAGTTCGGCATCATTCGGCACTAGACAGTAGTAGCGGCTTTCCCACATACCGCTTACTCGTACTTTTCATTCCCTATTAGAAAAAGTACAATGACTCGGCTCTTCTGCTAGACCGACTATAATCGACACGAACGTGTTGAAGCGAGGTGGACAACGCGCACGCAGTCCAGTAGATGCGCTGGTCCAAGGGTGAGCAATTCACAGCAATAACGGAACTATGCTGGTCAGTATGCTCAACAATTGGGTGGCGAGAGCCGAGAGCTACAATGAGCTTTGATTCACTCCTCGGCCCACTGATTGGGGCAAGCGCTGCACTGACCGGCGTCGGGTTGAACGAATTTATCAGGCGGCGGAACCGAGCGGAATCCTTCGCACAGGCAATTTTTAGCAGGCGGCTCGAGGCGTTTGAGGCTCTATTCCACGCAATGGGCAACGCTCGGAGAGTCTTCTCCGCGTCCCTTGGAGCACCACCTTCAAAACGGAAGGAGGCCAAGGATGCAATCATGCACGCGGGCCTCGCAATAGCGGAATTGTCGGATCGACTCAGCCTCTATATCGAGGAAGTTGGTCTGCATTGCACGGCGCTCTGGCTCGACCCGCCGGACATTCTTGATATCCAGGACTCAACCGAGCGCGAGGCTGCAATCTCAGAGTTCCAGCGAGAGTATCAGCGCGCGTTGCAGATGATCCGTGATCTATCAGGTCTTAGTTCGGTTGAGCGAGTATTCACATCTGTCAGTGGAGCCCAAGTAGATAGCGCAGTGGTCGCCAGAATCCGCGAGCTGCAGCGAGAACTCCAGAACCCTTAGGATGCTTGTCGCTCAACGAAGTGATCGAACCGACCGTTCAACAGCGGCGATTTGGTTGTTGTTGGCCAGCAGCTCATTGCCCAGGTTAACTCTCCCTGTTTGGCAAATAACATCTGCTTCTATACTCTTATGGCTGCCGAATAATGATTCTTCACTCTCCGTTCTCACAAGGGTGGCCCGGTTGAA
>JAOUHD010000163.1 GCA_029865345.1 Nitrospira sp.
ATTACACGATTTCCACGTTGAGTGATAGGAAAGGATGGGCTATGATGGCCACCCGGTTGGTTGGAGGTCGCTTCTCAACGGAGCCTCATCGGAGCGCTGTTGGAGGTTACTGAACTGGTCGGGCAAGGGGGGCATCGACATGAAGCTGGTTGAGGCCATCGTCAAACCGTTCAAACTAGAAGAGATCAAGGATGCTCTATTGGAAATCGGTGTCCAGGGGATGACAGTATCGGAAGTCAAAGGGTTTGGGCGTCAGAAAGGCCATAAGGAAACGTATCGAGGCCAAGAGTATACGATCGAATTTGTGCCCAAGGTGAAAATCGAGGTTGCGGTGACGGATGCCCAGGTGCCTCGGGTGATCGAGGCCATCACCAGCGCGGCCAAAACTGGCAGTATCGGAGATGGGAAAATTTTCGTGCGAGAGTTGAGCGATGTCGTGCGCATTCGGACGGGTGAAACCGGCGAAACCGCGCTGTGACGGGAAGGTCCAAGCGGTAGAACATCATCGTGGAGGATCTCTCAAAGGAGGAATGGTATGAATGTGCGTGAGGTACTGGAGTTTGCCAAAAAAAACAAGGTCCGGATGGTGGATCTGAAATTCGTCGATTTGCCGGGCGTCTGGCAGCATATGACCATCCCGGTGAGCGAACTGACGGAGAATTTGTTCAAGGATGGGTCTGGCCTCGATGGATCATCGATCCGCGGCTGGAAGGCCATCAACAATAGTGACTTGTTGATGGTGCCTGATCCGGCAACCGCCTGTTTGGACCCGTTTACTGCGGTTCCGACACTTAGTTTAACCGGCAATGTCGTGGATCCAATTTCCCGCGAAAATTATGAGCGAGATCCACGATATATTGCCCAAAAGGCAGAGAAGTATCTCCAAAGCACCAAGATCGGCGACGACTCATTCTGGGGGCCGGAAGCTGAATTTTTCATTTTTGATCACGCCCGGTATGATCAAACCAGCCACAGCGGCTTCTACTACCTGGACTCGGAAGAAGGCGCTTGGAACATGGGGCAAGAGGGGGTCAACCTGGGCGGAAAGATCCGCCATAAGCAAGGGTACTTCCCGGTGGCCCCGGCCGATACCCAACAAGACATCCGCAGTGAAATGGTGCTGGAGATGGAGAAAGTCGGCATTGAGGTGGAGAAGCACCATCACGAGACGGCCACAGCCGGCCAGGCCGAAATCGATATCCGATTCGATTCCCTCGTGCGGACCGCGGACAAGATGATGCTGTACAAGTACATCGTCAAAAACGTGGCGCGTCGACATGGGAAGACGGTGACCTTCATGCCGAAGCCGCTCTTCAGTGATGCCGGATCTGGGATGCATACGCACCAGAGCATCTGGAAGGATGGGAAGCCTCTCTTTGCTGGGAAAGACTATGCCGGGATCTCGCAGCTCTGTTTGTATTATATCGGCGGCATTCTGAAACATGCGCCGGCGCTGGCGGCCTTTACAAATCCGACGACGAATTCATATAAGCGCATCACGCCAGGCTTCGAAGCCCCGGTGTTGCTGGCGTATTCCAGCCGGAACCGATCGGCCGGGATCCGCATTCCCATGTACTCCCCGAGCCCGAAGGCCAAGCGGATTGAAGTGCGGTTTCCTGATCCCTCCTGCAATCCCTATTTAGCCTTCTCCGCGATGCTCATGGCGGGGCTCGACGGTATTCAGAATAAGATCAATCCCGGCGAGCCGGCCGAAAAAGACCTCTATGATCTCGATCCAAAGGAGGCCGCGAGCATTCCGACCATGCCTGGGAGTCTCGACGAGGCGCTC
The DNA here is from genome assembly GCA_029865345.1 of Nitrospira sp. Taxonomy (GTDB): domain Bacteria; phylum Nitrospirota; class Nitrospiria; order Nitrospirales; family Nitrospiraceae; genus Nitrospira_D. The sequence goes on from JAOUHD010000163.1 coordinate 1,790, forward strand.
AACAGCTTGGAGAAGGACTACCAATTTCTGCTCAAGGGAGAGGTGTTTACCGAGGATCTGATCGAGGCCTGGATCGGCTACAAGCGAAGCAAGGAGATCGATCCAATGCGTTTGCGACCGCATCCGTACGAGTTTTTTCTCTACTACGACGTCTAAGTGGGGGCGAGCGTGGAACGGGGCCGCAAGAGGCCTTGGTGCTTGAGTAGGGCTTCCGGCAAGCTGCTTTCCAGAAGGCGTGGTTGGCAGTGCGTTCTTCGACAGGCTGCCAGCTCCCTGTTTCAATGTCGCCGGGCTTCGACCGGCTAGTACCTATCTGATGAGAGAATTCCATCACTTGTAGCGCGCGTACGCGTGGGTGCTCACAGTCAAATTCCTTGTGGGTTTTGGTGGACAAGGACCGTGTGGTGTTGTTCGATCTGAGATCGGTGAGCTGCCAGAGTGTCACGCGAATCCCGTTTTGGTGAATCGTTTCCGAGTCGAAATACAGGTCTCGAGGCCGATCGGTTGGTACTGTTTCTCCACTGCCAGCCATCCCGCGTAGACCGGGCCATAGTGCAGTAGGAAAATCGTTAGCAGAAAGAGTGGTGTCATCATCTGAAGTTGAAGGCATACCGACTAGCCGCTAAAAACAAGTGCGACATCGGTGAGGAATGATCTCGGTATGATCAACTGCGGGTGATAGGGGCCACATATTGCTCGCCCTCTGTTGAGCATCTTCTTCATATAAGGTATTCTCCCGTTCACAGCCGAGGAGGGATTCAATGACAAAACGAGTTCGTACCGGGTTGACACGGAGCGATATTCTCGATCGGTATGTCGAGCGGTTCAAACAGCAGCTCGTCAAATTTCAACCCTTTCTCTCACGTAAGCGGGGTTCGGCGTCGCTTGAAGATTTCGACGAAGCGGCGGAAGAATTGATCGGCCAGGTATTCGGCGCAGCCTCGGATGAATCCGAGTCGTACTTCTATGCGAAAACAGGGGAATCGGCCATCCTGCCAGAAGAAGCCCAAGAAAGCGGAACCCATAATGTTGAGCGGGAGAGTCTCCATCAGCGACGGAAGGTACTGGAAAGCTGTTTGGCTGATCTCGAATTGCGTCGTCGGTTACAGGCGACGAGGGCTGGGAAGGGGATCGAGACGGCACTCGTCAAAGACTATATGTCGCATGATGTCCAGAGCATCCATCGAGGCGCCACGATCAAGCAGGCGGGACAACTCTTGCTCAAGCATAAAGTCGGCTCGCTCATCGTCGATGACGGATCCCGCTATATCGGGATCATCACTGATTCCGATCTCACCCGCCGCGCCGTCGCTAAAGGCCTCGATCCCAATACCGCCACGGTCGTCAGCTGCATGAGCCGGTCGCTCATCACGATCGAGGAAGACGAGTCCTTAGCCGATGCCATGTCGCTGATGAAGAAGCAGGGCATTCGTCACCTGCCCGTCACGGCCGACGCGACTATCATCGGAGTGCTCTCCGTGTCCGATCTCCTCCGCGCCTTCGAAGATCAGAGATCTACGTAACAGCTGTTCTGCGCTGCGCATGAGGAATGGGCAGCGACAGATTGCTGCGTGCCTCTGTGATTCTGCCAGATCTTCATTCTTCCGGCGGAACCAACCTCTGTGGAGGTCTCGTTCGTTTTACAAATTGATCGGAAGCCAGTGTATGCGGGTCATTTCACTCTGTTGCAAATTTCCTACACCTTCTTTGTGTTGTGGGCAGTAAGGTACTGAATTCATGAGCATGCGATGGAATCAATCAAGGCGCCGTTCTTGCTCTAACGTCTACGTAGTTGCTGTGGTGCACTACAACGCAGGGAGGAGCCCACATGCCTCAACAGATGTCTTCAGCCGACCTCTATGAACGAGGGTTTGTGCTCATGGCGTTGCGCATGTTCCATCCAGCGATCGATGATTTCCAAACAGCTGCCACAGACGCCCGATATGCGGGGAAAGCGTATGTGCCCATGGCCATGTGTTTGAGAGCCCTTGGCCGACATGAAGAAGCGGTTGCGGCATTGCGACGAGCTATTACATCGCCTATGGCCTCACCCGTCGAACAGCGCCACATCCTCTACCACCTGGGGCGTATGTTGGAATCCTTAGGCCGTTGGGTGGAAACTCTTGAGGTGTATGGCTGGATCAGCAAAGGAGATCCAGGATTTCGCGATGTGGCCCAACGGGTTAAGTATGTGAGCTCGAGTAAAGGCAGGCTATATTCACGGTTTCGAGATTGGTGGGGTGCTTTGGTGAACGGGGTGTGCACTCGCGGCCGAGCACTGCCTCCGCATATATTGACTGTCCTGGGTCAGACAGGGCAATGGGCAGGTTGGCCTGTGGAAACGTGCAGACACCCTGACAGATCTGGAATCAGCCGTTCTTTGTCATCTGATGAGGCAGTCGGAATCTACGCCCAATCGGACAGTCCAAGCAGAAGGATGCGCGGACAGGAGAAGCGCGCATCCTAACCGCACGCCGCGACCGGCGTGGCGATCTACATCCGGCCTTTGCTGGCGACATCGTCGACCTCGGTGCTCAATTTCAGTAGCTTCCCTTCCAGACCGTCCTGTCGATCACAGGAACAGGTTCTCTGCGTCTCCGACAGCGGAGTCTTTCTCCCCTTCAGTGCGTGACAGGGTCTTCCGATAGAGAGAGGAGGCTCGTGGAGAGCCAATCATTCATGATGATGGAGGGAGAACATAATGTCTCGATATCTGGTGCGCTGCATCCAGGAGATCCTGCTGGTGTTGGTCAACCTGACTCTCCCGCCTGTCCCGAAAGCCACGGCAGCAGTGGCGCGGCCAATGCCTCGAGCACGGCGGCGTTGATCGAAACGGATGCGAGCGGGAACGCCCTGGTGGTGTGGTATGAGTCCGACGGCACGCGCGCGAACATCTGGGCGAACCGCCATCAGTAAGTCCTGGAACCGATCCTGACCGTGGCCGGGGCGTGCCACTCTCCGGCCTGCGACCTCCCATCGACTCCTTCTCGTCAGCGCCCATGGTGGTCAGCACGATGTGGCGAGACGGAGGACCTGCGGTAGTTCACTCCCCTGAACATGCCAACCACATTGGTCGATGGGCCTCATCACGACCTGACTCGTCTCATTGGGACGTAAACAAAAATCCCCGTTTGCCCCCCATGATCGGCTACACTGCTCACCAATTATGCCACCGGCCATGCTGCTCAGTTGTGAATCCCTAGGAAAGAGCTACGGGGTGAAGCCCTTGTTCACCGACCTGTCGCTTGGGCTCTGCGACGGCGATCATGTCGGACTGATCGGGCCCAACGGGTCCGGGAAATCTACCTTGCTCAAGATTCTGGCCGGGATTGAGGATCCGGATCGTGGTACCAGGTCTGTTCGACGGCAGCTCCGGATCGGCTATGTGCCGCAAGAGCCCTCGTTTGTGGAGGGTCATTCCGTTGAAGACACCTTGGCCCAAGTGCTGCTCGATGACGGGCTGGACCCCCATGAGCAGGGTGGGCGCATTGCCAGGGCCCTCAGCCTTGGTGGGTTTGTCCGCGCTGATCAGGCCGTGTCGACGCTGTCCGGCGGCTGGAAGAAACGGCTTGCGATTGCACGGTCGTTGATGCTGGAGCCGGACGTGCTGCTTTTAGACGAGCCGACCAACCATCTGGATGTTGAGGGGATTCTCTGGCTCGAAGGTCTGCTGAAGGCTGAGCCCCATGCCTTCATCGTTATCAGTCACGACCGCCGCTTCTTAGAAGCGGTCACCACGCGAGTCTGGGAATTGAACCGCCAATACCCCAATGGTCTCTTTGAGGCCAAGGGGCGGTACAGCGAGTTTTTGGAGCAGCGCGACGCGGCCTTGCAGGCCCAGGCCGACTATCAATCATCGTTAGCCAATCGAGTTCGTCGTGAGGTTGAATGGCTCCGGCGAGGGCCGAAAGCTCGTACGACCAAGGCCAAATCCAGGATTGATTCGGCTGGCCGGCTTATTGACGAACTGAATGATATGGAGTCTCGGCAATCAAAGGGGTCGGCCGGGATCGACTTCACCGCCTCCGGACGACGGTCCAAGAAACTGATCGAGGTGATCGGTCTGGGGAAGTCGTTGGGTGCGCAATTGATCATAAGCAATCTGGATCTGCAGCTGGGGCCGGGCGAGCGGGTTGGACTCCTCGGGCCGAATGGGAGCGGCAAGTCGACGTTGCTCAAGCTGCTGGCCGGCACGTTGACGCCTGATGCCGGAACCATCACCCGCGCCGATCGGCTGCGCGTGGTGACCTTCGAGCAACATCGAGAATCCTTGGACCAGCAAGCCACGTTACGGCGGGCTCTCGCTCCAGCCGGTGGCGATGCGGTCGTCTATCAAGAGCGGTCTGTGCATCTCGTGTCATGGGCCAAGCGCTTCCTCTTCAAGCCGGAGCAGCTGGATTTGCCAGTTTCTCGTTTGTCCGGTGGAGAGCAGGCTCGGTTGCTCATTGCCCGGTTGATGCTTCAGCCTGCGGATGTCTTGATCCTCGACGAGCCCACGAATGATTTGGATATTCCCACGCTCGATGTATTGGAAGACAGCCTATTGGAATTCACCGGGGCGCTCGTACTCGTGACGCACGATCGATGGCTGCTGGATCGTGTGTCTACCAGACTGCTTGCGCTAGATGGGACGGGCCGCGCCGAATGGTTCGCTGATTATGCCCAATGGGAAGCCGTACAGGGGAGAACCGCCCCAGAAGACAGAAAATCTCAGAGCTCAAAAGGGAACTCCACGCAAGGGGGACGGTCCAAACGGAAAGGTTTGTCATACAAAGAACAAGGGGAATGGGACCAGATCGAGGCGAGAATTCAAGAAACAGAGGCGACCGTCGCCGCGTGCCAGGTTAGGGCGAATGATCCGTCCATTGCCTCCTCCCCCGC
>JAOUHD010000164.1 GCA_029865345.1 Nitrospira sp.
TACAGGCTATGCCGGTCGAAGACTCCTCCAGAGTGACCGTCAATACATAGCTTGACCGTGCTCAATTTCACGGCGTGGCAATCAAGGGCAACAGGTGAGGCGTTGCGTCTCGCCATCCGCTTACGTGACGTGAGGCGACTGTTCCGCCGAGACAACCTCGAACTGCAGGATTTGTTCAAGGGAGACATCGATCCATTCTTTCAGAACACGTCCAACTGGACTTGGCAAAGCGGGTGCTCGATGAAGGTGCGGGGCAAGGTCTGCTCCTCTCGCCTCTGAGGGAGTTCGGCAATGATTCTTTACAAAGGCATGTTGTACTTATCTCTTGCGACACAATCGCGAGGTCACCCAAAAGTGAGCTGGAACTGTTGCTGCATTCGTCAGGGTTCAAAAAGTAAGAAGTTTCTTTCCTGAAGCGCCACGGCTGCTACGACAGGACTGAAAGGATGCGGTCTGTGGGCATTGCACTCAAAGACCTGATTCCTTCCTTCCGTAAGTCCCTGATCGCTTTTGCGTATAAATGATGAGTATGCGGCTCGAACGATTACAATTTGAAGCGAGACGGGCAGCAGGTTGGACTACAACCGCGCTCGGCTTCACGATACCTATTTGGGTTGTGGCGGACAGCATTCTTGTCGTGCTGCTTGTCATCTGTTGGCTTGCCAGTGGAGGGTGGAAGGAACGGGTTCATCGAATCACTGCGAATCCTGTGGCGGTGAGTGTCCTGTTGTTATTCGGGTGGCTCTTGCTAGGAACTCTGTGGGGTGGTGGATCAGTGCAAGAGAGGGCTCTGGGGATAAAAAAATATGCAGATCTTCTCATTATCCCAGTATTAATCTCGATGGCGATGACTGTACAGGAGCGAAACCGCGCGCTTGTCGCGCTCGCAGCTGCGCTACTCCTGACGTTGTTCCTGTCCTTTGGTTTGTCTGTGGGGGGCTCGCTCCCACTCGGCGAACCGACTGCTTGTAGTCAGCTGAACTCCTGTGTCTTCAAGAAACATACGACCCATAACGTGATGATGGCATTTGGCGCATTGCTTTTTGCCGTGTTTTCCTGGAAATCCTCCGGGCGGTGGGTGCGATGGGGGTGGGGGGGCGCTGCAGTGTTGGCTGTGAATAACGTCTTCTTGATGGTGCAAGGCCGCACCGGTTACGTCGTGTTGGCTGGGCTCGCCATGTTGGTCTTTCATGTGCGCTTCGGATGGAGGGGCATGCTCGCAGCGCTTGTGGTGTTATGCGTTGTATTTTCATCTGTGTATCAGGTTTCGTCCTCCTTTCGTGAACGAGTGGATCTCACGACTGCTGGCATCACTCAGTGGAATCCGAAAGTGGCTGTCGTGGAGGACTCGATCGGTTGGCGATTGGAATATGCTTATCACACGGCTGAAATCATCCAGGACCACCCCCTAGTCGGTGTCGGTACGGGAGGGTTTGTTCAGGCATATCGGGCTCGTACGGAACAAGCTGGTCTAGACGTTCCCCCGCATCCTCACAATCAATACCTCTTTATCATGGCACAAGTAGGAATCGGCGGGCTTGGTCTACTGCTTTGGTTGTTCGTTCAACAATGGAGATTGACAACTCTTGCGAGCGATACGGCCACGGGACTTCTTGCTCGGGGGGTGATTGTGGTCATTGTAGTTACGTGTTTCTTTCAGCCTGCGCTCAATGACCATACCGAGAAACTATTCTACTGCTTGTTCTCCGGTCTCATGTGTTCAGGGAATTATCTACAGTTTGAAACGAAGACATGAGCCTTTCTGTTTATATCATCGCCTACAACGAAGCGAAGAAGATCGCCGACACCATTAACAGTGTGCTCTGGGCAGACGAAATTATTGTCGCTGATTCAGCCAGTACCGACGAGACGGCGCAGATTGCACAGGACATGGGAGCCCGCGTAGTCCAGGTTCCGTTCCAGGGATTCGGCCATCTTCGAAATCAAGCCATCAAATCCTGTACACATGAATGGATTTTTAGTCTTGATACGGACGAACAGTGTACACCGGAGGTCCGTGATGAAGTTCTCATGATCCTTTCCGGAACTCCCGCGCATGATGCCTACTTCGTGCCGAGGCGGAATTACTTCATGGGTCGCTGGATCAAACATTCCGGCTGGTATCCGAATTTCCGCCAACCTCAATTGTTCAGGAAAGGGGCGATGAAATACGTGGAGTCTCCCGTCCACGAGGGGTACGAATTACTGACTCCCAAACCGGCCGGTCGGCTGGCGCATGCGATTTGGCAGATCCCGTTCAGGGATTTTGAGGAGGTCGTGAAGAAGGCCAACCGGTATTCGTCGCTTGGGGTTCTGAAACTCGCCGACCAACGAGTGTCGATGGGGACGGCGTTGTTTCACGGCATCTGGTCCTTCCTCAAGCATTATGTCGCGAAGCGAGGGTTTCTGGACGGTTGGCCAGGTTTTGTCATTGCCTTCGGAAATTTTGAAGGAACCTTTTATCGGTATGCCAAGCGGTTTGAGCAGCAAGAGATGTGGGCCCTTCCCAAACAGGCGCCTCTTCACCGCCGTGGCAACTCGCCATCGAAATGAAAACAACGGTGATCGTGACGACGTACAATCGTCCTGATGCGCTGGCGGTTGTACTTGAAGGCTATTGCGGACAAAGCGATCACGATTTTGGGCTTATAGTTGCAGATGACGGATCGAAAGAGGAGACCGCGGAGGTTGTGCGGCAATTTGTACGGCGCACACCGTTCCCGCTGACGCATATCTGGCACGAAGACCGTGGATTTCGGGCCGCCGCTATCCGCAATCGCGCCGTCGCATCGACGGACGCTGACTATGTGGTGTTCACAGATGGGGACTGTGTCCCCTCGCGCCATTTCGTGCGTGTCCATAAGCAACTGGCTGAGCCAGGTTACTTCCTCGGATCGAATCGTGTGTTGCTCTCGGCCGGGTTGACGAGCCGCGTTCTTCACCAACGGCTACCGATTCATACGTGGAGCGCAATCGATTGGGTGCAGCCCTGGTTTCGTCGCGAAGTCAATCGCGTACTTCCGCTGATACAACTGCCCGATGGTCCGTTTCGGAAATGGATGCCGGATCGTTGGGAAGGCATTAAGACCTGCAATCTTTCGGCATGGCGGACAGACTTGATCCGTGTGAATGGACTGGACGAATCCTACGAAGGATGGGGGCTGGAAGATTCGGACTTGGTTATTCGGTTTCTCCATGCCGGCGTGAAGCATAAGAATGCGCGCTTCGCCTCGACGGTGTTTCATTTATGGCATCCCGAGCAGGATCGCATGAAACTACCGGCTAATCAGAAACGGTTGGAGGATCTGTTGCGGTCGACAACTGTGCGAGCCGCCATTGGCCTAGATCAGGGTGGTGGTCTCTAATGTCGACCGGCGAGGTGCTCTGTGATGAGAGTGCTGGTTATGAGATGAAGCGGGACATACGAAGCGTGCTGGTTGTGTGTACGCGTCGGATCGGAGATGTCCTGTTGGCGACGCCGGTCGTGCGATCCCTCAAGCGTGCGTATCCCGAGGCCGCCATCGACATGCTCGTGTTTGACGGAACGCAGGATGTGGTGGCCGCGAATCCCGACGTCCACCGAACTTTGGCGATCGCTGAACGTCCGGCGATTGGCCATCATCTGGCACTGCTTCGTTCGCTCTGGCGTCGATACGACCTCGCCCTGTCGGTCTTGGCTGGTGACCGTCCGACGTTTCATGCCTGGGCCGCTGGACGATATCGTATGGGCACGTTATTGGACGATAGGAAATCGTGGTGGAAACGAAGGCTGCTCCACGAATGGGTTCCTTTTGACAATCTCCATACCCATACCGTCGCTATGAATCTCCGGTTACTTGCGCCGTTACAGATCAAACCGTTTGGAACACCGGTTGTCAGCTGGACACAAGAACATGAAGAATCAGTTCTTCGCCTGTTTCCTCGAATACGTGATTCTCAGCGATACGCAGTGTTCCATGTCTCGCCCAAGTTTTCCTATAAGACCTGGACTGCCGAGGGGTGGGTGGCGCTTGGGCGGTGGTTGATCGATCAGGGGGTGGCGGTGGTTGTGACAGGCATGGAATCAGCCGAGCAGAGGTATTGTGAACAGGTCCTCCACGGGCTGCCTGATGCGGTGAATCTTGTCGGTCTTATGACATTACCGGCGCTCGGATATCTTCTCAGCCGAGCGGTCCTTTATGTTGGGACAGATACGGCCGTCAGTCATATGGCAGCTGCGGTTGGTGTACCGGCCGTGGTGCTGTTCGGACCGTCAAATCCGGTTAAGTGGGGACCCTGGCCAAAGGACTTCCCGCCAACAACGCGCAGTCCATGGCGGAGGCAGGGATCTCAGCGACAGGGGAATGTGTTTCTGCTTCAAGGAGAAGGCGATTGCGTGCCGTGCCTTGCTGAAGGCTGCGATCGTCACGTCAACAGTTTGAGCGACTGCCTCCAGCGAATGTCTGTGCATCGGGTCATTGAGGCTGCTGAAGCCATGCTCCGGGAGCGGGAGATCAACGCCGCAGTACCAACCAGCATATGAAACAGTCAGCCGCGAAACTCTTCCATTCCCTCACGAGACGATTTGGAGATCGGGTACTCAGGTACCGGTCGATTCTCGTTATTGGTGTGGAACTGCTGTTGATTTTCGCAGCGAACCTGACTGCCTTTGCGCTGCGATTCGATGCGGATGTTCCTCCCGAGTATCGGAGGATCATGTGGGATTTTATGCCTGCCGTGCTGCTGATGTACGGTACAGGTTTGTGGTTGTTTGGGATTCAGCGAGGGCTCTGGAGATATGTCGATCTTCGCGATCTCTGGAGAATTCTACTAGCCGCATTGAGCAGCTCCGTGGTGTTTTATGGGGTGATCCATCAACTTGGCGGCGTGACGCAGTATCCTCGATCCGTGATCATCCTGACAGGGCTGTTGACGGCGCTGTATTTGGCAGGGATCCGATTGGCTGTGCGGGGATTCCGGGAGTGGATTCAGATATTTGATCCAGGCGCGCGCCGGGTTTTGATCGTCGGCGCAGGACATGCGGGCGAGCTGTTAGTCAGGGACATGTTGTACGATGCGAATTATCGCTCTTGCCCGGTGGGGTTCGTCGACGATGATCCGATCAAGCGCAAGATGAACATTCATGGGATTCCTGTTGTGGGAGTCATTTCGGATATCAAGAAGGCTGCCGAAAGGCTGAAGGTCGACGAGATCATCGTGGCCATTCCTTCCGGTTCCACAACCGTGAAGCAAAAGATTCTTGCTGCGTCAGAAGGTTGTTCAGTACCGATCAAGACGTTACCCGATGTCAAACAATTACTCGGTGATCCTGTCTCTCTCCAACATGTGAGGCCGATGAGTCTGGAAGATTTGCTGCAGCGTGAGCCGATCCTGACCGATCGTCAGAAACTCCACCCTTTCGTCGCCGGAAAGAAACTCCTCGTGACCGGGGCCGGAGGTTCGATCGGATCGGAGCTCTGCCGGCAGATCGCGCAGTACAATCCCCAGTCGCTCGTCTTGTTCGAACGGTATGAAAATGCTCTTCATTCGCTCATGCTGGAGTTGAAGGCAGCTTTCCCATCCGTGAAGATCCTCCCTGTTATCGGAGATGTCGCGGTTCCCGACCGCGTGTCGGAGGTGTTCCAACAGTGCAGACCCGACATCGTGTTTCATGCTGCGGCACACAAGCATGTTCCACTGATGGAGCTGAATCCGAAGGAGGCGATTCGCAACAATATTCTCGGGACTCGTGTCGTTGCTGAAGCCGCGTTGAAAGCAGGTGTGGATCGATTTGTCTTGATTTCCACCGATAAGGCCGTGAATCCATCGAGCGTTATGGGAGCGACCAAGCGGATTGCCGAGCATGTGATGCAGGAGTTTCAGCGAACAGGCTTGACCAAGTTTACGGTTGTGCGGTTTGGCAATGTATTGGGTAGCAACGGGAGTGTGGTGCCGCTGTTTTCTGAGCAAATCCGTAAGGGCGGTCCGGTGACTGTGACTCATCCGGATATCAGGCGATTTTTCATGACCATTCCGGAGGCGGTGCAGTTGGTGCTGCAGGCGAGTGTGATGGGGCAGGGTGGAGAGGTGTTTGTTCTTGATATGGGGGAACAAATCAAAGTCGTCGATCTGGCCAGAAATATGATCGTACTGGCTGGTCTCGTTCCAGGGAAGGACATTGACATAGCCTTTACGGGACTGCGGCCAGGAGAAAAGTTGTACGAGGAGTTGTTTGAGGACAGCGAACAGGTCGTGCCGACTACCCATCCGAAAATTCATCGAGCTGGAAGCGCATCCATCTCGACAGGCGAGCTGGATGACTGGTTAGAGTCGTTGCAGGGCAATCTTCCGAAATGTGATGAAGGTACGCTGCTCCAAGATCTCAAACGGCTTGTGCCGAGCTTTGAATCGGTTTCAACTCAACAGGTGTCCTGATAGGCGCTGATACCATTGATCAACATCATTCACGCCTCGTCCGATTGCGGCGCATAAGGCTCACAAGAGGTAGATGAGTATTCTGGTCACCGGCGGAGCCGGGTTTATCGGTTCCAACTTTGTTCTTGATTGGCTGGCGCAGCATGATGAGCTCGTCATCAATCTTGATAAGCTCACCTATGCAGGCAATCTTGAAAATCTTGCCAGTTTGGATGGGGATGC
>JAOUHD010000165.1 GCA_029865345.1 Nitrospira sp.
GGATTTGCGATATTGCTCGAATGGGATTTCTGCAAAGGTCTGTTGGTGCATGGATGCGTCTCCCGTTCAGTGCTGCATTCCTCATAGCACATCACCAACGGGGAATAAATCAGACCTTCCCTAGGAGAGCGACGATCCTAATCTACAGAGGCGGTCGGCCAGGCAGCAAGCAGGCCTTAGCCACTCATTTAACTCAGGGGCTTATGGCTTTGGTCCCAGCCGGCGCGTATGTTGGAAAACGCACTTAGGGCAGGTGTAATGAATGAATTGGTTGCCGCCCACGAGCCGCTTCCGCATGAGCACCTTGCACCAGGTGCAGAGGCGGTCAGGTAGCTCGATTCGAGGTGTGTCTCGGACGAGATCTGGAGAGGATGACATAGGAGATATTGTCCCTGAGAGATGAAACCTTGTCAACCGATTGATGGGGCTTTTTCACCGGAGCCGAAAAATTTTCCACCCCTTCACGTGCGCGAGAAACAAATCATGGTATAGTTCACGCATGATAGTCCCCATGTGTTCAACCCTCTTACAGAAAGGGAACCCCCCTCTATGAGTACCTCGGCTAGTTCCGAGTCCACAATCTTACCATCTAACGCCCCTGCGGCTGCTGCCCGACCTGTCCAAGACATGGTGGGAAGTGGCAAGGCATGGGGGCTCTGCACTGCGGTTGACCTCCATGATTGCAATCCCAAACTTATCCGAGATGCGGACTATATCAAGCGCTACGTCGTTGAGCTGTGTGAGCTCATCGACATGAAGCGCTTTGGAGAATGTCAGGTCGTCGATTTTGGCGAAGGGCCTGTGGCCGGCTACTCCATGGTGCAGTTGATCTCCACCTCGTTGATCAGCGGCCATTTTGCCAATGAAACCAATCACGCCTACCTCGACATTTTCAGCTGTAAGGGGTACGACCCCACGGTGGTCGAGTTGTTCTCGAAGGAGTTTTTCGGCGCCCGTCGTAGTGTTGCGACCGCCACACTCCGGTACTAACCCATTCTTTTGTGTTGACCGTGCTTCGGGGGCGTGAGCATAGCGCCCCCGAAGACTTTAACCATTCGTTGCCATAGGTATTGTCTTCACATGAAAGCCACGACTGTCAGAGAGGTGTTTGACTCCCTCCCATCAAAGCTTGATAAGGATACAGCTGAGGATCTTGAGGCTGTCTACCAGTTCGACCTCCGTGGGAACCAAGGCGGTCAGTACCATCTGCTGGTGCACAATGGGAGCTGCGTCGTGAAGGATGGAATTCATGCCGATCCGCATGTGACCCTCTCGATGACTGGAGAGGATTGCATCGGGATCCTGAACGGGCATCTCAGCGGAATGACGATGGCGATGTCGGGGCGTTTGCAGATTACCGGGGATATCGGACTGGCTATGCAGCTGAAGTCCTTGTTCCCAAACATTGTCGAGCGTTAACGCAGGCTACTCCGGAACCGAGGTGGCGCCAATGGAGGCCACTTCCTGATCGTTCGCTGATTCTTCGAGCCTCCTCGGGAAATATTCCTCTAAAATCAAATACATCGTTGGAACGAGAAACAATGTGAGGAGGGTAGACATGCTCAACCCTCCGACGACCGCCCTTGCGAGAGGTGCGTTTGTTTCACCACCGGTCCCGAGTCCGATTGCCATAGGAAGCAGCCCAAAGACCGTGGCGAGCGAGGTCATGAGGATCGGGCGCAGCCTGGTTCGTGCGGCAGTCACAACGGCATCATGAAGTTCTTCGCCTCTGCGGCGGAGGACGTTGGTGTAATCGACCAATAAGACACCGTTTGAGACAACAATGCCCAACATCATGATAATCCCCATCAACGACGTGGTGGACAGTGTCGTGTTCGTCAGAAACAGGATCAAGATGACACCGGGGAAGCCCATCGGCACGGAAAACATGATGATAAAGGGGTCGATGAGTGATTTAAATTGGGCGGCCATGACCATGTAGACCAACATGAGTGCCAGGATGGTCGCAAACTGCAATCCTTGGAAGGTTTCGCGTTGCTGCTGAATCTGCCCCGCCAGTTTGAGGCTGAACCCTGCCGGCAACTGGAGTGCGGCGAAGGCGGACTCGAGGTCTTCGGCGATATCACCGAGGGGCCGGGTGGTGGGATTGGCCGTGATGTGGACCACGCGCTGGAAATGTTTTCGATCGACCTTCACCGGTCCTGCGTTTAACTTGAGGGACGCAACATTCTTCAGGAGGACAGGCTCGCCGGTTTTGGCGATGAGCAGAATATTCTCCAAATCGCTGAGATCCTTTCGGTGTCCTTCGGCCAGCCAGGCGCTGATAAAGTACTCATTGCCGCTTTGCGGATCCGTATAAATGATTGGGTCGGTCTGACCGTTTCCATTCAGAGAAAATAGGACCGTATTGGCTACGTCGGCTTCGCTGATGCCGAGCAGAGCCGCCTTCTCTCGATCCACCGTCACGTTGACTTCCGGATAGTTTTCTTCCCGACTCGGTTCGATATCCGCTAGGCCTGGAGTCTGCTCCATGATCTCCTTGACGCGGGCGATAACGTCTCTTGCTTTTTCAAGGTCATAGCCATAGATTTCCACATCAATGGCCTTTTGGGAGCCGAAGCTGGTGACGCGTTTGACGAGCCCCCCGGGATCGAAATACATCGACACTCCTGGGAACAGTTTGACGATCGTCGGGCGCACATCGTTCATGATCTCGACTTGCGTTCTGGCCCGTTTGTCCGGTGAGACGAGGTACACTTGCATCGACGACGTATGGGGCCCTGTGTTGGGGTTGAAGAGTGACGCGCGACCTTGCGACAGGATACCCGTACTGGAGACGATCGTCTCCAATTCGGTTGCGGGAATATTGGCTCGGAGCACCCGTTCGACTTCTGAGACTTGCTGTTCGGTCTTTTCAACCCGCTGGCCGACCGGTGCCCGCAGGACGATGCGAAACTGACTCTCATCGGAAACCGGAAGGAACTCCGTCCCGATCATCGGAACCAACGTGAGCGATCCGACAAAGATCAGCAACACCATGGCGATAAAAGTCCGGCGATGTCCCAGGACCCACTGCAACGATTCTTCGTAACTTCTATCGAGAGCCTCATATCGGCGACGACTCCAATCCATCAGTGTGGTAAACCAGGATGGCATGGTCCGCCGAGCGTCTTGTTCAGACTTGAGGAACTTGTAGCAGAGTGCCGGCGTCACTGTGCGGGAGACGAGGAAGGAAGTGAAGAGCGCAATCGCGATGGTCACGGTTAAGGGTATTAGCAACAGACGAGCGACACCGACGACGAAAAACATCGGGAGGAAGACCACCACCGTGGTGACAGTCGACGCGAGGATCGGCATGGCGACTTCTCGAGCGGCATTGAGAATGCTGTTCCATCGGTTGGGATTGGTATTGAGGTGGCGCTGGATATTTTCCAGTTCCACGATGGAGTCATCAACCAGCCGGCCGATCCCCAGCGCGAGCCCGCCGAGCGTAAAGACGTTCAGGGTTTGGCCGGTAAAATAGAGGACAACAAACGTCACGAGCATGGAGAGCGGAATGGCCACGGAAATGATGACGGTACTTGTGAGGTTCCGCAAGAAGATCAGAATCACGGCTGAGGCCAGCAGCGACCCATGGAGGGCTTGTTCGGTAAGATTGTGAATGGATTGTCGGATATAGAGAGATTGATCGAATGAAATGCCGAGTTTCACCCCCTCGGGGATGCCAAACATCTTGGGGAGGGCTTCGCGAAGAGCATCCACAACCTCGACCGTGTTGGCGATCGGTTGCTTGTTCACACGAAGAAACACCGATCTGGCACCGTCGGCATGAACGATGTTTGTTTGGATATCGGATGAATCCGTCACGGTCCCTACATCACGCACGCGGACCGGATTGCCCTGCGGATTGACCTTCACGATGACGTCCTGGATCGGCTCGACCGTTCGGAACTGATTGTTCGTAAAGACATTATAGTCAAGGTTCCCGGCTTTGATGTCACCGGACGGCAGAATTAAATTGGAGGCTTTGACGGATTTCACGACGTCAAGAATGGAGAGTCCGCGGGCGCTGAGCAGTGCGGGGTCGAGGTTGATATTGATCTGACGAATCTTGCCGCCCTCGACTGTGGCCGCCGCGACATTGGCGATCTGCTCGATCTGTGGGGCGATGGTGTTGTACGCAAGATCATACAGCGCTCGCTCGTCCAGCTCATCGCTCGACACCGATACAATGGAAACGGGGATATTGGAGACGTCGAACTTCACGATAAAGGGCTGTAGGATCCCCGGTGGGAGGCTGTTCAGAATCTGCGTGATGCGTTGCATCACTTCCATCTGTCCAACATTGATGTCTGCTCCCCAGTTGAACCAGATCTGGACGGCCCCGAGACCCTGCTTGCTGAACGATTCGACATGTTCGACATTGGAAGCGGAGCTGACAGCTTTTTCGATTGGATAGACGACGCTCTGCTCGATGTCGAGCGGGGGCGCCCCCTTGTACACAACACCCACAAAAGCGACTGGGACCTGGATTTGCGGGAACAGATCAACCGGTAGGCGTTGAAGGGACGTCAGCCCCAGTACCACCATCGCGAGGGATAACATCAGAATGCCGATGCGATTGCGTAGTGCGAGTAGAGTGAGCCACATTCTAGGTTGGTGGGGAAACCGAGGTAAATCGTGAGGCCAAGGAAGCCGAACTCTTCAGCCTTTTCACCCCTTACCCTTCACTCCTCACTTGGTTGAGCGGTTGGGTCAGGACAGGTGTGCCATCGTGCACCAAGTCTTTGCCTGCAACGATGACCTGTTCTCGACCCGTCAGGCCTTTGGTGATTTCTATATGGTTGCCGTTACGGGCCCCGATCTCGATATCCACTCGCTGGGCTTTCCCCTCTTGGACGATATAGATATATTGCATGTTTTCGAGTCGACTGACAGCCTCAATGGGAATCTGCAATGCTTGGTGATGGGTTCCCACCATGACTTCGACTCGGGCAAACATCCCGCCTTTTAATCGACGATCCTTATTCGATAAGTCAATTTCCACCGTCATGGTACGTGTTGCGCGATTCAAGGCCTGGACGACACGCGTGACGGTTCCTTCGAATACGTAATCTGGGTACGCTTCGGCACGGAGCTCGGTCTTTTGACCTACCTTCACGAGTGGAATGTCTCGCTCGACGACTTCGATCAGTACACGAACCGTATGGATGTCGTGTAGGCTCATGATGCCTCGTGACATAGTCGACGTGCTGGCAGTCGCGCTGCTGACATAGGCCCCGGTATCTAAATTTCGTTCTGCGATATAGCCGGGAAATGGGGCTCGGATGTACGAGTAGGCTAAGCGTGTTTCCGCCTGAGCCAGGGCCACCTCCATTTGGGTGACCTGAGCTTGGAGGGATTCTTGTGCGGCGCTGGCGGCGTCGAAGTTGACCAGTGCCGTATCGAGGTCTTGCTGTGAGACAAATTGGTCCTTGATGAGAGTCTGCACGCGTTCGAACGTCAGCTTGGCGTTGCGGACAGCCGCATCCTGTTGTGAGACCTTCGCCTTGGCGGC
The DNA here is from genome assembly GCA_029865345.1 of Nitrospira sp. GTDB lineage: Bacteria > Nitrospirota > Nitrospiria > Nitrospirales > Nitrospiraceae > Nitrospira_D. Next base: position 5,519 of record JAOUHD010000165.1, read on the forward strand.
AGCCAGATTGGCTTTTGCCTGATTGACGGCATGTTGATAGTCCGTATGATCGATTTCAACGAGCAACTGGTTCGCTCTGACGTAATCGCCCTTATCGACATGGAGCTTGGTGATGTATCCGTCAACCCGTGAGAAGATATTGACGACTTGATTAGGCGAGATGTCCGCTGTGTAGGTCAGACGAATATCGAGATCCTGTCGGAGCGGAGACACAGTACCGACCGTAATGAGCCGTGCCGTCTTCTTGTCGGTTTTGGAGCCTGTGCTCAGGCGAAAGGCTACAAGAACGGTGATCGCAATGAAGATAATGATTCCGAGAGTGACGAATGGATGTCGGAGGAGTCGACTCATGGTAGTGCCTGTCGTTTACGCGCCCGTCGCTAGCTTCGTGCAAGTCGGAGTATGCGCACTTTATGAGAAAATTGCGTTGTACAGGGCATGCTTGGTCGGAAAGTGGTTGCAGAGTGAGCGCCTCACTGATGCCCGTGGCCCTGCTGTTTATGGCTGAAGGTTGGGGATGGTTGATGTCGTTGACGAGAAGATGTCCGTGTCCTATTCATGGTGAGTAAGCAGTCACTCACCATGAATTAGCATGGTGCGCGTCCAGAAGACAAGGTGACATGGATCGCTAGGGGTGAACATCCTCGACTAGGCTTTGATAGTAGGGTCATTGAACCGACTCCGCTTGGGCAGCCGATTGGGCGTGGAGCAGCGCCCGCAACCGATCGCCATCGCGGAGGCTCACTCCATTCAGTTCCACGCCAAACAGAGATCCCTTTGTCCAGGAGACTATCACTTCCGAAACGAATAGGGGCTCCTCCTCGTCCGGAAGATATAAGAACAAGGTCAATTCCATACCAATCTTGACGGGACAGTTTCCACGAATGCCCACCCCACCTTCGGATAGGTCTACAGCGCTACCGTCTCCAATAAGAACGTCGTCCCCGTTGATTCCTGAGTACATAAGCTCCAAGGAGACGAAGCTTCTTCTCATTCTGCGACGCTCAATCGAATGCGATGAGTAAGGCACTTCCGACTGTCTCAAGTGTTTCATCTGACTCATCGTTATACCTCCTGGTTATGTCCCCATTTGGATGGGATTGATCGACTCAA
>JAOUHD010000166.1 GCA_029865345.1 Nitrospira sp.
GCAGCAAACGGAGTGAGTCCGCCAGCCAGGCTGAGCGCCTGCAGCACATCGGTGTAATGGCCGACCACATACTCACCCGGCTTATTCACTCGTCCGACGACGTAGACCTTGTAACTGATCACTTTCGTGACCGCAATGGACACATTGGGATTTGGAATATACTTGGTCAGCCGTTTCACGAGATCGCCGCGAATGTCCTCGACCGTTCGTTCTTCCGCCTGTATATCGCCGACGAGGGGAAACGAAAACATGCCGTCTGGACGAACCACCACCTCTCGCGTCAACTGTTCGTCCTTCCACACAGATACCAGTAGGGTATCCTCGGCACCCAGGCGATACCCTGGATCGACTTGTGACACCATCCCGAGAGTCCCCGCATCACCCGCATAGAGAAGCGCATCTGACCCCATCACCATCGTAGCCATGAGCACAACGCCCATCACCGATCGAATAGCACAAATCATGGAACCCCCTTACCCTCTTGTCTGCGCGAGGGCCTGCTCTGCTTCCCGCCGCCCTTCAAACGGATCGGAACTCTTGAGCGCCTTTGACAGATAGGTACGAGCCTCGACGCGTTGACCAGACTGAAACAATGCCATCCCAAGATGATAATTCAGGACAGACATTTCTGGAGATTTGCTGACGGCTTGCTTCATCAAACGAATCGCCTCTTCCTGTTGCCCCATCTTGAATCGCACCCAGCCGAGCGTATCGATAAAGAACGGATGCGGCGCCTCTTTTTCAAAATCTCGGCTGAGCGAAAAGGCCCTTTGCAAACTCGATGGATCACGCTTGTGGTCCACAAGTAGAACTGCCAGGTTATTCGCCGCCAGCAGGTTTCGAGAATTCAGCCGCAAGGTCGTCTCATATGCAGCTATAGCAAGATCGATCTGCCCTTGCTCGGAGCGCGCAGAGGCTAACAGCATGTGCAACTCCTCACTCTCAGGGTTGGCCTTGAGCCCTTCTTCTAGAACCTGTACGGCTATATCCGGTTTCTTCTGGGACAGCGACAACATGGCCCAGTTGAGCCAGGGCGTCATCCACTTTGGATTTACTCGTACGGCCTCCCGATAGTGGAGTACTGCCCCTTCATACTCTCGTGTGAGGGCCAAGACCTCCCCCAGCAATCCATGTGCGAATGGATGGTCCTTGTGAGAAAGGAGCAGGGCTTCCAGACGGGTTCTGGACTGTATCGCCTGTCCCAACGCCACCTCCACCTTCACGAGAGACAGCAGCGGCTCTGGTTCGTTCGGAGCCAGTGCCACTGCACGCTCGTAGACTCGACTTGCCTCCCTCAGACGACGCTGGGCCTCATAAAACCGCCCTTCGGCCAATAAAGCCGTAGAATTACTGCCGGTGGAGATCTGACGAAGCCGTGTCAGCGTCTGTTCCGCCCCCTGCCAGTTCTTCGTCACCAGATCCAATGTCATCAGCATATCGAGAGCGATCACATCATCGGGACGCTGTTTCAGCAAGTCGTCGAGACGAATACGCGCCTGTTGGTAACGGCCGCTCTTGCTCTCAAGAACGGCAAGAGACCGTTTCGCATCCATCTGGTCTGGATACAGAGCGACCGCTCGCTCAAAACTGTCTTTCGCAAGATTCATGTCTCCGGTCAACTGATAGGCCTGGCCAAGGAGATAGTGAATCGTGGCCAACTCTGGCTGATCGTGCAAAACGGTGCGAAACGCCTGCACCGCTTCTTTTCCGTTTCGTCTGGCCAATGCCATACGTCCTGTAAGAATCAGTCCGTCCGATGAGCGAGGGTTAGCCTTCAACACCTCCTGCACCTGACGTTCCGCGTCAACCTGCTTTCCCTCCACAAAATCCATCTCTGCCAGTTTGACCTTGGCTTCCAGGCCGACAGGTTTGTCTGTGTACTCCTTGACCAATAGTGCGTAGCGCTGACGAGCCTTGAGGTCCTGTCCGGTCTTTCTGTAGAGCGCACTGAGCCCGAATTGGATGTGGGTTGAATGCGGGATTTGCTCCGCCGCATCAAGAAGCACCTGTTCGGCAGCGGCCACATCTTTTGTGTTCACAAACAACTCCGCGAGCATGATCCTCCGCTGTTCGCTGTTTGGATCCAGTGCGATTGCCTCTCGCAACACAGCTTCCGCTTTATTCTGCGCCCCCTGTCCGACATAGAAGCGGGCAAGTCTTACCCGATGATCAATGGATGTCGGTTCAGCCGCGACCATCAACCGCATAACAGTCTCGGAACCGGCCATATTGTTGGCTTGCGTCAAGATCCTGCTCAAATTATTCAAAAGATCCAGATCCCTCGGATGGGAGTCAAGGGCACGCCTCAACGTCGTCTCCGCTTCCCGATAGCGCCGTTGTTGGCCGTACAATGTTGCGAGTAGGATGGCGACATCTGGTTCTGTTGGAAACTCCTTCGCCAGTGCCTCCGCGTTGGGAATGACCGAAGGAATCGCTGCTTCCGTTACGGCCTGGGCCGCAATCTTCAGCGCACTGGCCTGCGGATGGCGAGGATTGCTTTTGAGCACCGTGTCCGCTGCTTGAACCACCTGCTCCGTCAGTCTCGCTTCAAGATAGTACTTCGCCAGAGTAATGAGGGCGGCCGCATGATCGGGGACCAGGCGCACAGCCTCCTGATACAGCTGAACAGCATTGCGCCAGTTTTTCTCTTTTTCTTCGACTTGAGCAAAGAGATAGTAGGCCTCCGCGTCTTTGGGATCGATCTTCAGCACGTTTCTCAGGGCGACCCGGGCCTTGGGATAGTTGGCTGCATCTATGTACTCATTCGCCTTGGCAAAGTACTTTGCTTTTCGTTCCTCAGGACCACCGCACGCCGTCAGTGTGACGGCGGCCAGAAGAATGATTCCGCTCATCACACGCATGCCAAACATCTCCCAACTACTGCTGTACAAAAAGGGTACACTCATAAGCCTAGGTTATTACGTAACTCGTCTTGCTACAACAAAATCCGAATTCCGAGCCCGAACAGAATCCAGAGCGATACAAGACCAAGCTGTCGGACACGGTTGGCAAAAGCATGGAACAGCAACTCAAAAGAAAAGAAGAGCACCATCAGCTTGGCGGCGAAGACACCCAGATGCGCAATATCGGCGCTCACTTCCGGAAGCAGCGGGAAAGTCACCGCCAAGAACACCATCAGATAATCGAGCGGTGTGGTTTGAAAGCGATTCTCCTCATTGAACCGGAGACTCAAGATGACCATCACGGCAACCACGACAAAGAATGTGTTGTGGAGCATCGCAACAGCGGACATGGATTGATATCGTGACGCTTCACAGACATAGAGGAGAAAAGTCGTCCCGACATAGAGCCCACCACGAACAAAGTACGGCGCAACCCGAGGAGAGAGGGAGAGGCCGAGTAACACAATCCCAAAAATGACGATCGAGAGGTACCCAACATCGGCCGGCACATTCAATGGGACAAATACCAGCACAATGAGGAAACATGGCACCGTCACGGCCAGAAATCGCATGGGTAGATCCGTCAGCCACGGACCACTCATCACTCGCCTCACAACCACATTCGAGAGGAAATGACCACTTTGTGCCGTGAGACTGGGTAGCAGTCCTCGCCCTGCGGCGATGAACAACATCAAGACCGATCCCGCAATCGTGAGATAGAGTACTAGGATAACCAGCTCAGACTGCCATCGTAGGACATAGGCCAAGCTCAACATGCTTGCCTGAATCACATAGATGACGGTCACGGCCTCATAGTGTGTGAATCCAAAGCGAAGCAGTTTATGGTGAATGTGCGCCCGGTCGCCGACGAATGGAGAACGGCCTTCTGCCAACCGCTGTCCCGTCACGCCGAGCGTGTCCAGAAATGGCAACCCCAACAGAAAGAATGCGAGGCTGGGAGTGAACGGACCATGTGACGAATCCGTCAACAGAACGGCCAGCACGCCCATGATGAAGCCCAACAATTGGCTGCCGCCATCTCCCATAAAGATGCGAGCCGGATAGGTGTTGTAGCGTAGGAATCCCAAAAGCCCGCCAAGAAATGGGACCGTCAAAAACAAGACAGTCGAATCATTGGAAAGATAGGCCAAATAGGCAATCCCAGATAGAGTCAGGAACGACAGCCCACCAGCTAACCCATCCAACCCGTCCGTCAGATTGACAGCGTTGGAGACACCGATAAGAAACAGAACGGTGACACACATCCCGGCCCATGCCGGCACCTCCACATCAGGGAGAAACGGAAGAGTGGTAAACCAAATATCCCCACCTAACACAACGGCAAGGGCGGCGAACAGCTGGCCAACGAGTTTGCTTCGATAGCTAAGATCGACGCGGTCGTCCCAGACCCCGAACGCCACGATGATCACACAGCCCAGCAGAACCGACAGCGTGACCGCATCTTTCTCGCCCCACCAGGCGATCGACGCGCAGGCGCCAACAGCGAAAGCAATCCCGCCAATCCGTGGAACCGGATGTTCGTGAACTTTCCGCCCTCCAGGCTGATCCATGATCTGCAACCGCGCCGCCATGAGTCGCAGGAGCGGAATCAGCGCCATGCACACAAGCAAGGCGGTCATGGAACTAAAAAACAGCTCGTTCACCATAGATACACTCTCAACGCCTTACTCACAGCGATTCAGTCTGGCACGAACCTCGTCAATTCCCGCCCGGCTACAACCGCGAACTCCTGAAGCCGTTGGTCAACTGTGAACTCAGATTCCCCCGGACCAACCAACGAGGCCAATCTCACAAGAGCCCCGTCAGTTCGTTGCCGAGAAAAAGCATCCCACAATAAGTAGACCTTGACCATGTATTCATTGGTGAGATGTCGCTCGCGTTGCTTGAACCAGTACAAGACGATTTGCTTCTGATCCCCTTTCTGAATAACCACCCGATTGACGCTGAGCGGCTGCATCATGCCCTGCGACATCGGCAGGTCTCGTTGCGTCAGAGACGCGATCTCCCATCCCCCACCAGGCAGACAGCTTTGAGGTGAATGCGCCGATTGCCCCTTCCGTTGTGATCGGTAGTAGGCAGCGTAGAAATTCACCGGCTGTTCCTTGTCGGACCGGTAGTCGGCCAGCACATAATCGTCAAAGCGCAGAGCATCAATGTATTGTTGTTCCAGAGCAAAGGGTGCGCCTTGCCACCCATCGATCAGCATTGGAAAGTCGACGAATGCCGTTCGCGGAGGAACTATTTCTTCACGATCCACAACCACAGTCGAGAAAAGAGTAAATGGCGCGAGCAAGGCTACACTACACAGATAGGCCCGGCCCGAAGCCGATTGCATTCGGCATGGAACGCTGGGCACGGCTGGATGGTTGTTATCTTCTGATCGCTCCCTCCAGGTAAATTGTTCGAGAAATGGCTTCCCGACTCTTGATGTCCCAACCCTTCCCAACAGTTCCATTTCTAGGATCAACAGTCCGAGGCTCACCATAAAGATCACCCATCCCTCAAAGAGATGGTAGAAACCTTCCGCGGCTCCCTTCCCGTAGAGTTCGACTAAAACCCCAATCATGCCGATCCGAAAGCCATTAATCAGGATGGAAATCGGGATGGCTGACAGCACGAGGACCACTCGTTTCCACATCCGATCTTTGAATAAATACGCGCAGAGAAGCGCGAGAGAAGTCAGTGGAAGAAGGTATCGAATCCCGCTACAAGCTTCGACGACTTGCAGCTGCACTGGTCCAAGATCAATAACATTGCCCTCTCGAAATGCCATCACGCCGACGAGCTGCAAGCAGCCAACACCGAGCGATGATGACCACAGTTGAAGCTGGCTCGACAGATTCGCATTGATAAACGTCGGGAGCGGGATGGCGGTCAGGAGATAGCCGAGAGGAAACGCGATGACCTTCGCCCCGCGAATCCCAAGCAGGGTGATGGCCAATCCAACGATCACTATCCACAAAGAGAAATGGAGAACGATAAACAGTGTGGACAATTCCCCAACCACATAGAGCATGAGACCCAGCGCGATGACCGCAAGACCCAACCATGACTTTTCCCTCGAAACCTGGCTGAGCCGGAGCCTGGCTTGCCAAATCAAATACCCACTAATGAATGGCACAAAGACTCCGTGGCTAGAATCTTCGGTGCCCACCCAGCGGCTGAACAAGAAGACAAGACTGTCCGCATACATGTAGCCCAATAGCGCCACGACTAGGGCTGAAGTGAAGAGAAGAGAGCGATTGCTAGTCATACGACAGAGTCACTCACGCGATGATGAGGAATGAGTCAAACGAACTACGTCGGTCCTGAAGAGTGGGGCGAAACCTGATTATCTACGGTACCCGTCGATCTGTCGATTGATTTTGAAGAACGAACGGGCTTGATACCCCGTGATGGGTATCAAGCCCCAGTCGTCAAAAGGGAGGTTTGTAATTACGCCTTCGCCCCGTGGAGATTTCTTAACCCTCCCGCTCCCAGCCCTACCAGCGAAATCAGACCAGCGCTGAACAGAAGCACAGCCGCCGGCAAAGGAACCGCGGTTAACGAGGTCACAACTCCAGAAACTCCTCCCGCCACACCATCAGGTCCAAATGCCAGTCGAAACTCGTTAAAGGCTAAGGAGGACAAACTTGGGGCAGACATTGGCAAAGCATCGCTGACCAAAAGATTGCTTGGTCCCA